>JBCCOH010000228.1:0-1955 GCA_039111275.1 Cyanobacteria bacterium P01_D01_bin.1 | reverse complement strand
TTCCGGGCGATACTGATTGGTAGAGAGTGACGCGTTTCTCAATGAACGAGGACTATGAATCGGTAGACTTCTACCTTAAGCTCTCTTTTTCATAACGGGTTTACTGCTAACCGTATAGGGACGCTAAACACGTACCACAGCTAGCTTTGGCAGTCTTCCTTTATTGGAGTGTAGCTGCTTTAAAATGCAGCTGTGGCGTGGCTGCAGCCATTCACTGGTACCGTATGAGGATGGCCACAGATGAGCTTTTATAAAGTTCTCTGCTCTTGTCAAAATACTTCTACAGCTCAAAATACTTCTACAGCAACTCCTATTCCGACTCTGCTGTAGAGATCGCGAATGTCTCGATTGCGCATCCGCACGCAGCCGTGAGAGACCGCCTGACCAATAAGCTCTTCCTGATTAGTTCCGTGGAACCCAATCTGCGCTTTTCCATCTGTCCAGAATCCAATCCAGCGATCGCCCAGCGGGTTGTCAGGTCCAGGTGGAATGTTTTCTCCAGTGATGGGATGCTGCCAGCTAGGCTGTTCGATCATGCTAGTAATTTCGAAGCTGCCAGTAGGCGTTTGCCAGCTGCTTTGACCAACCGCAACCTCATATCGGATGGTTGGTTTATCTAGGGACTCTACCTCCAAATAGCGGCCTTCGAGAGAGAGCCGCAGGGTTACTGGCAGCCGCTCAGCCACCTGGTCGGAACTAGCAAGAGAGAAGGAACTGCTTTGGGGCAGCTGAGCAAAAGCAGGCCGATGAGGACTGATATCAGATAGGTTATCGGGTGTGATAACAGACTCCGGAAAAGGATTGCGCCATTCTAGAGCAACCAAAGCCACCGCCGAACCAAAGCACAATCCGACAAAACAGCGAGTGATGGGGGATTGTCTTTGCATCGCGTAATCACCGTCCCCTTGTTAGAATCATTCTTACACTTTGCCAGCAATTGTGGGAACAGCGATTATGGGAAAACGCAGCTATGGAGAGATATTTCTAGCGTGGTAGTAAAGCCGGATTGGTTACGGGTAAAGGCACCGCAATGGGAACGGGTCGGCAATGTCAAAGGTATCTTGCAGGACTTGGGTCTTAATACCGTCTGCGAGGAAGCCTCTTGTCCTAATATTGGCGAATGCTTCAGCGTCGGCACGGCGACCTTTTTGATTATGGGTCCGGCCTGTACACGCGCTTGCCCCTACTGCGATATTGATTTTGACAAGTCGCCCAGAGCGCTCGATCTACTTGAACCAGTGCATCTAGCAGAAGCCGTCAGGCACATGCGGCTAAAGCATGTGGTGATTACTTCAGTCAATCGCGATGATTTGCCAGATGGCGGGGTCAGTCAGTTTATCCGCTGCATCGAAGAGACGCGGAAGGTTTCGCCGCAGACCACTATTGAAGTCCTAATTCCGGATCTTTGTGGGAATTGGCAGGCGCTGAAGACGCTGCTGTTAGAAGGGCGACCGGAGGTATTGAACCACAATACAGAGACAGTGCCTCGGCTATACAAGCGAACGCGGCCCCAAGGGAAGTATCAGCGGAGTTTGGAATTGCTAGAGCAGGCGCGGGCGATCGCACCCTGGACATACACAAAATCGGGCATCATGGTCGGCCTAGGTGAAACCGACGCCGAAGTCCGTCAGGTTCTAGGCCACTTGCGTGCCGTCGACTGCGACATCGTCACCATCGGTCAATACCTGCAGCCCACCCAAAAGCACTTGGGCGTAGATACCTTCGTCACGCCGCAGCAATTTGAAGCCTGGCGCATCGCTGGTGAAGAAATGGGCTTTTTGCAAGTCGTTTCCTCACCGCTGACTCGCAGTTCATACCACGCCGAACAGGTTCAGCAGCTAATGAAAGCAAATCCTCGATTGCAGAGCTAGTCTGCCTCTATCTGTTTTATTTCTAGCAGCCTGCTCGGTGTAGAGATAGCAATGTTCTGAAACGACTCTAGGACTAACAAATCT
>JBCCOH010000227.1:0-1955 GCA_039111275.1 Cyanobacteria bacterium P01_D01_bin.1 | reverse complement strand
TAGCGAAGTCTCTACACCGGGCATACCAGAGGGCGCATTGGGATAGCCTTTGCCTTTTTCTTCCAGGGTGTGGGGGGCATGGTCGGTGGCGATGAAGTCGATGACGCCGTCTAGCAGGGCCTGCCAGAGGAGTTCGCGATCACGTTCGTACTTCAAGGGCGGGTTCATCTGCGCTAGCGTGCCAAGCTTTTCGTACGCGCTGATATCTAGCAGCAGATGCTGAGGTGTGACTTCTGCGGTTACCCAGCTAGGTTTGTCCTTGCGCAGCAGTTCGGCTTCCTCTCCAGTCGACATGTGGAGGATATGCAGCCGTCGCTGATATTTTTTCGAGAAGCTCAGAGCCAGCTTGGTAGCGAGCAAAGCCGTTTCGTTGTCTTGAACTTTGGTGTGGGTGGCCGGGTCGGTTTCGCCTGCGAATTGCTCACGGCGGGCCATAATCCGGGCCTGATCTTCTGCGTGGACAGCGATCAGGCGATCGCCTACCGCAAAGATTGGCTCGATGGTTTCAGCCGTATCGACCGAGAGCGGACCGTGCGCGGAGCCCATAAAGATCTTGATGCCGCAGGTGGGATTAGCAGTGCGCAGATCGTCTAAATTTTCGGCGGTGGCGCCAATGAAGAAGCCGTAGTTGACTAGGCTTTTGGAAGCTGCGATCGCCAGCTTATCGGTCAAAACAGGCTGAGTCGTTGTCAGCGGCAGCGTGTTGGGCATTTCTAAGAAAGAAGTCACCCCACCTCTGGCACAGGCGCGAGAGGCCGTGAACAAATCCTCTTTGTGCTCTAGCCCCGGATCGCGAAAATGTACCTGTGGATCGATCACGCCTGGGAGCAGCGTCAGTCCCTGTCCGTCAATGACTCTAGCCTGTTCAGAAACTTCCAAATGGGTCCCTACCGCTGTAATCTTGCCATCGGCAACGGCTACCTCTTTGGTCTCCAGCTCTCCAGATGGCAGCAATACCTGCGCCTCTCGAATCACTAACGGCATTTGCGTCATAGGTCAACTCAATTTGCTTTGCACGGTCTGCTTTATACAATTTGCTTTACACAGTTTTCCTAAAGCCTACCGTCACTATGATTAAAGTGATAGAACGCTATTGCGCTAAACCCCCTGTCAATTTTAATGTTTTAATCAAAAGCAGCGGAGCATCCACAACCGTAGCCAAACCGTATATCTAAACGTCTATACTCTTTCAACTGTCGAATTCATAAGAGCTGTGTCTGAAAAGCAACAAAATCCGTGGATTGAAGGACTGCAAACGGTTGCCCTTAGCATCTTTCTAGCGCTGGGCATTCGTCAGTTTGTCGCAGAAGCTCGGTTTATCCCTTCAGAATCGATGCTACCTACGCTAGAAATTGACGACCGCCTGGTCGTCGAAAAAATCAGCTATCACTTCAATCCGCCCAAACGCGGCGATATTATTGTTTTTCGCGCTCCCCAAGCAGCGCTAGACGCAGCGCATTCCAATACAAAAGATGCCTACATCAAGCGGGTTATTGGCCTGCCAGGTGATGAGATAGAAGTCAAAGAAGGCAGAGTCTTTATAGACGGTGAAGCGTTAGAAGAAGACTACATCGAAGCGCCTCCGGCCTACACCTGGGGACCACAGGTCGTTCCCGCTGATGAGTATTTGGTACTAGGCGACAATCGCAATAGCAGCTCGGATGGGCACGTATGGGGATTTTTGCCCCGCGAAAGCATTATTGGTAGAGCCGTCGTCCGGTTCTGGCCGCTACAGCGCATTGGTGGGTTGGATTGACCGTTCTAATGTCGGGGCCGCAGGCTGAATTGTCATAAAACACGCCATGTTCTAACTGACTGACGGGTACATTATCAATACTTGTTGATAGTGAACTGTTTTCGTAGCGTAATGACCAAGCAGCAGCCCCGACTTTGGGTAGAAGCTCTCCAGACGGTTGGCCTTAGCATTGCCCTAGCCTTTGGGATTAGGCAGTTTG
>JBCCOH010000226.1:0-2396 GCA_039111275.1 Cyanobacteria bacterium P01_D01_bin.1 | reverse complement strand
GCTGCAATCAGTGCTTTCCGCGAGCAGGCTACGCAGATATTAGTCTCTACCACCGTTGTTGAAGTGGGCGTAGACGTACCGAACGCCACCGTTATGCTGATCGAACACGCCGAGCGGTTCGGACTCTCACAGCTCCACCAGCTACGGGGCCGGGTAGGACGCGGCGGCGATCAGTCTTTTTGTCTGCTGATGACCAATAGCAAAAGCGATGTGGCCATGCAGCGGCTGCAGGTGATGGAACAGTCACAGGATGGATTCTTTATTTCTGAGATGGATATGCGCTTTCGGGGACCGGGGCAAGTGCTGGGAACTCGTCAGTCCGGTCTGCCCGACTTTGCGTTAGCCAGCTTAGTAGAGGACCAAGAGGTTTTAGAAATTGCCAGGACAGCTGCGGCCAATATACTGGCACAAGAGAGCAAGGATGGAGACGGGCTGACTCGCTGGCCACTGATGGAAAAGGAGCTAGAACGGCGGTATCAGAAGCTGATGGGTGGAGCAATTTTGACTTGAGTTCTAGCTAGCCTGCTCTAGGGTGTCAACGCGATCGCGCAACCTACTAGCATCACGATTAGTCTGTATCAATTCCGCCAGTAACCGCTGAATGACCTCTTGCTGAGCATCAATCCGGCCCAAGGTTGCATCAATCCGGGCATTAGTTGCTTCATTCTGCTGTCGATACTCTGCTCGCTCTGCCTCAATACGAGCGTTGGTTTCTTCACTCTGCCGTCGATACTCTGCTCTTTCCGCTTCAATGCGAGCGTTGGTTTCTTCGTTCTGCCGTCGATACTCTGCGCGGTCAGCTATGTTCTCCGCTCGTAGCGTATCAAAACGTTGATTGCTTTCATCAATTTTTCGACTCAAGGCTTCGCAGTCACTAGCAAAAGTCGCTGCTGCACCTACCAACGTATCGATATCGCTAGTGTTCTTCTCCTGCTGAGCGGCAACGCTTTCAAGCCTATCCGACACGCGATCAAGCTTAACTGACACACTTTCAAGCTTAGCTGACACACGATCAAGTCGTTCGTCAGTACGCCGCCCGTTCTCAGCAGTGGCGTTTAGAATGCTTTCAATTCTGTCGAGGCGCTCACTCATTGGCTGATACTTTCTCTACAGCGGTAGTGTAATTGTATTACTATCTTCGTCCTTTCCTAAATCTCATTTAGCCTACGTAGAAAGTCAGCTTCATCAGGATCGCCGCCTTGATCCGCCAAATCTGTCTCTGTACTGTAAACAGCGTCTTTCTCGTTCAGTACCTTCTGAGCTGCGAACTGCTGGGCAAAAGCCAGCTTCTGCTGGAAAGAAGCACCTAAACGGTTTAGCGCCGTGGCTCTCAGGGCTCTCTCGTCATTCCTTTTCTCAATCTTGGCGTTCTGCCCTAGCATCCAGTAGTAGCGAATCAAAGGAATAGCCAGAAATGCTGTGCCATATCCTGCAAGTAGCCAGTAAATAGATTGTATGAAGGCGATAAATTCGATATCAACGGTGCTAGTTTGCAGCAGATTCCATAGCACTAGCGCACCCACTAGATTCAATGCACCAAGACCGATAGAAATCATTACCTGGTCGGAGGTGGCACTGGTAAATTTGCGCTTGGCTTCTTTGAGGTAAGCGCTGACAGCGGCTTTACCTCGCTGCATTGCCGATACCTGCAGCTCTGGAAAGTAGTAGACCATCTCTCCAGTCGGGCTGACCTCAGGCTGACCGTTGAAGCGGGTGAGCACGGGCAGCATGTAGTCTTCGTACTCTCGATCTGAGCCTTCGCCTAGATTGTCTAGGTAGGGGGTGACTTGTTCAGCTGCGATCGCCCCGCCATTATTCGCAATCACACTACCAATTGCCTGCCACCGTCTCTCTTCTAAATCCTCATTCGGATCGCCATCACCAAACAAGAAAGAAAAAACCGCTTCTAGAAATGGCAGCTTCTCACTGGACTGATTAGAGCGGCCTCTGCCTGACCCATAACCTCCGCCATATCGACGACCGCCTCGATTCGGATAGCGCCTTCTGCCCCGCCCATAGTTAAAATCGAACAGATAGAAAAAGTTCGTCGGGAAAAAGATAAACCCGCCGCCACCGTTACGGTCGTCGCGGTTGTTGCCACCACCACCCTGGCTACTTGCCGCCACCACAAGGGCAATAATCGCGATAGAGATCAGCGCAATCGACAGCATCAACATGATGCCGAACGATATCCGAATCACATAAAACAGCGCGCCCCAAATTTTAGATAGCGTCTCTTGAGCACGCAGCTGCCAATACTTATTGCGCAGCACGCTGCGAAAGTTTTTAGAAAATTCGTAGGCAATCTCTCCACTGTCAGAGACCTGCATATGTCCCTGCGTCTCTGAAGCTAGTGCCAATAGCCCCTGCTGCGCGACCTCTACATTCAGGCCCGC
>JBCCOH010000225.1:0-2427 GCA_039111275.1 Cyanobacteria bacterium P01_D01_bin.1 | reverse complement strand
TTCCGACGCCTTCAGCCGAGCGTTCTCAATAAACGTCACGCCGGTTTCTTCAACCTCAATCTCCTTAGGCTTGAGCGCTAGCGTCCAATCCAATTCTTTCAGGTAGTCCTTCAGTTCGGCCAGCTTCCCTGGATTTCCAGTAGCGACAACAACAGTAGTCATAAGGTGAGTATCAATAGCTAATATTTGCGATTGAATTCCTAGGACGAGCAAGGCTCGCATGGAATAGAATCTGCTGAGACTATAGCGTTTGTCACTTGACTGAGGTACAGTTCGCAGGCTGAAGGCCTTAATGGACAGCAGGTCAAGTGACTCGCGTTTCCCGGATGCATCCGGGAAACGCCATATTCCAAATTACCAGGATGTACAGATGATCAATCGATATAGAGGACGAGCCGCTAGCTCTATTGGTAGCTTTACTAACGACTTCAAAGAATTTCTACTGCGCGGTAACGTAGTCGATCTTGCTGTTGCGGTTGTTTTGGGTGCGGCCTTTAACGCTATCATCACCTCTTTGGTCGAAGACATCATCACCCCAATTCTTTTGCAGCCTGTACTGAGATTGGCAGGGGTTGAAGATATTGCCCTGTTGTCGGCAGGAGGGATCAAATACGGTATCTTTCTAGCCGCGGTGATTAAGTTTGTAATCGTCGGCTTCGTGCTTTTTTTAGTAGTTCGTGCTTTCGCTAGGTTCAGGCGTACAGAAGAAGTTGCCGCCGCAGCATCATCAGAGCCTACCCCTACAGAGAGGCTAGACGCTACGATACAGCGACTAAACGACACGCTAGAAAGCAAGCTGTAGATGACGTATGCCGTAAATACAGTCGCCTACAGCCGACGACAGACCTTCTAAGGAGAATCCTGTCACCCGCCATAAACTGACTAAAGCTTACTCTTCTCTATCGAAGACGCATTCTACTGTGATGCTCAAATTACTTTCAGCGGTGCCTTTTGTCACATAGGGAACACCTGCCTCACCACCGATGGTGACTCCAAACTGTAGAGTCACCTTATGGATATCGGTGTTGCCCATGTTCTTGAAAGAATTCAGCGTTTGACTGGTGTAGGTGCGGATAGTGCCTTCGATCGCTTTGAAGCTTTGAGCGGCGATCGAAGCTGCCGATCTCTGTTCGCCGCCCCCATTTCCACCAGGCATATTCTCAAACCCACGAGAGCCACCAAATCCTGGAAATCCTTTCTGCCCACCACGGACTTCTTCTTCCGAGTCAATTGAGCTGGCCTCTGCTTCGAGCGTTGGCGAAATCTCAGCGCCGTTTTCTGCCTCTATATAGATCTCGCTGCCGTCTTCTAGCTGGACCGGAACAAGCTGAGCCATGGTGATACTTCCCTTAATACTATGCAAACTTGATGGTTTCCCACAGTCTGCCCAGCTACGATCTGGTTTTCTCTACTACGCAACTGCCGCAAAGTTGTCTATAACTAAGAAAACACCCAACAGCCCCATCCGTATCATGGCAGACCTCTACGCTAGCGAGGAAGCTCAGCAGATTTTACAGATTGCGATCGCCAAAGAAACCGAATCCGGCGAACTCACCCGCCTACAGCTTTCCGAAATCGCTACCGAGCTCAATATCGCCCCCGAAACGCTATGGTCAGCAGAAAAGGAATGGCTAGCGCTTAAAAGCGAATCCGCTCAGCAGCTGATATTCAACCAACAGCGCCGTCAGAACTTCCAGCATCACCTTATCCGCTACGGCGTTGTCAATGGCTTTTTACTACTGCTCAACATTTCAATCTCAGGTGGTATTAGTTTTGCAGCCTTCTTCATTCTGACTTGGGGCATCGGGCTAGCTCTCCACGGCTTACGCGCCTACCAGTCGTCTGGCTATCGCTACCAAAAAGATTTTGAGAGCTGGCAAAGACGCCAGAAGGTAAAACAGTCTGTGCTAGGCATCTTCAACCGATTTATGAACACTTAGCAACAGTAGCCGCCCTACTCTATGAGAAGAGCAAAGCTCTACGACTCCGCTCAGGCTTGTTATCTCAAACAGCAAAAACCCCCGGCACAAACTCTTTCGAGTAGTACCGGGGGCTCTTTGTTCTATTCAGTTGCTCCTATCAAACGATAGTCATCTCAGTGACTATTACGCGTTGATAGAAGGAGCAGTCAAAGCAACAGGTGCTGCTTCGCCAGCCGCTAGGTCTAGCGGGAAGTTGTGAGCGTTACGCTCGTGCATTACTTCCATACCTAGGTTCGCACGGTTCAAGACGTCCGCCCAGCTACCAATCACACGACCCTGTGAGTCGATGATGGACTGGTTGAAGTTGAAACCGTTCAGGTTGAACGCCATGGTAGAAATACCCAGCGCTGTGAACCAGATGCCCACTACAGGCCATGCACCCAACAAGAAGTGGAGTGAACGGCTGTTGTTGAACGATGCATATTGGAAGATGAGACGACCGAAG
>JBCCOH010000224.1:0-2468 GCA_039111275.1 Cyanobacteria bacterium P01_D01_bin.1 | reverse complement strand
CGGCGCTAGTTGGGTATGAGCTGTGCGATGGTGCGATCGCTCCATGACCAGAGCTATGACTAGAGCTATGACTAGAGCTATCGACATCTATCCAGTAGCGCTTGCGTTGGAATGGATAGGTTGGCAGTTCGACCCGATAGGCAGCTCGATCAGGCCAGGCAATAGCTGCGCCGCGCACGTACAGACAGCCCAGACTAGAAAGGATTGTTTGCCTATCGTTTCGAGTACCGTAGCGGTTGGGGTATAAGCTTGGTAGCCACTGCTTTGACGCTGTAGAAGCTGTGTCTGTTGGTTTCTGTAGAGGCGGATTCTGTGAAGATGGGTTCTGTGAAGCCTGGCTGGCGTGAGCCAAACAGACCTGGCCCATCGTAGACAAGACGGGCTTGGGTCCAATTTCTACGAAATGTTCATACTTATTGACTAGTGAACTCATCCCTTTCCAGAACCGAACTGGCTGCTGAATATGATCTCTCCAGTACCTAGCCCAGTTGCTAATATTGCCGACACTCTCTCCGGTGACGGTAGAAATCATCTCGATCTGAGGGCGATAGTAGGCAAATTTCTGTGCGATCGTCTCAAATTCTTCTAGGACTGGCTGCATTAGTGGTGAATGAAACCCGTGGGAGACTTTGAGCTTTTGAGCCTGAATTCCCTGCGCTTCTATCGTAGAAAGTACGGCTTTTAACGCCATTTGCGGACCGGAGAGCACCGTATTTGCAGGACCATTTTCTGCTGCTATGACGACGCCTGTTTGTAAGTAGGGCTCTACCTGAGTAGCAGCAGCCATGACGGCGGCCATGCCTCCCCCGGCCGGCAGCGTCTGCATCAGCCGGCCGCGATGGGCAATTAGCCTAAGCCCGTCCTCCCAAGCTACGATGCCAGCGGTGGCTGCCGCCGCGTATTCTCCAACGCTATGGCCTAGAACGCACTTAGGCGTAATGCCCCACGACTTCCAAAGTTCAACTAGAGCGTAGGCGATCGCATACAGCGCTGGCTGCGCGTTCTCAGTTTGATTTATTAGCGCTCTGTCGCTTTCTGACGATGCCTTTGCAGGATAGAGAATGCTTAGAAGAGAGCGATCAAACTCTGTTGTTAAAATCTGGTCGCAGCGGTCGATAGCAGCTCGAAAAACAGGTTCGCTATCGTATAGCTCGCGCCCCATTTCCACTGCCTGCGTACCCTGTCCAGTAAAGAGAAAGACAACACGAGGCGCCTGCTGGCTAGCTTTACCTACGATGGCCTTACCTGGGGAGGCTTGCCCGTAAGCAGTAAGCTGAGCTTTTGCCTCGGCAACAGAGCTAGCAGCAAGCGCCAGCCGATAGGAAAAGTGCGATCGCCCCACCCCTGCGCTCCAGCACACCTCTCTTAGCGTCGGCTTATCCTTAGCCTGCGCTAAGCGCCTGGCATACTGCGCGGCCAGCTCTTCTAGCGCCGCTGGGCTCTTAGCCGATAGCGTCAGCAGGTGAGCGTCAGCTTCAAGCTCATTAGCTTTGGGCTGGTCTGCTTGACTAGATAGCGCCTGACCAGATACCACCTGACTATACGGTGCGACCTTAAACGCAGATTCGATGACAACATGAGCGTTGGTTCCGCTAAATCCAAAGGAGCTAACGCCTGCAACTCTCGGCTTGTCAGCATCGCGCCAGACGGTCGGCTGCTGAGTGACCTCAATAGGCAGTGCGGCCCAGTCAATATGAGGGTTTGGCGCCTTAAAGTGCAGATGTTTAGGCAGACTATCGTGCTGCATAGCTAGCACGACTTTGATCAAACCCGCAATCCCTGCCGCGGCCTCTAGGTGGCCAATGTTAGTTTTTACCGATCCAATTCTCAAAGGATTTTCAACAGAATGGCTTTGCTCAAAGACAGCGCCTAGCGCCCCTACTTCAATTGGATCTCCTAGCGCTGTTCCTGTCCCATGCGCTTCGATGTAGCTCACCTGCGCTGGCTGCACGCCAGCATTTGCTAGAGCCTGGCGAATCACTGCCTGCTGCGAGGGTCCGTTGGGAACGGTCAAACCGCCGCTGCGACCGTCTTGGTTGACTGCGGTGCCCCGCACGAGCGCCAGAATGCAATCGCTCTGGGCGATCGCATCTGATAGCCGCTTGAGCACGACAGCGCCGCAGCCTTCGCCTCGCGCAAATCCGTCGGCAGCCGCATCGAATGTCTTACAGCGCCCATCGGGTGAGAGCATGTGTGCTCTAGAAAAGTTGATGCTGAATTCGGGCGCTATGATGCGGTTTACGCCACCTGCGATCGCTATCTCGCATTCTTGATTTCGCAGGCTCTGACAGGCCAAATGCACTGCCACTAGGGAAGAAGAACAGGCCGTATCTACAGCTAGGCTAGGCCCGGTAAAGCCCAGGCTGTAGGAAAGTCTGCCAGCAATTACGCTGTGGGCGTTGCCCGTGGCTAGGTAAGCATCAATTTCTGCTTGGGTGCGGCTAGAAAGATACTGCGAATAGTCGTTG
>JBCCOH010000223.1:0-2525 GCA_039111275.1 Cyanobacteria bacterium P01_D01_bin.1 | reverse complement strand
TTTGACCACGTTCACTAAGCCCGCACGCAGGGCAAAAATGGCAATAATTAGCTCTGTAGCATTGCCAAATGTCGCATTCATCAACCCGCCAAAAGAGGGGCCAAGTACGACCGCAATCTCTTCGGTAGCCGTGCCCATCCATCCAGCCAGCGGAATAATTGCCAGCGCAGCGGTAACGAATACAATCAGGTCGCTCCAACCGAGGAAGTGAGCAGCGATGGAGACGGGAATGAAGGTAAGTAGGCCGTAGAAGATTGCATTGCGAATGGACATATCTGGGTAAGGATGAGGGATGTAGGGCTTTGCCTTTATCGGAGAGTAGGTGGAAGGATGAATGGGGATGTTTACAGTAGATTGCCCGTAGGTAGCATTCCTATCAAAATATGTTGAAGTGAAATAGGATTTTGCTCAGGTAGGGTGATGAAGATTTTTCTGAAACTGTTGGGGCTGACGGTAGGACTACCGACGGTGGCGATCGCGTTTTTCTACTTCTGGAGCTCCTCTAGCAGCTACAACCAGCAAAAGTATGCGGATATAGTTAGCTATACAGAAGGTATCAACTATGGCGCGACCTTTGTACCCGGCGAAACCATTCATAGCATCGTCAGCTACAACATCGGCTATCTCTCAGGGCTGACGAACAATACGGCGACCAAACTAGACCGGGCCGGATTTGAGGCAAATCAGCAGCAGGTGATTACCGCTTTAAAGGATCTCAATCCAGACATTGTCGCTTTGCAAGAAGTCGACTTTGGCTCGAAGCGCTCTTATGAAGTGGATCAGTCGCAGGCGATCGCCCAGGGAATCGCTCTAGACTTTGGCGCGATCGCCATCAGCTGGGACAAAAACTACGTCCCCTTTCCCTACTGGCCAATCAGCGCCAACTTTGGCAAGATGCTCTCGGGCCAGTCGGTTATCAGCCGCCATCCCATCCAAGAGAACAACCGCCTAGTGCTAGAGAAAGTGGCGGACAATCCTTTTTACTACAACGCTTTCTATCTAGATAGGCTGGCGCAGGTGACCCGGATTCAGCTAGGAGAGCAGCCGCTGATTGTAATCAACGTGCATTTGGAAGCTTTTGATGAGCCGACTAGAGTCAGCCAGACCAAATTTGTGCGATCGCTCGCCGAAGACTACGCCAAAACCTATCCAGTTATCCTACTTGGCGACTTTAACAGCGCTCTGAATCGAGGCACCTTTATCGACGCCAGCGGTAGCGACCACGGCGAAAAGCAGTTTTCGATCAGCGAAATGCTGAGTTCTACAGTTCTCAAATCAGCCATTCCTTCAGACCAGTGGGATAGCAAAAATTTCACCTTCCCTTCTAATAGCCCAGAATATAAACTGGACTACATTTTTTACACGCCTAAAACCATCGGGGTAATTTCTACCAAAGTCCTCAGCACTGTAGGCAGTGCGTCTGATCATCTGCCTTTAATGATGCAGTTTCGATTGAAGTAATACAGCTATGGTGCTTGCCACTCGACCCCCTAGCCGACAGCTCAGCAGACAGAAAGTAAGTGCTCTATTGAAACTCGCGAAGCGTGGGCATGGCAAAACGACAGCTCGCCCTCCTATCGTCTGGACGCTTCCCCCAATGCTTTCTCTACCCAGACTCAAAGCGCTGCTACCGAATGATCTGCCTTACGCAATCATCGGTGGCATTGCGACCACTTTTTACATGCCAGCGCGGACTACTCAAGATCTAGATTTACTGATTTTGTCAGACGATGCAGAACGTCTAGAGCAAGCACTTGTTCATCAGCGCTGGACACAGATAGAAAATATTCACATTCGCAGTGACGGCATCGAAATTACCGGAGGTGCCTGGAGATCTATAGAAGGTGAGCTGCTAGATTTGCTCTACACGTCCGACCTCACTTGGGCTAGAACCGCACTGCAGCCCGAAAATACTACAATCACACCCGATGGACTTAGAGTGATTGCCCTGCCCTACTTAATTTTATTGAAGCTGCTAGCTAGGCGAAATCGCGACATTCTAGATATAGAAGAAATGTTGCAGTATTGCGACGAGCAAAAGATTGCCGATATTAGAGCAGTAGTCGCTAACGTGATGCCGATATTGTCAGAAGACCTAGAGCAGCATATTGCGATCGCTCAGATGGACTAACTATCGAACCATTCTGAGTCTATCGGCGAGTGCGGACCTTCTTGTAGGGATCTTGCTTGGCAACCCAGTTGAGGAATTTGATCATGGCTGGGTGCGATCGCAGTAGGTCAGCCGAATGAAGATCGGCTGCCAGCTCTTTGTTGGTAAATAGGGTATGTATCTGCTTGTGACAGGGTGGACAGATATCGATAGTTGGGCCAAGATCGGCTCGGTTCCTTTTCTTCTTTCGTTTGGTTTCCTGACGAGGGAAAAAATGATGCTCAGTTAGTTTTGGGCAGGTGCGACCACACAGTTCACACACAGTCCCATCATTCATATTCCCGTTATTAGAATTACAGTTGGCCATTCACAGCGGCCGCGACTGACAGGTTCGCGGTTTACGGTAGGGTTGAAT
>JBCCOH010000222.1:0-2792 GCA_039111275.1 Cyanobacteria bacterium P01_D01_bin.1 | reverse complement strand
TCTCAGAAGTCTGGCTACCTGTCATAAAGTCCTTAGTCTGTAATTATGCTTAGGACAATTGTAGTGAATCTCGTTTATTGAAATGTTCGGTTTTCTCAGTCTTAACAGAATATTCTTTTCCCAAATAGAAAATTTACGTCACTGCGCCCCTGTCTTCATTGCAAACCTCAGTGCGAGTAGCGGCACTTCACTGGCAAGGCTGCTTTTGGTTCTACTACTAGGATTCTCAACAGTGCTAACGTTTCCTAGCAGTAGTATTTCGGGTCCGCTGGCTCACACAAATGCCCGGCTAGCTGTTGTCAGCAGTGATGTGGCTCCAGACAAGCTCAATCAGTTCGCTCAAGCGTATCTTCAGATACTGCAATTGCTGAGCGATCGCCAAGCCGAACTGCCCGAGGACGAAACCACCCCCGCAGCTACAGATATCCAGAAATCTATTGAGGCCGACACCATCCGCATCATCGAAGGCAGCGGATTGACCCTGCCTGAATACATGCAGATTCTAGAGATGGCCAATCAGGATGAGCGCTTCCAACGCAAGATTTTCGACCGATCGCCTACGGCACAATAGCAGCAGATCGATCGAAGGATGAGTCCTATTGAGTGACCGATTCTCTATTCGCCTGACGCTCTCTCTGCTCATTCAGCAGACTAGAGATTACAGAGGCGGGCTGATGCGGATGGCTCCAGGCAAACGCATGCCGAAACGCAGCCGCCTGGCAAGCGCTCAGCCCATCGAAGCCAATTACATCATGGGTCAGCAAGCTCTCGTATTCAAACGGCAGACGAACATTGTGCAATCCGGCGTTGTCTGTACAAATAGCAATGTCTACTCCCGCATCAAAACAGCGGTTGAAGACTGTCTTTAGCTGACTAATCTCATCTAGCGTACCGGTTTGCAGATAGGTCGTAGGACAAACTTCTAGGCACTGACCTCTAGCGGCTACGTCCTTGAGTAGTTCTGGGTAGTGCAGAGGGATTTGGATGCCGTGACCAATGCGCTTGAGGTAGGGCAGTAGCTCTGGGTAGCAGCCGTCTTTGGTCTCATAGAGATGGCCAGTCGTATTTAGCCCTAAGTTTTGAGCGTGGCTATACAGACGCTTGATCTCCTCCAGGTTGTAGGCCGCATCTCCACCAGCTATGTCTACCCCACAGACGTACTCAGGATATTGCGCAGCTAGTTCCACGGTCGCCCGGTTGATTTCATAGGGCAGTCTAGAGTGCATGCAAAGAATTTGCTTCGTGACGACAGGATATTCGCTCTGCTGACTCGCTCTGCCTACGACCTCAATCACCTCGGCCATTTCGTCAATTCTTTCAACATGGCTTAGCTGGTCGGATGTACGGTAGAACGGCGTGTAGCGCAGCTCTAGATAGGCCAAGTTCTCGAATATATAGGCGCCGCGAATTAGTCGATAGATGAAATAGGGCAGGGCTGCTTTGGTCTGTACGCTTTCAACTAGCGTATGCAGCTTGAGATATTCTTCGAGTGTGTCTTTGGGCTGAGTGTAGAACAGCTCAAAGTCTCCGTAGCTATCGAACTGGTCTGAAAGATCGGGGCGATTGCGCTCGAAGTAGCGCCATAGCACTCTAGGCACTACGGATCCGCCCAAATGTCGGTGAAGCTCTGCGTATAAACTCATTGGATATAATCCTTTGTCTGTATTCAGCTAGCCTTTCATGAAGCTCAAATCAATAAATTTAGTTAAAAGCTGGAAAAACTTATTAGTTTCTTGTAGCGCATTACTGCGTGTTTAGTGTAGAGGGTGCGGCAATCTTGATGGAATGTTCTTTCCTTGCACAGGGCGTCATGCCAGCTAATGCCAACTTTCGTTGTTGACACTTCACTCAAAGCCTGGCGATAATTATTGTTTGGTTAACTCTAGCAACGTATTTCTCTTGGCTAACGTTATTGTTATTGGCGCTCAGTGGGGCGATGAAGGTAAAGGCAAAATTACCGATCTGCTGAGTAAATCTGCGGATGTAGTTGTGCGCTATCAGGGCGGCGTCAATGCTGGCCATACCGTCGTCGTTAAGGATCAAACCTTTAAGCTGCATCTGATTCCATCGGGTATTCTCTATCCCGACACCGAATGCATCATCGGCAATGGCACAGTGATTGACCCTAGAGAGCTAATTGCAGAATTAGACAAGGTAGAGGCGCTGAACGTTTCTTCTGAGAATCTATTTATTTCTCAGAGCGCGCATGTAACGATGCCCTACCATCGCATGATCGATCAGGCGGCCGAAGAGCAGCGCGGTAGCAAGAAGATTGGCACGACGAAGCGTGGAATTGGTCCGACCTACGCGGATAAGTCTGAGCGCACGGGCATTCGCATGATTGATCTAATGGATGCGGATGGCTTTGCTGAACAGCTGAAGTGGACAATCGATGCTAAGAACACTGTGCTAGAGAAGCTCTATGGTTTGGATCCGTTGAACGTAGAGGACGTGCTAGAGGAGTACCTGGGGTATGCGGATCGGTTGCGATCGCACATCACCGACAGCTCACTCAAGATCTACAACGCCTCTCTGCAAAAGAAAAACATCCTCTTTGAAGGCGCACAGGGCACGCTGCTAGATCTCGATCACGGCACCTACCCCTACGTCACCTCGTCCAACCCGGTTGCAGGTGGAGCCTGCATCGGCTCAGGCGTCGGCCCCACTGCTATTGACCGCGTCATCGGCGTCGCCAAAGCCTACACCACCCGCGTTGGCGAAGGCCCCTTCCCCACCGAGCTAGACGACGAAGTCGGCAACATGATCTGCGAAGTCGGTGCAGAATTTGGCAC
>JBCCOH010000221.1:0-2935 GCA_039111275.1 Cyanobacteria bacterium P01_D01_bin.1 | reverse complement strand
GCTTCGGGTACTAACAGACACAGGCCAAAGCTTCTGAGCAGCCGCTCGATTGCGCCTTCCCAATCCTTTTCTTCTGAGCGCACCTGTAGCAGTTCGCCCGTGAAGGGCAGATCGGATTCGGCTAGGTTTAGAGATTGGATTAGGCGATCACGAATATCCAAATTCTGCTTCGGGATCTGACTTTTGCGGCTACGCAAAGAAATCAGTTCGGTCTCTAGCTGATTGCGTTCTTTCTCTAGATCGGCCTGCTGTATTTTTAGCGTGTCTCGCTGGGTCACGATCTCTGCTAATGCCGTGTCAATTTCTTGAGCTAGTGCATTTCCTTTTTCTTGGCTCGCATAGAAGCTATCGCGATCCGCATAGGCTGACAGGTCCAACCGCTTGGCCAAATCATCATAGCGGCGGGCCTGTGCTCGCTTTTGACTAGTCTCTTTTTGAACCTGATCTATCTGTTGCTTTAATGCCTGAAGCTGCTGACCAACGCTGTCGTTTTGGATCGCGAACTCTAGCTCTTTTTCCTGCTGGCGCTGAGTGGTGAGGGTGCGATCGCACTTATCTTTCTGACTTCTTGCCCTGGCCAGATCCGCCTCAATCTTCTGCAAATCTGCCTGCAAAAGTGTCAGCTTCCGCGCAGCAAAAAAAGCAGGCACAATTCCGATAGAACGCGCTAACTCGGTCAGCTCTCGCTCTATCTTTTTCAACTTGGCTGATTCTTTGGTCAGCGGGCTGAGTACTTCTAGCTGTTCTCTCGCTTTCTGAATAGAGTTATGAGAAATAGTTAGATTCTCATAGCTGCCAATGAGGCCGTCAATCTTCTCTCGCATGTCAGTCGCTTCTAGCATGTGGTCGCGCACAAAGCTATTGAGACCGTCAATCTGCTTGATACTCACCGTCTGGTTAAACAAATCGAGCGCCTTATCCGATGCTAGCCCGAAGCGCTTACGAAACTGCTGCGTGTATTTCGAGAAATTGTCGAAGACCTCAACATCGTTTATCTTCAGAGCCCTTTTGAGCTGCGAAATCTCTCGATACTCAGCTAGGTTCTCCATCGTTAGCTCTAGATCGGCAATGGCAAAGAACTTTTTCACTGAGCCTTTATCCATCCACAGCACCTGCGCTAGCGACACCTCTTCATCTAGCGACTCATCCGCAAAATAGGCCAGCAGTACAGAGATTTCGCCTTTCTCTCTTAGAAACTTCGATTTTGACTCATACGCTTCTTCTGACCGAGTTCGCGCATAGGCTCCCTGGACATAGCTCTTCTCATTCCGCTCTTTCTTCTTTCCCGCTTCTCCCGATGCCTGGTTGTAGTTTCGGCCTCGATTTGGCACCAACAGCGTCAGCAGCGCATCGACAAGGGTGGACTTACCCGAACCGTTTGCACCTGTTAGCAGCGCCGTCCCACCCGATAAATCCAGCGACCAAGGCCGCCGATCAAACGTGCCCCAGTTCAGCACCTCCAGCCGCTGTAGCCGAAAGCCCGCGACCGCCTCGCCATTCGCTTCACTACTGGCCTCACTATCTGGTTCAATCGTCTGAGTCCGAGAAATCGTCTGCATAATCTTCTAACTTCTGCTTCAACCGTTCCAACATTTCGGCGTCAATCTTAGCTTTGATGATAGGACATACCTCATAGTTATCGTCATCCCCAGTCAGCTTTTTCAAAAAGCCTACGTCGCGCTCAGTCTTCTTGACTAAAGCTTTGACCTCGTTGCGAAACTTCACTTCGTTATTACCTTCCGAGAAATACGGCTGAAGCAAATCACAAAGTTCATCTATGCTCAGCACCAGTCTGCCAGTCTGATCGCTTGCGTCAAACTGCCTAAGCTGTTCGCGCAGCAACACGTAGAATATAGTCGCCTTAAAGCTTAGTCGATGCCGAAAGACTAAGCGAGGCAGTCGCTCCGCTGGCGGGTCGTCTGGGTCTGGATCAGGCTGTTCTAGATAGGCAAACCCTTGAGTTTCATAGTTTTGTACACGCAAACCAATCTTGCCAAAGTACTCACTAATGGGGGTGAGATAGCTCTGAAGCTGATCCCAATACGGCGCGTCGTCACTGTATATCACGCCTTGCAGAAGCTTGATCAAGACGGGGGCGTAGGGTGGAGTCTCGGACAGGGTGCTGTTAGGGGACACAGGAGAGCAAGCGCTGTTCTTAGGCGCTCTTCTATCGATAGAAAACAACCTTCGGTAGCTTGAGCTGAAGCCACGAATTAGGCGTCAGACCTTTGATTTTCATCAAGTCAATTGTACTAGCTTCTACGGAATGCCGCTCGGCCTTAGTCGCCAAGGCAAGATAGGCCACCACTTCTGGCAGTCCCTGGCTCACTGGATACCATTCCAGCAGTTCCATCAGCGCGATGTTTTCTCGATCTTCTAGGGCACGGTCGATTCGCTGGGTGAGCAGCGTCTCATCTACATAGAACTGCTGGGCAAGCTCATCCAATTCTGCGTCTAGCTGATCGTCTGATAGCTCGGCAAAGTCAATATCCGCAAACGTAGGCGCTTCACTCGCCTCTAGCGGATGTAGCGGGCGCTCCATCGCCAGATTTATTTTCGGTGCCCCGTTTAGATACCAAAAGGTAGAGTCGTTAACGGCGTCGGGCACAGCCTGTCTAGCCAGACGCTGGACATCTATGATCAGATCCGCCACTCGCCGATTCTCTCTCATATTGCGCTCGTCTAGCATCTGCCTGAGCTTTTCGGTCAGCCGCTGATTGGACTGCACAATGTGGTCGGCTGAGTTGAGTAGGTTGCGGATGATGCGGCGGAGAAAGCGATAGTTGCGGGTGAGTGATCGCAACTCCTCTAGTTCATAGATTGCTGTGATCGCCTCCTTCAGATCTCGCTGCTTGCTCTCCGACATCAAAAAATTAAAGAAGGTGTAAAAGCTACGCCCCTGGTCCGATTCTTTGAGCGCGTCGTCTGCATCTAG
>JBCCOH010000220.1:0-2973 GCA_039111275.1 Cyanobacteria bacterium P01_D01_bin.1 | reverse complement strand
GCTCTTTTGTATTGCTCTACCAAAAGGTTAGGAATATCCTGCATCTATTAAATAACGGTTCGGTACTCTCAGCCTGCTGTCCAGGCCTGCTTTGCATGCGTTGCCGACTCATTTCTCATTTCTAGAGAAATTGACCTGCTGAGCCCACAAGGCGAGAGTTGATTCGACCGCTACGTAGCCCTAGAGGTGAGCGGCTCTATGCGCTCACCTTTTAACCCTATAGAGAAAGTAATTCGATAGCGATGATAACCTGACTAGTAGCGACTTCTCGAATTTCCAGACTCTACAGCGTAATGAATTGGCTCAGGAGAAAAAGTGGCAAGTTTCAAGCGTGAGGCACGTCCTCGGAGTTCACAGGCAGTGTTAGGGTAAATTCTGTGCCGTGATCAGGAGTAGACTCGACTTCAATTTTACCGCCGTGTTTTTCAACAACAATCTGACGGGAGATCGCTAGCCCCAGACCTGTCCCCTTACCAGCTGGCTTGGTCGTGTACAGACGGTCAAATACGCGTTGTTGTACATCAGCAGACATGCCTAGGCCATTGTCCCGCAGGTGAATATGGACTTGGTCTGCTCTCGCTATCGTTTTAATTGTAATTTGGAGCGGGTCGCCGTCAGGCTGCTGGCTGCGCTCCTCTAATGCATCGATCGCATTGGCTAACAGGTTCATAAATACCTGATTGAGCTGTCCTGGAAAGCAGCTGACCAGTGGCAGATCGCCATAGTGCTTGATGACTGCGATTTCGGGTCGCTGGTCATTGGCTTTGAGGCGGTGCTTTAGAATGAGTAGCGTACTATCAATGCCCTCGTGAAGGTCAAAAGGAATCTGTGTATCTTGATCTTCACGCGAAAAGGTCCGCAAGCTGGTGCTGATGTTGCGGATGCGATCGCACCCTACCATCATTGACTCCAACATTTTAGGCATATCCTCTAGCAGGAAATCTAGATCGATGTCCTCCGCGTGCTCTTCAATCTCGGCATTGGCGGTCTGCTGTTGATAAAGGTTGAGGTGAGAAAAGACATCTGTCAGATTTCGCTGTAGCTCTTTGACATTGCCCTGAACAAAACCGATGGGATTGTTGATCTCGTGGGCAACACCTGCTACCAGTTCACCCAAAGCCGACATCTTTTCCTGCTGAACGAGCTGAAGCTGAGACGACTCTAGCTGGTGTAACGCCTGCTGAAGCGACTGGGTTTTCTTAGTGACCTGCTGTGAAAGACAATGAGTTAGCTGCTGTAGCCGCAGGTGAGTCTCAATTCGAGCAAAGAGTTCAGCCTCTTTGAAGGGCTTACTAATGTAGTCTACTGCACCCAGTGAGAACCCCTTAACAATGTTGTCGGCATCTGATAGCGCCGTGATGAAGATGACTGGAATGGTTGCGAGTTCGGGATGAGCTTTGATTCTCTGACAAGTTTCGAAGCCATCGATACCGGGCATCTGTATGTCCAGCAAGATCAGGTCAGGTCGGTAAGACTCTAACCGCTTTAATGCCCGCTCACCGCTGATGGCAACCGTTACATCAAACCCTTTGGCAGATAGCGTCTCCGTTAAAACTTCCAGATTAGTCGGTGTATCATCTATGACTAGCAGCTTAGCTTGATTATGCATGGGTCAAGTTTCTATCTTGGCTTGAGTCAGTCTGTTGAGTCGGGTCGGACTGGGTCAGGTGCTCTGTCAATAGCGCTTCGATTTCTTCGGCCATAAACTGTTGAGAGAATCGAAGAATCGGCTGCGCAAAAGGGCCATAGGCTGGATTCGCACTGACAAGGTCTTCTATCTGTGTCCGAAGCGCCTTCATATTGGTCGTTCTTGCCGTCTCTAGCAACTGTGACAATACCGAATGAGGGGGTAAGACAAGCTCAGTCGGTCGGTCATCGGAGGACGTTTGAAGATCCTGGACTGCGTAGCGCCAGTCCAGATCGAGATGGGTTTCAACTGCCTGAAAAAGCAACCGAGCGTCTATCGGCTTGGACAGAAAGTCGTCCCCACCTGCATCTAAGGCCATTTGCTGGTCTTGCTGACCAACCGATGCAGAAGACACAATAATGCGCGATGCCTGAAGGTCGTCGCTATTGCGCACCTGCTTAAGAAACTCAAATCCATCCATCACCGGCATTGCTAAGTCGGTGATGACAAGATCGGGCTGCTGGCTGCGTAGCTTCTCCAGACCAGTCTGGCCGTTCTCTGCCTCACATATCGCAAAGCCCAGCGGCTCCAACAGATTCTTGACTACTGAGCGGTTTTCCCAACGGTCATCAATGACGAGAATTTGTCGGCGATCGCCCTCGTAGCCCACGATGCCGCCCAGCTGTTGATTGGCCGTTTGCTGGGACCAGTCACTCACAAGGGGTAGCCCAACGGTAAAGCAGAACTCGCTTCCCTGGTTCAACGTGCTGGTTACCTGTATTTGGCTGCCCATCAGCTGCACAATTCGCTGACTAATCGCGAGGCCCAGACCAGTCCCTTCTGACTGTTTCCGCTGATCGCCCACCTGCTCAAAAGCTTCAAACAGCTTGGTCAGATCGGCCTCGGCAATGCCGACACCGGTATCAATAATCTGAAACAGTAACTCGACTTGCTCGTCAGTTCTGCTGACAACCTCAACCCGCAGCGTGACAGCACCCTGTTCAGTAAACTTAATGGCATTGCCAAGCAAGTTAATCAGCACTTGTCGCAGCCGTTTTTCATCAACTTCCATGCCTTCGGGGAGCTGAGGGCTGGGCTGGTACAGAAAATCAATGCCCTTCTGCTGGGCCTTGATGCTGCACATCTCGACCACGCTTTGCAGGAGTGCGGGCAAGTGCAGCGCCACCGGAACCAGATCTAATTTGCGAGCTTCGACCTTTGACAGATCTAGGACATCATTAATTAAAGTGAGCAGGTGAGCACCACACTGGCTGATAACATTGATGCCTTGGCGTTCTTGTGCTGACAGCGTCTGGGAGCGCCCTAAGATTTGAGCATAGCCCAGG
>JBCCOH010000219.1:0-2986 GCA_039111275.1 Cyanobacteria bacterium P01_D01_bin.1 | reverse complement strand
GGAACGCTGCAATATTTTCTCTCAGCCCTCTCTCAACGGCAACAACGCATCCTTCAGTTGTTGAAAGCTGCGGATGATGTCTATCTCTCCCTCACCGGATAATTTATTCAACCCCATTCAGATTTGAGCGAACCATGAGATCACATACACTGGTTACCTGAATTTATACAGCTGAACTTATAAAAAAGAGACTTACTAGCTATGACTACAGGCGCAGTGTCAGAACTTTCATTTGATCAGATCTTCTTCTTCGGCGATTCTCTTTCTGATAGCGGCAATATATCCGAGCTGACTTCTGATCTGCTGTTGCTAGGACTGCCACCCGAAGGCTTCGGCTACAACCAAAATTTCACCAATGCTGAAGCCGACGGCAATGGCGCAATGTGGACTGAGGAAGTTCCCGCACTGCTGGGAATAACCGCTGACGATACTGCCAACTTCGCTTTTGGCGCGGCCCGTGTCTTGGGAAGTGTGACTATTGCCAGCCTCCTTCAGCCCGGAGCCGCACAAGGGTTACTTAGGCCGGGGGTTGATCTTGACAATTTTAGTGATGCCGTCTTAAGCGCAGAGGCCAGAGCCGTGCTGGCCGAGAGTGAAGTGCTTGGCAAGCTAGCTATCGCTAATGACTTGAACCTAACCGGACAGATCGCCAATGCATTAGCGTCAGTGCAAGGACAGTTCAGCAGTGGCACAGCAGTGTCTTTTTTGATTGGCGGTAATGACTACAGCGACATAGCGCCTGGTCAAGACGTGCAGGCGTTTATCACCAATCTTGTGACAACTATTCTGGGGAATGCTGCGCAGGTAGCTGCTGCTGGTGCTGATACGCTAATCTATGTGGCGCAACCAGCGCTATCGTTTGCCCCTATCAGTCAGCAGTTCGTTTTGAGTCTGATCGAACAGGGACTATCAGAAGCGGATGCGATCGCCGCTCTGACCCAGCTCGATCAGCTAGTTGGTATCCAAAACCAGCAGGTATCAGCAGGTTTCCAGGCTCTAGGTCAGCAGTTTGGGATCGAAATCGAGATTGTGGATCTAGATCAGCTGGCCGAGGAAATCCAAACTGATCTATCAGGATTTGGATTCAAGTTTGCTGGCAGTCGGATTCTGACCAACGGTGCAGACGCCTTACCGTTCCAAGATTTTAACAACAACGGCATCCCCGATGTTGGAATTGATCCAGATACCAACGATATTCTCGATCTACCGTTTCCTTTCATCTCCACGGATATTGACGGTGATGATCAAGACGATATCTTTGTCGCGACTCAGCCGGAGTCTTTGGCATTTGACTTAGACGAGATCACCTTCTTTGATGGTCTCCATCCCTCCGCAGCGACTCACGATCTAATTGCCAACTTCTACCTGGCCTCTCTCACTCAGGACGTTAGCTTTCTGACGGCGGCGGCTGACGCTGTGTCTGGGACCGAGGCAGAGAACCTAATCTTTGCTAAAGCCGGAGATGATATCACAGAGGGCAAGCGAGCTAATGACGTAATTTTTGGTGGACTAGGCAACGACACGCTCAGCGGCAACAAAGGCGAAGATATTGTTGTAGGGGGCGCTGGTAACGATCTGCTGATTGGAAATTTAGGTACTGATATCGTGGCTGGCTCAGATGGCGATGACAGGCTGCTCGGACGTAGAGGAAATGACCTGTTGATTGGCGGCAGCGGCAATGATGAGGCAATAGGCGGATCTGGCGACGATCTGTTTATTCAAAAGCTTGATATGGACCCTGCCTTTGATATTATTCGTGGTGGTCTAGGTGATGATACTTTGTTTCTCGAAGTTGATGGATCTAGTTTTGACGCAGTGCAATCTAGCTTGACAGGATTCCGAGCGGGTCGCCGCTTTCAGCTTTCTGTTGGTAGTAGAGAGATCGAGATTTACAGCATTGAACAGGTCGTGCTAGGCAACAGCGACAATCGCGCACAGTTTGGTCAAGCCTATGCACAGTCGCTGGGTGGATTGGATGCGGATGCGATCGCCCTAGTAGATACCGCCGCCCGCTGGAACCAGCTAGACCCGATCTCGCAGATGAGCTAAGCTGCTTGCTAATAGGCTAAGACACAGTTGTCCATACACTCACCCGCGCCGATGACCGTAAGCAGCAGAACCGCAAAGAAGCTTCTCTATGATTTTATGTTTGAGAGTGACAGCGCCAAAGACTGGGTAGAAGACGTTTGGGGGCTCAGTCCGTTTCTGGGCCAAGGCGCAGCTAATGCCGCCGAGGTGCTGGGTGTGTTGATGGATGTTTGCTCAGAAGAGCAGCTAAACAAGATTGTTGCTAGCTTGTACACGGCTCATCAAGCAACCATTCAAGAGCTAAACACGGTCAGCGAGTGGCGTGTCCCCATCGATCCTAAAGAATCAGTTGATCCACCAGAAAAAGCGCTGTAAAGCTCATCATTCATCGCTTATTCCTTCTACTTCTCTCCGCTGTATCCGCTCAATTTCGGCAGTGCTAAGCTGCGTAATCTCGCTAATCTCTGAGAGTGACAGCTTTCCTATGAGAGCCCGAGCGGTTGCTGTCTTCTCAATACGTTTGCCCCGTTCTATACCCTGCTCTATACCCTGTTCTATGCCCTGTTGTATGCCCTGTGCCCTGCCCTGCGCTACGCCCAGTCGCACGGCGTTGCGGCTATCGGTAATGAATATCGCCTGCTTCTCTAGCACTTCCATCTCTTCTCTCGTTAGGCGGCTTTGCTGCGCAACTTCAAATGCTTCTTGGATAGCGGGCTCTTGCTCTAGACTGTCCGGGACCGCCTCTAGGTGGTTAGCTTCTTTGAGGAAGTACAGCCACTTATCGCTGAGTGTGTCTAGCTCATCGATGTCCTTGTCAAACTTTGGCAGTTCAGCAAAGACTAGTTCGATGTCGTCACTGTAGTCGGTGAGTTTGTGCTTCTCTTTGAGCTGGTAGCGAGAGATGACTTGCTCGCTGTGAGGAAACATATCGAAGTCGGTGATGGTCAAGGCGATGACT
>JBCCOH010000218.1:0-3032 GCA_039111275.1 Cyanobacteria bacterium P01_D01_bin.1 | reverse complement strand
CCCTCCATAGACAGCTTCAAATCAGTTTTGAATGAAGCTAAAACAGACAGCGGCAGTGACACCCTAAAGGCCAACCTGCACAAAGCTATCAGCAATCCAAAGTTCAAGTACAGCCGCTTGTTTGCTATTGGCCTATACAACGTCGTCGAGGCAATCGACGCAGACGTGCTTCAGGAAAAGGACAAGCGCGACGCTCTGATGACAGAGATCGCAGAGACCATTGGACTCAACGAAGATCTGCTGAAGAAAGACATCGATCTCTATCGCGGCAATCTAGAAAAGATGGCCCAAGCGCAAGAAGTCATGAAAGATATGATCGAAGCGGAAAAGAAGAAAAAAGCCAAGCGAGAAGAAGAGCGCAAGCAACGCGCTGAAGCCAAAGCAGCCGCAGAAAAAGCAGCCGACACAAAAGCAACTGAAAGCTCATCTACCACCGACGCCGAGTAGCCGGGAAACCTTGATTCATGGCAACGCTGAGCCTTTGCATGATTGTGAAAGATGAGGCAAAGAATCTGCCTCGGGCGCTAGCCAGTGTCAAAGGCTTGGCAGACGAGATTATCGTTCTAGATACGGGCTCTGGCGACGATACGCCGATGATCGCGGCAGCGGCAGGGGCGAAGGTGAATTTCTTGATGTGGGGGGATGACTTTGCGATCGCCCGCAATGCTTCACTAGACCAAGCGACCCAAGACTGGATACTCGTACTAGATGCTGACGAAACGCTTACAGAAGCGGGGCGGCGGCTGATTGCGACGATTAAAGCAGAAAAGCCGCTAGGCAAAATAGACCCAGACGATCTGCTAATGGTGAGTGCTCTACGCAGAGAAGCAGGGCCGAACCAGTCTCCGTACAGCCAAATTTCTCGGCTGTTTCGCAACTTGGTAGCAATTAAGTATCAGCGACCCATTCATGAGAGCGTGGAGGATAGTATTCAAGCGCTGATGGCGGCTGAGCCACACTGGCAGGTAGCGCAGTTTGGAGAGGCACTCATTGACCATACCGGCTACAGCGTGACCGCAGCCGAGGCGCAAGATAAGTTCAAACGCGCTGAGCGAATCATGACGAAATATCTGGCGGTCAATCCAGAAGATGCCCTGATCGCAAGTAAACTAGGCGCTTTGTATACGCAAGCAGAAGAATGGGACCAGGCTAAGTCGCTGCTCCAGCAAGCTCTAGAGACCAAGAAGCTGGCACCGCTAACCGAATATGAGGCGCACTACCATCTGGGAATTGTACATCGACATATAGAAGCGTTCGAGGCCGCTGAAGCTGCTTACAAGCAAGCGATTGCAGTGCCCATTGCCGGTTTATTAAAGCTGTCTGCCTACCTGAACCTAGGAGCGTTGCTGAAGCTAAGGGGAGATTTGGATAGTGCGATCGCCCAGTACGAAGCTGCCGGACGGATCGATCCTAAGCAGCCGCTGACGTTCTTTAACTTAGGGGTGGTGCATAGAGCAAAAGGGTATCTGGAGCCAGCGATGCGGGCTTATGAATATGTGATCGCCCTCGACCCAAACTACAGCGCTGCCTACCAAAATCTAGCGGTCGTCCTGTTCAAGCTAGGCAAACTGCCTCAGTGCAAAGCCGCCTTCGAGAAAGCAATTGAAATCACCCAAAAGACAAACCCCGCCGAAGCTAAACGGCTTCAACAGGGAGTAAAAGCTTTAGGAATAGAGGAAGCGCTGGCGTCAGGAGCAAAGTAGATAACCTCAGAAGTAAACAACCTCAAAGAACAATCACTGCCCTCTCGTAGAGTCTACTTCCCACGATTGTGTGGCAAATTAAAGTCTATCTCTGGCCCCACAGGCACAACTCCAGTGGGATTAACCATGTCGTGACTTTCGTAGTAGTGGTGTTGGATATGGTCAAGGTGAGCAGTATCAGCTACCTTCGGAGTCTGATAGAGATCTCGCAGGTAGCCCCATAGGTTGGGATAGTCAACAATTCTACGAATGTTGCACTTGAAGTGACCAAAGTAGACCGGGTCAAACCGTACTAGTGTCGTAAACAAACGCCAGTCCGCCTCAGTGACGCGGTCACCGATCAGGTAGCGGTTTTCTGACAGAATTTTCTCAATCCAATCAAGACTCTCAAACAGTGGCTTAACGGCTTCTTCGTAGGCGTCCTGGGTGGTCGCAAAACCAGCTTTATAGACGCCATTATTAATAGTGTGATAGACGCGGTCGTTGATTTCGTCGATGCGATCGCGCAGCTCCTCTGGGTAGTAATCTCCCGAGACCGCGCCGATTTCGTCAAAGGCACTGTTGAACATTCGAATTATCTCAGACGACTCGTTATTAACAATTGTCTGAGTCTTCTTGTCCCACAGAATGGGCACGGTCACGCGGCCTGTATAGTTTGAGTCGGCATGGAGATAAACCTCACGCAGAAATTCGGCCTGGTGTATCGGATCGGGAACAACCCCTGGTCCGGGCTCAAAAGACCAGCCATTCTCACCCATGTACCAGTTAACGACAGAGATATCAATCATTTTTTCGAGCCCTTTCAAAGCTCGAAAAATTAGAGCGCGATGCGCCCAAGGACAGGCATAAGAAACGTAGAGGTGGTAGCGACCAGGCTCAGCTTTGAAACCGTCTTTCCCAGAGGGACCAGCACTCCCATCAGCCGTAACCCAGCTCCGAAAGCTGGACTTCTCGCGTTCAAAATGACCGTTATTCTCTTCAGTGTCGTACCACTTATCCTTCCATTCACCATCTACCAATAAGCCCATGCTATTAAAATTATTCGCGCACAACAGCTAAACTCTATCGCTACAAAACGTAGATGGGTATGTATCGCTAGACTAGCTTTTGTTATTAGTGTCGTTGTAACAAGACTTTAGCTTGTGAGCCCGAACGCGTCTTATCTACTGCTTGTAGCGATCGTCGCTCCAACTGCTATTCGCATGGGCATCTACTGTTCTAACTGGGTTTGCCTAAGTGCGGTTAAGGACTTCCCTAGTCTTAGCCCAGGGCTCGGTCCCGCCATGAGTACCTGGCTGCCAGCGAGCCTTGTGCTGCGATTCGTCTCTT
>JBCCOH010000217.1:0-3290 GCA_039111275.1 Cyanobacteria bacterium P01_D01_bin.1 | reverse complement strand
TCGATCAGCCGCGCAACCTAGCGAAGTCAGTCACTGTAGAATAGGCCACATTAGTCGCCAGATGTTCCCGGTTTAAGCGGCGCTGCGGTACTGTCTGGGGGTTGCGCCTGTGTATCTACGAAACTGTGATGTGAAATGGCTAAGGTTATCGTCGTAATGTTATTGCTAGTGGGGCAATTATTAACATAGTTTTGAACGCGCTTCTCTATTCTGCATTTATGAGTCGGCTGGACATGAGTGAACACTGATATTTGACTTGGCGATCACATTCTTCTAATAGCTCTAGAACTCTATCCTCTCCCACCGCTTTTAACTCAGGTGAAAATTCAAAGTAACGTCGTAGATACGCCAGATAGCAGGTCTTCTTTTCTGCGGCGGTAGGATCTGGCTGAACCTGCACAACAAAGTCATAATTGTCAATCGTTTGATTTTTGCCGTCACAGTTTCCTTCGGTTAGATCTATCCGATAGGTCTCATAGCCTAGAAAGCAGTGAACTTGTGGAATGTAGCTGAGTCCGTGGGGTTTGAGTATGGCATTGACGCCAGTGACGATACTGTCGTCAAGACGATAGAAGCCGAGGTTTTTGTAGATGGGTAGGTTTTGTTCTGCGGCTAGGTGGGCGATCGCACCATGCTTGGTCGTACAAGTCCCCTGCCCTTCTTCAAACAAGATCAGCGAATCTTCAGCGGTTGAGTTAGAACCGTACGGCATTACCTTTACGCTGTGACAGGCCGCTTGGAATGTTGTAATTCCTTGTTCTAAAAAAATGTCAGAAAATTTTCCACGGTTTTGAAGCGAGATATTAGGTAGAACGTCAATGGGTTGCATAAGCTTTTATTCCTGATCTATGCGACTAAGCTGCGACTACATCTATGCGACTAAGCTAAAAGCAAGGCCCGCTATCACTGAGCCGATGAAGGCAAAGCTTAGATAGGCCAAGAAAACAGGACGACGCGCTATGGCAAAAACAGCGATCATGGCTGGAATGCTAGTCGCTCCACCCGCTAGTAGAAAGGCCATGCCTGCGCCAGGATTCATGCCTTGTTGGATGAGACCGTCGATCAAAGGAAGCGCAGCGTAACCGTTGAGATAGGCAGGCGCGCCGATGAGAGCGGCGATGACGATAGAAAGTAGGCTATCGCTGCCCGCTATATTGCCGATCCATTCATTGGGGACGTAGGCGAGCATCAAACTCTCCAACACGAAGGCAAAGGCTAGCCATTTGCCAAGAAACAGGGTTTGCTTTTGTGCGCCCTGCCAAAACTTCTGCCTGCGCTCAGCTTCGGGCCAGAATTTCCACACGACAGCCTTAGGCTTACGAACCTTGCTACCGCCGCAGCCGCCGTTACCTGCCTGTTCTTTCAATGGGTCAGTAAACGCGGCATGAGTACGGGTGAGAAAGAGTGTGCCAAAACCACCCAGCAACCCAATGAAAATGGTCGCCACGGTTTTGGCAGTGGCGAACCCGGTGCCCAGCGTCCCTACGGTCAGCACAAACATAGAAGGGTCCATTAGCGGTGAGGCTAGCCAGAAGGCCATGACGCCTGCAACAGGGACGCCCATCGACAGCAGCGCGGCAATAATAGGAATAACGCCGCACGAGCAAAAGGGTGAAAGCGCGCCGAAGAGCGAGGCCACAGGAATCATGACGGCGATCCGGCCCTGGAAGGCTTTGGCAATCAGGTTGTCTGCGCCACTGGCTTGGGCATAGGCGGCGATACCAATGGAAAGCAGTAGGAAAGGGGCAACGTGCCATAGGTTGCCGAGGGTGAACCGAATAGTGGCAGAGACTTGGATCGGGGCAACGAGAATAAGGCAAAGGAGGATGAGTGCGATCACCAGAAACACACCATCTATCCGCCGCACGCTATGGTTCAGCCGGGTCAGAACATTTGTAGACATAGATTTTCTCCGTAGTGGTCTTGAAAGCAGTGGTCTTTGAAGCGTTGAGAGGATTGCATTTACATCTTTCTACAAATACCGAAATAGAAACCGTAGGAAATTCAGTAGGCCAAAGTCGTTTGGAGTTCATTAGTCACAGCAGTCAGAGCTAGAGACATCCCCAGCGATAGTGCGACCTATATGCTCGATGCTCACCACATGATTGCGGGTGCAGCATTCCTCAAACAGAAAATCGAGCAGTTGGGTCAGCGACTTTTCCTGAACGCTGTACCAGATCCACTGCCGATCTTTCTGGGAAGTGACGATGCCTACTTGACGCAATTTGTCTAAATGATGAGATAGGGTTGCCCCCGCAATCCCTAGCTCCTTTTGAATTTCTCCCGCAGGTAAACCCTTTGGATACGCAGATAGGAGAAGCCGCACGATTCTTAGTCGTGAGGGTTGCCCCAGTGCAGCAAAGGCGGCGGCAAAGTCGTCGATAGATTGCGGCATAGTAATTGCTTACTTCTATATTTAGATGATTACCGAAATAAGCATATAGGTCAAGTGGCAAGGTGACGTAGCGTTGGCACAAACTAAAGGAAAAGCCTATCGCGGTAGTGCTTTTTCAGTCGTAGAGCAGGACAATCTTGACAAGACGATGTAGTCTGTCTGGAGCGTTGGTCTATCAGGGTTGTCCTCGTTTTATGAAAGCAATTGTGGTTGGAAGCGGTGGTCGTGAACATGCGCTGGCTTGGAAGCTGCTGAAATCTCCTGAGATTGCAGAAGTTGTCTGCATTCCTGGTAATGGGGGGACTGCGCTACTGCCGGGCTGTCGTAATGTGGCGATGGCAGAGACCGAGGCTGAAGGTATCGCTCGATGTGCGCTGGTCAACAATATGGTCTTTGTAATTGTTGGTCCGGAACAGCCGTTAGCAGATGGACTGGCAGATGCGCTTAGGGCACAGGGCATTAAAGTATTCGGTCCGGGGCAAGACGGGGCGCAGATCGAAGCGAGCAAAGCCTGGGCGAAAGAACTGATGGCTGAGGCTAACGTGCCGACTGCGGCTTCGGCGGTGTTTGCTGAGGCGGAAGGGGCGATCGCATACGTCAAAGCCCAAGGCGCACCGATTGTAGTCAAAGCCGATGGCCTTGCTGCTGGAAAAGGTGTCACTGTGGCGATGGTGGTTGAAGAGGCGATCGCCGCCATCGAATCTGCATTTAGCGGACGTTTCGGCGCGGCGGGTGAGCGCGTCGTCATCGAAGAATTTCTAGAAGGTCAAGAAGTTTCGGTCCTAGCAGTGACTGATGGCCAGACCATTCGCCCGCTGCTGCCTGCCCAAGATCATAAGCAGCTTGGCGAAGGCGATACTGGGCCGAACACTGGCGGTATGGGCGCTTATTCACC
>JBCCOH010000216.1:0-3320 GCA_039111275.1 Cyanobacteria bacterium P01_D01_bin.1 | reverse complement strand
TCGCAGGCTCAGGCTCGGTTCTGGCTTATTAATCGCGCCCGTCAGGAGCTGAGCTACAGATGCTTTGTTGCAGATGAACAAGGAAAGAGAGTAATGAGATGGTTCTAACGCTTGGCTGTGGTCATTTGCGAGAGGGCGTCCTGCTCGGCGCTACTGTTTTCGACCTTGGTGCCACCTGCCGATAGTAGGTAGAACGACTACAGCATATCTGCTCACAGATTTCTTCAATCGTCAGCTCGCCTTCGTTGGCTGGTGCGTAGGATTTATAGGCGTTGCTCTATCCACTCTTTCATACCGTCTCTTTTCAAGATGGCCCGGTCAGATTTTGGGGCTACCCATCCGTAGATTGCTTTCTCGCTGTAGCCCTTCTTTGCATTGCCAAAGGCCCACTGCATAGAGGCGTAGGTTGCTGGATTTCTACCGTCTAGGGAATAATGATCGTTGATGTAGCAGGCCATCTCCCAGGCAGCTTCTGGCGTTTTGGTGAAGCGTAGAAGCTGTTTTGACCAGTACATTCTTAGGTTGTTGTGTAGCCAGCCAGTGCTCGACCACTCGTTTTGGGCGGCGTTCCAGGTGTCGTCCGGCGTTTGACCATTCAAGATGTCCTCGTCCGCTCGCAGTTCGGGGCGGGGGTCGGCTGCGTGGTCTGCTAGCGTTTGTCTTGCTTTTTCTGGTAGGGCTGCATATTCGTGTAGATTGGCAATGTAGAAAGCCTGATAGTGGGACCATTCTCGCCAGGTGAGAAACTCATCTCGGAATTTCCAGGTGTAGGTTTTGGGAACGTCTGAGGATTCGATCTCGGCTAGAATCCGGTGTGGACTGACCATGCCAAAGTGGAGGTAGGGCGATAGCTGAGAGGTGGAGTGCTCTAGTGCGGCATTGTTTCTGATCCATTTGTATCTAGCTAAGATCTTCTCTTTCAGAATTTTGATGCGAGTGTCTATCTCGGTTTGGGTAGGTGGGTGCTCTTTTGAGATTTTGATGCTGTGGTTGATATCGCACTGTGAGACTAGCGCTTTGATGTCGCTGTCGCTGTAGTCTGCGAAGTTATGTTCGCTGGGTAGGGATAGTCTTTTGGCCTTTGTCTTACCTGATGGCGTTGCTTTTCGCAGATCTGCGTAGTGGTCTCTGAGTTCTCCGTGCGCTTTTCTAAAGGCAGGCGTGGTTTTTAGTCCTGTTGGCAGCTTTCGGATGGGGACGAGTCTGGCGGCGTCTACCAAAAATACGGCTTGGTTGGCGATCGCCAAGAGTCTGTCTAGCCTAGCTCTGTCCCGGAAAGTATGGTCTTCATCGCTGTAGATGGCAGCGGCTTTGGTGACGAGCGATCGCGCCACTCCTTCTTCTCCTTTCCTCTTTAGCATCTGCACGCACTGAATTTTGCGTTTTTTGAGGGCGATCGCACTCTCTCTAAACGCGCCCAAAGCAAAATAGAACAGCCGATCGTTCGCCCAATCCACCTGTTCGTCTAGCTCGCTATAAACAACGACAGGTATATCTAGCGCCTGTGCATGCTGCTGCGCGGCGCCGATAACCGGATTATCCTCACCCCTTAGCGCCCGGTTCAAAACTACCAGAACATACTCACCCTCTACCAGAACAGACCGATCGTTTGCAGCCGTCACTCTATCGGGCAAATCGCCACTATCTTGAACAAACTCTAAATCAGGTGACATCAGCACTCTCCTCAACAGCTTTTCTGGCAGTCTTCCACACGTTCATTCTTCCGATTGCAGAACTCGCGGCTCTATATTTGGCGTTTAGTTCTAGTATCCACTACCTGGTAGTATTTGCGACATCTACTGGTTTAAGGTATCGAGTTGGAGTCAGCTATGGAGCGATTGGTCGGACTGCTAGGGCTATGCGTGTTTATCGGATTCTCTTATCTAATTTCTGTCAATCGTCAGGCGGTGCGCTGGAGACCGGTGCTATGGGGATTTGCGCTGCAGATATTTTTTGCGCTGATTATTTTGAGAACGGCGGTGGGGCTGGCTATTTTCCAATGGTTAGGGAATGTTGTCAGTGCTTTCCTAAACTACTCAGACGCGGGAGCTTCTTTTGTCTTTGGTGAGAATTTTGAGGAGTTTTTCTTTGCTTTCAAGGTGCTGCCGACGATTGTATTTTTCTCGGCCTTTATTAGCGTGCTGTATCACTACGGGATTTTGCAGTTTGTGGTGAGTGCGATCGCCCGCCTCATGATCCGCACCATGAAAACCTCAGGCTCTGAAACGCTCTCTGCTGCTGGCAATATATTCGTGGGGCAAGCCGAAGCGCCGCTGCTGATCAAACCCTATGTCTCGACGATGACAATGTCTGAGCTGCACGCGGTGATGACCGGCGGCTTCGCAACGATTGCCGGAGGCGTCTTGGCAGCGTATGTATCTTTTGGCATTCCGGCAGAGCATCTAATCGCGGCCTCTGTGATGTCGGCTCCGGCAGCGCTAGCAATATCTAAAATTATGTTTCCAGAGACAGAAGTGTCTCCAACCAAGGGGAATGTGAAACTGACTGTAGAAAGAACAAGTGTGAATGGCATCGATGCACTGACGACAGGCACGTTGGACGGGCTGCGCCTAGCGCTGAACGTAGGGGCGATTATTATCGCCTTTCTCGGTATTTTGGCGGCGGCGAATGCGTTACTTGGCTTTGTTGGTGGGCTGGTGGGCTATCCAGAACTTTCCCTAGAATCTATTCTAGCGGTGCTGCTAGCGCCAATTGCCTGGCTGATGGGGGTGCAGTGGGCGGACTGTAATGCGGTCGGAACGCTGCTAGGGAAGAAGACTATTCTAAATGAGTTTATTGCATATCTCGATTTGCAAGCACTGATAGAAGAGAATGCAATCTCGGAGCGATCGGTGGTGATTGCGACCTATGCCCTGTGTGGATTTGCGAATGTGGGCTCGATTGGCATTCAGATTGGGGGAATTGGTGGGATAGCGCCGGAACGCCAGTCAGATTTGGCAAGGATTAGCGTGCGGGCGATGGTGGCAGGAACGCTAGCTTGTTTTACAACAGCTTGTATTGCAGGGATATTGTTGTAAAACCGTCCGCCAATACAAAAGGTAATGGGTCTAAGATTGGTTGTCTTCTAAAAGGTCAAATCGCTTTGGATAAGCCAAATTGTGTCTGGCAAATTCTTTCTTTGCTCTAACGGTAAGATCTGTCTTGTATACAAACTCATCTCTGGCATCTAGTGCTCTGCCACGGTGATTATGACAGGCTAGGCTGAGGATAGAGTCTAGAGAGCTTGGTACGAGCATCTTCGACTGTGAACAACCAGTTGACCGACGCTTTCCTAGCATTGCGCTTCTCTTCCCAAAGGC
>JBCCOH010000215.1:0-3348 GCA_039111275.1 Cyanobacteria bacterium P01_D01_bin.1 | reverse complement strand
GGCTTCCGGGCGATACTGATTGGTAGAGAGTGACGCGTTTCTCAATGAACGAGGACTATGAATCGGTAGACTTCTACCTTAAGCTCTCTTTTTCATAACGGGTTTACTGCTAACCGTATAGGGACGCTAAACACGTACTAGCATTGGCTAGCGGCGTATCAACAATGACCTCGCCCGTATCGACATTGACTCGGAAGTTTTGTTCATTCTCTCCGACTAGACGTAGCCGGTCGACCGTAGGATTGAAGTCAATTCCAGAGAACTTAGCCGAGCCGAACGGCATACTGAGCGTACTGACCAGTGTTGCTTCGCCACTATCTGGGTCGATTGTGTAGATATCATCCTTGTTTGTGACGCCGTAGATCAGTCCATCGGCCGGACGGGTATCAATACCGATCAGCCTGCCGTTGTTTCTTATGCCAGTAACGGCTACAGCGGTTGTTGTACCGCTCGCGTCAGATTCAAAGGATATCAACCGATTAGTACCCGTCAGCGCAACTAAAGAGACCATATTTATTTCTTTCCAATTAACTCGTGGTGTAACAGCTTTTGTCTGATGGATGGGCTTACCTTTAGCAGCACGTATTCACCAGCTCGTGCACTCTTGAGTTAAGTACGCACTTAACGCATAAACATATGCATGGATCGCAAAATAAAAGTCTCATTTAGTAAAAAATCGCGCGATCGGTGCACGCGTCCGCTTTTGTGTGGCAAAGTATAGTACTGTAAAGCTTTGTAAAGTAACACCGTTCTTTAGATGCAGTCCCAAACTTCATATGTTTTGCCATTGGGGTAGTTCGTTGAAGCGATCGCATCTGTGCGCAGCCTGCGTAAAAGGGCACTCTTTGCTTTTGTTCTGTAAATTAATCAGGTAATACGTGCAGCTAAGTACTCGCCCAGTTGAATCAATTACTCCTAGAAATCCTCAAGCAAAATCTCAAGGGGATACCCAGCAAGCGCCCCAAAGGGATTTGCCATTCACTTTAAAAGATCTCAAAGAAGCCATTCCAGACCATTGCTTCAAGCCGTCGACGTTCCGCTCGCTGTCGTACTTTTTCTTTGATATTGGCGTTATTGCTGGGCTGTATGCGATCGCCCACACCATCAATTCCTGGCTCTTTTTTCCACTATTCTGGCTAGCGCAGGGCACCATGTTTTGGGCTCTATTCGTCGTCGGTCATGACTGTGGTCACGGCTCATTTTCCAAGCACAAGTGGCTCAATAATTTGATTGGCCACCTCAGCCATACGCCAATTTTGGTGCCTTATCACGGCTGGCGGATCAGTCATCGTACGCATCATGCCAATACAGGCAATATTGATACCGATGAGAGCTGGTATCCCATCTCCAAGGCGACCTACGATGAAATGGAAGAAGGTGCTCGCTTTGTCCGATTCACACTCTTTCTATTCGCGTATCCGTTTTATCTGTTCTTTCGCTCTCCGGGACGCCAGGGCTCTCACTTTCTACCTAGCAGCCCGTTGTTCCGGCCTTCAGAGAAGTGGGACGTTATCACCAGCACTACCTGCATTGTTTTGTTTGTTGGTTTCTTGGCAGGGGTCGGCTTTGCCTTCGGACCTTTGTTCTTGATCAACTACTATGTCATGCCCTACCTGGTGTTTGTTGTATGGCTAGATTTGGTCACCTTCTTGCATCACACAGAGCCTGATATTCCGTGGTATCGCAACGATAGCTGGAACTTCCTCAAGGGCGCGATTTCGACAATCGATCGCGACTACGGCTTTATCAACAACATTCATCACAATATTGGTACTCACGTAGCGCATCATATTTTCTTGAGCATGCCGCACTATCATCTCAAGGATGCAACAGAAGCAATCAAGCCAATTATGGGAGAGTATTTCAGAGAGTCAAAAGATTCTATCTGGACTAGTTTCTGGCGATCGGCGCGTGAATGTATCTATGTGCCGAACGAGGTGCCAAATGAGGGACAAAAGATCTATTACCAGAGTCGCCAATAGCTCAACAGATTGAATACTCACTAGATAGATTGAACACTCAATCGTTCGACCAAAAGACCTTCTGGCAATGCTAGGAGGTCTTTTGTGTGACTAATTTCTAAGAAGAACAGTTTTGGAAGAAAAGTAGCCGCTTTTGGGATCTGTCTTCGCATTCTTCAAGCGATCACAAATTGACTCTATGCTAGCGAACAAGTTGGCAGCGTTACAGAGGCATAGTTATGCGGCTCAATATTCGGCTAGATTTGGCCTTGCCGCAGGTCAGCAGTCGGCTTTTAGAGGGACTGGATCATTGGGTGGAGCTAGGACTGCTCTCGGAAGCGCAGGTAAGAGAATTGGCGCTGACAATGAGTGAGCCGCTACCGATCGCCTACAAGCGACCGGACGCTGACAATGCAGAAAGCTTAGATGAGCCATCAACTGCATTAAGCGAGACTCAGACCGTATCGCCGACCGTATTGGCAGTAGAGCGATCGCCTAACCGAATTACTCAAGCCGTCGCCGCGCTAGTCGAAGAAATCAGCGTCATTTGGCTGCTGTGTTTAGGCGTTTTTCTAGTCGTTGTTTCTTCGGGCGTGCTGGCCGCAAGTCAGTGGGATGCGTTTTCGGCGGTGGGCCAGTACTGCGTTTTGTTTGCCTATACGCTGGCGTTTTGGGGGGCGAGCGTATGGGCACAAAGGCAGGAAAATCTGCGTAGTACAGGGCGAATGCTGGCGCTGGCGACGATGCTGCTGATTCCGGTGAATTTTTGGATGATGGATCGCTTTGGAGCGCTCAGCAGTGGGATTGGATTTGCGGTTTGTAGCGTGGCGGCGATCGCACTGACGCTACTCCCACTAGGTCTTTCTAATCAGCTCATGCCTCGTCGCATCAATCGGGTTAACTTGATCGGTCTGAGCTGGCTGCACTGGGGCTGGGGTTTCGCAGTTTGGCCAGTGCTGGCGACCTATATTGGCACGATCTCGACAGCGGCAAATCTGGTCCATCAAGACCGCTATTCTGCTGAGTCGGTTGCCCTGTCGGCTAGCTCAACCGAAGACCCAGAAGCAAGTGCAGAAGAAGATCCAGCAGCGGCTCTGGTAGCAGATCCAGCAGTAGACAGTGGACTGCCGTTTGACGTGCTGACGGTTATGCTTTCTGGCGTGATTCTACTGGCTCGCAGCTTGCTAATCGCACAGGTTCCGCCCGCTCGATTGGGTTTAGCAGCAGGCATTTGCGGCTGGCTGCTGATCTGGCTGACTAGGCAGAAGGCGAGCCGGGTAGTGTGGGAGCGAGCCGGGTTTGGGTTGCTGGGGGTGGGCTGGCTAGTAACGATTGGGCAAGAACCGCCTTTGCAGGCGATCGCAATTAGCCTCTTGGCGCTGACCTT
>JBCCOH010000214.1:0-3455 GCA_039111275.1 Cyanobacteria bacterium P01_D01_bin.1 | reverse complement strand
TTTGGGAAAAGAATATTCTGTTAAGACTGAGAAAACCGAACATTTCAATAAACGAGATTCACTACAATTGTCCTAAGCATAATTACAGACTAAGGACTTTATGACAGGTAGCCAGACTTCTGAGATTGACAGTCAGAGTTTCACAAATGGAACTATAGAAAACGTACAGCATGACTTGTCTAGGCGAGAGCTACAGATTGTAGAGCTAGTGACAGCAGGGCTGACCAATCAAGAGATCTCTCAGCAACTGGAGATTAGCAAGCGAACCGTGGATAATCACGTCAGCAATATCCTCAGCAAAACGACCACTGGCAATCGAGTAGCACTAGTTCGTTGGGCTTTGCAGTCTGGCAAAGTGTGCATTGATGAGCTGAACTGCTGTCATCTGCCAGACGTTTCGACATAAAGGTGGTGCTGGCAAGCGCTGTGCTGGCAAGCGTTATGCTGACGGCTTGTCTTTTCTCCTGCACGCCAGTGCCCTAGAGCGGTAAACTGGGACGCTGAGCTTTTTGAGCGCCAGAAGGACCAGACCTAAAAGACCAGAACTGAAGGACTATGAGCAGCATTCAAGCCATTCGCGGCACCCGCGATATTTTGCCATCGGAGTCGCCGCTGTGGGTGGTGATAGAGGGGCTAGCCCGGCAGGTGCTCTCTCAGTCGGCATACAGAGAGATTCGGACGCCAATTTTTGAGATGAGCGAGCTATTTGCTCGCGGTATCGGTGAGGCGACCGATGCGGTCGGCAAGGAGATGTATAGCTTTGAAGATCGTGGGGGTCGCTCGATTGCGCTGCGGCCTGAGATCACCGCTGGGCTAGTGCGAGCCTTTATTCAAAATAAGCTGTTTGCTCAAGGCGGTGTGCAGCGGCTGTGGCATTTGGGTCCGGCGTTTCGCTACGAAAGGCCGCAGGCAGGACGGCAGCGACAGTTTCATCAGCTAGATGTGGAGATTTTGGGTAGCCGGGATGCGCGCGCAGATGTAGAGATTATTGCGATCGCCACCCAGCTTCTCAACACCCTTGGCCTGAGCGCCCTTAGCCTAGACCTGAACTCTGTCGGTAGCAGCGAAGACCGACAGCGATACAGAGACGCGCTAGTCGCCTACTTTACGCCCTACAAATCTGAGCTAGATAGCGACTCGCAAGATCGCCTAGATCGAAATCCGCTGCGCATCCTCGATAGCAAAGACAAGCGCATTCAAGAAATCGTCACCGACGCGCCGAGCCTGCTCGACTTTCTTTCCGATGATTCTCAGCGCCACTTCGACGCTGTCCAGCAGCAGCTGACGAATATCGGCATTGATTTCACTATTAACCCTCGCCTAGTGCGCGGCCTGGACTATTACACCCACACCGCCTTCGAGATTCAGTCGTCTGATTTGGGCGCGCAGGCGACTGTCTGCGGCGGTGGTCGCTATGATGGTTTGGTTGCTCAGCTTGGTGGACCCGAGACACCCGCTATTGGCTTCGGCATGGGGATAGAGCGGCTGATTATCTTGCTAGAGCAGATGGGAGAATACAGCACCGATCCTGAGCTAGATATCTATCTAATCTCACGTGGGGAGAAAGCAGAGTTTCAGTCGATTAGCCTGGCGAGTCAGCTTAGAAAGAATGGTTATTCCGTCGAAGTCGATCTTAGCGGCAGCGCTTTTGGGAAGCAGTTTAAGCGGGCCGATCGTAGCGGCGCTGTGTTGGGCTTGATATTGGGAGATGCCGAAGCCGAGGCCCAGAAAGTGCAGCTCAAGTGGCTGAGTTCTGGTGAACAGGCGGAGATGACGCAGGTAGAGCTGATCGAGAAAACGGACGATATTCGCGCTCAGATGATTCAGGTTCGCACTCAGCCTGCTTGATTGCGGATTTTGCTAACTTCAGTCAAAGCTTCTCAGTCATCGTAGGCAGGCAGCACCGGAATTTCTTCGGCAGCGTTGAGCTGGCGGCGGATTTTGTTTGTCGCTTCTACGTAGATGGTGATTTCTTCGTCGCCTTCTGCTAATCGATGAAAGTCGTCGGTAGTGAGCTTGTCTAGTAGGTTCTGCAAGGCATCGGCCTCCGCAGCGGACAACAGCGCACTGAGTCTGACGCGTGGAGAGGAGTCGGTAGAAGGGGGGATCTTCATGTTTTTGCGGGCTGGGCTAGGAATGGTGACGTTTGGAATTGTGCATCCAAAGTAACGCTATATCTTCTCAGGGAAAAGGGCCATTGGCTAGTCTTTGAGACTTACTGACTTACAGATTTACTGCTCTTCTAGATAGAGTAAGAAGCTCATGAGTTCGTCGTCGGTGAGCTGTCGGCGCGATCGCTTACCATAAGTTTTCTCTAGATACTCCTGTCCTTGGACACTAGTCCAGCCCAATCGCCTTAGCTCTACATCTGTTTGCGCAATTACATCAGAAAGATCAACGGGTAGAGCGCTGGTATTGAAGTTTTCTAGAGCGATCGCCGCCGCAGAGGGTTTCTGAATAGCAGGGGGCGATTGTTCCACGACTACGTCGATTGGCGGACCAAGGTCTTCTTCTGGTTCTTCTATAGTTGGCTCTTCGATGGCTGGCTCTTCTCCAACATCAGGTAACGGTAGCGGTTGGATAGGAGTCGGTAGCGCTTCGATAGACTCCTCCGCCATTTCAGCTGTAGAGGTTCTGGCAATTGAGTCTACTTTCTGAGTATTAAGCGGCTGACCATTGGCAGAGAGTCCCAAAATAGCGAGGGCGCGATCGCGTGCTTTATCCTCAGCGGCTTCTACCGATTGATCTGCGGCTAGACCTGTGGCGATCGCTTCTCCTGTCAGCACAACACTTGCACGGACCACATACTGACCGTCATAGATAGAAATCAAATCTGCGACAAGTGCGCCTTCTGGGTAGCGATCGCGAAATTCTTGAAAAGGTATGGTCACAGGGAGACTCTTCGAAACTATCCAACGAGCGTAAACAAGAGCAGATAAATAGGAACAGGCGGCAATCCGAAACAGCATCGCTTCGGCTTTCAATCTATTCTAAAGAGAGGAGAGCGTTCGTGGCTCACTCTGATAAAAAGGAGATCAGCCCAAATTCTCTCGCTTAATCCTCATTTGAGAAACTGATTTCTTCAGCGAATACATGCTAGACCGCCTACTTGAAATGTCTCCTACGTTAGGAGGAGATACCTTACTGCTGCTGCCCGTGCTAATCCTTTTGGAACTGGTGCTGTCTGCGGATAATGCAATTGCCCTCGCTGCGATCGCCCAGGGACTAGAAACCCAAGCTCTTCAGAAAAAAGCGCTCAACATCGGCCTGGTTGTTGCCTTTATCCTACGAGTGGCATTGATTCTGGCCGCTAGCTGGGTGCTTAAGTATTGGCAGTTCGAGATTGCAGGCGCGGTCTACTTACTTTGGTTGGTCTATCAGCACTTTTTTACCAGCGAAGATGGCGCAGACGAAGACGCCGGACCGAGATTTAGTTCATTGTGGAGAGCGATTCC
>JBCCOH010000213.1:0-3574 GCA_039111275.1 Cyanobacteria bacterium P01_D01_bin.1 | reverse complement strand
CTTCAGCCAGGTCAACGTCCGCGCCTGCCTAGTGCTATTTGCAGTTGGCTTTTTCAAAAAATCCTGCGTCTCCGACAATCTAGCGCCGATTGTCGATAGCTATTTTTCTGATCCGAGTGCCTTTAACGCGCTCAGCAGTTGGATTGCAGTACTGAGCTACACCACTCAGATCTACTGCGACTTTTCTGGGTATTCAGATATGGCGATCGCAGCAGCTGGGCTACTGGGCTACGAGCTCTGCATAAACTTTAACTTTCCTTACTTTGCCAGCAGCATTACTGACTTTTGGCGACGTTGGCACATCAGCCTATCCACCTGGCTAAAAGACTATCTGTATATTCCTCTGGGCGGTAACCGAGGCACGAAGGGGTTTACCTATCGAAATCTACTACTGACAATGGTCTTAGGAGGGCTTTGGCACGGCGCAGCCTGGACATTCGTTTTTTGGGGTCTGCTGCACGGTGGGGCGTTGACTGTTCACAAGGAATGGAGCAAGTTTGCCAAGCAGGTACCAGCACTGGTTCAAGCATCTAACTGGCTGCTGCCCGCAAGCATGCTGCTGACGTTCTACTGGGTCTGCATTACCTGGGTGTTCTTCCGGGCCAACAGCTTTGAATCGGCACTAACGGTGCTACGGTCTTTTGTGTTGCTGCGATCGCCCGGTTCTGAGCAGCTTAACGTTGGGCTACTGGGTATCTTTGCGATACTTGCCTGTTTGCACTGGCTGACAGCCCGAGAGATCTGGACCCAGGCGGTCGAGCGGATTCCGACACAGCTATTTGCAGTAGGCTATGGGTTTGCGGTAGCCGCGCTACTGACCCTAATGCCTGTCGGTTACACCCCCTTCATCTACTTTCAGTTCTAAGGTTTTCAGTTCTGAGGCGACCTACGCTATTTCCTCGTACCGCCACTCATATCATTCAAATCGATCTGTAACCTCTCAGGTCTACGACACCTACTAGCGGTTTTGCCCTGTGGCACCTACTAGCGGTTTTGCCCTGTGGCACTATGTAAAGGTAAGAAGTAAAGATAAGAAAGGTTTAGCAGCCGCCACCAATCTTTGTAGAGTAAACCAATCTTTGTAGAGTAAATAGAAGTCTTTGTGACCCGTCCTCACCGCGCTGTCTCCAAAAAAATATACGCCACCTATTGCGAACAAAGACCGCTACAGCGCATTCGGCACGTTCTATCACCGATCGAATTCGTTCGCTTTTTGAGCTACATCAATTTGCTAACAGTGCGTAGAGTCGTCCGCAATACGTTCAGGCAAAGGCTTCCTAGCCTAGCGTCTGAAATGGCTTATAACTCTATGCTTGGGCTATTTCCGGCGATCCTAGCTCTGTTCACCGCAATTGGCATCTTTAGTCCACTTCAGTCTACCTTCTTGAAGCTGGCAGAACAGTTAAGTGAAGTTGCACCCGCAGGCGTACCTGAGCTGATCTACGGCTTCGAGAATGTAGTTACAGAACGGCCTAGTAAAGGCTTATTCTCAGTGAGTTTTGCCTTTGCACTTTGGGCTTCGTCCGGTGCCATGAGTGCGGCGATGAGAGCCCTCGATCAAATGCAGCAGATCCCAGTCCGCCGTCGCCGTCCTTTTTGGAAAGCGCGTCTAATATCGATTTCGCTTACCCTCGGCACGATCGCGCTATTGATCTCAGCCTCTTGCTTTGTCTTCATCAGCCAATGGGCCGTTGATCAGCTGATCTACTACAGCAGCGGTGATATTGGATCTTGGGTAGCAACCGCCTGGGGGTATTCTCGCTGGCCGATGGCGCTGAGCATTATGTCGTCTGCGTTCGCATTTATCTATCGGTTTGGGCCTAGTCGCTGGACGCCAGGAAAACCGATCATGCCAGGGGCGGTTTTAGCAGCCCTATCTTGGGCGGTCATTTCGAGTCTGTTTCGTCTGTACGTGGCTCACTTTGGCAATTTTGTCTACAGCGCAGTAGCTACGGTAATTGTGCTGTTGCTGTGGCTGTGGCTGACGTCTCTAGTGATGCTAATCGGAGACCTGCTCAATTTGACTGTGGGCAGAGCGATGAGCGAACGACAGAAGAAAAAGCTAGCGCATAGACTGCAGACTATTGAAGACAAACACGCCTAAGCAGGCAAGTATCAGCAGCCACAGGACGATCCCCGGCAGAAAAGACAGGAGCGTTAGTCCCCGCAAAATCCAGACGGCTAGCGTCAGACAGACCAACAGCAACAGGAGCTGAGAACCCGGAGTAAGGCGAAAGCGTTTAAACATATCAACCGATTTGTGTAATTTGTATGAGGCGCTGAATCAAAATTCTTAAGGAATTCTATATATTTGGTACGATTTAATACGACTCCAAATCTTAGATCGCTGTTATTGTTTGCTCTTATCTGAGCGTTTCTACGGAACTCGATCTCGGACTACTTGGGAACGCTCTAGGCGTGATGCAGACAGGGATCGACGAGTTTACAAAAAGTTCATTCATCCCTCGTGTGTGCTTAACCTGCTCTCAGTAGGATTAGGCAATAATGACGGTGATTCTACCAGTTTGCTTCTATCTGATTGCAGATTGCTTGGTTATAGATTGCTTGGTCACTAGCTCTAGAAGCGCAAGGCCAAAAGAAAGTCCGCTCCACTTATTCTTTTGAATTCTATGACAGTTTCTTCAACTCTTTGCCCGCATGATGCTGTACCTTCGCTCAATGCGGCATCGCTACAGCGAGAAAAATCTCTTTTACAAGGCGATGTGTTGATTTCGATGACGCCTGTGACCAAAGGCGCAGCGGTAACCGCAACGATGTATGTGCCGATGGTGCGATCGCAAACCTGGCAACAGCTAACCGACTACAGCAAATGGGTCCACTACTTTCCCGACATTGTTCAAAGCCAGGTACTAGAAGCCAAGCGTCAAACCAAAACCCATCCTGCCACACGCAGACTGTATCAAGTCGCTCGCAAAGCCTTCATGATGTTCTCAGCGCAGGTAGAGATATACCTGCAAGTCATCGAAACCTTGCATCAAAACATTCAGTTTCGCTTTGAGCAAGGCACCTTCTCTGACTTTGCTGCTGATCTGACATTGGAAGATTACGGCGCAGGCACACTAATTACCTACTCTGTCAAAGCAACGCCGCTAATTCCGGTTCCTAGCTTTTTGATAGAGCAGGCGATTCGTCACGACTTGCCCGGTAATATGAAAACGATGCGTAGGGTAATGTGTGCAGCGTAAATGCCATGCATACCTCGCAGGTGACTCTACCGGCCGACTTCTAGATGTCGAATCAATCGATAGGGCTTGATGGCCAACTGCACGACTATCTACTGTCGGCCTCTTTGAGAGAGTTACCTATTCAGACAGAGCTGAGAGAGCGGACTGCACAGCACCCTCAGTCCAGAATGCAGATCTCGCCCGAGCAGGGTCAGTTTATGGCGCTGCTAGTGCGGTTAGTAAGTGCGAAGAAGACTTTGGAGATTGGTGTCTTCACTGGCTATAGCGCTTTAAGTGTGGCGTTAGCCCTGCCAGAGGATGGGCGGATAGTAGCTTGTGATGTCAATGAGAGGGACTGTGCGATCGCCCAGACCTACTGGCAAAAGGCT
>JBCCOH010000212.1:0-3652 GCA_039111275.1 Cyanobacteria bacterium P01_D01_bin.1 | reverse complement strand
TGGATGGGCACGGCTACCGAAGAGATTGCGGTCGTACTTGGCCCCTCTTTTGGCGGGTTGATGAATGCGACATTTGGCAATGCTACAGAGCTAATTATTGCCATTTTTGCCCTGCGTGCGGGCTTAGTGAACGTGGTCAAATCTAGTATCACCGGATCTATTATCGGCAACCTGCTGCTGGTGATGGGGCTGGCGATGCTGCTAGGCGGTCTCAAGTTCAAGGAACAAACCTTTCAGCCTACAATCGCTAGGCTGAATGCGTCGGCGATGAACCTAGCCGTGATTGCTATCCTGCTGCCGACGGCTGTCGACTTTACTTCTGCTGGTATCGAGCAGCCGATTTTGCAAAAGCTTTCGGTTGCGGTTGCGGTTGTTTTGATGCTGGTCTATGGTCTGACGCTGCTGTTTTCAATGAAGACCCACGCCTATCTCTATGATGTCGGCGTTGCTGAAGAGAATCCGGCTGAACATGACGAAACAGTCGCGCAGACTAATCACAAGCTAGACGCCAAAGTACAGCTCGAACCCCACGGCGACGAGCATTCCGAGTCACCTAATCTCAAGCTTTGGGTCAGTGTGCTGCTAGCGGCAACTATCGCTGTCGCTATTGAATCAGAGCTTTTAGTCGAGACGCTAGAGGTTGCCAGCCAGCAGCTTGGCCTTTCAGAACTGTTTACTGGCGTGATCATTTTGCCTGTGATCGGTAACGCTGCCGAACATGCTACAGCCGTTACCGTTGCGCTCAAGGATAAAATGGATCTATCACTCAATGTAGCAGTTGGCTCCAGCTTGCAAATTGCCCTATTTGTAGGACCGCTGTTGGTGATTATCGGCGCGCTGATGGATCAACCAATGGACCTGGATTTCAATAACTTCGAGCTGCTGTCTGTAGTAGTTGCAGTGCTAGTGGCTAACTCCATCAGCGCTGATGGCAAGTCGAATTGGCTAGAAGGCACTTTGCTGCTGGCGACCTACACGGTGATCGCTTTGTCCTTCTATTTCCATCCAGTCATTGAAGGGGTTGGCTGATAGATTTGTTGGTAGCCTATGTTTCGGACCCACCTCCCCTTGTCGGGGACTCCTCCAAGGAGGAGAGCTGTCCCGGCTATGTAGCTTGGGAAGGTCGAACACCTATTTCCTCATCTCCCGAAGTAGCTCCCCTCCACGGGAGGGGTGGCGCGCAGCGACGGGGTGGGTCGGCAACCTATCTCACCTCAGCCGGAACCTTTTCTAGCATTAGCTTCGATCTTTTCACTTGCTCGGGGATTTCGATCGGATACTGTCCGGTGAAGCAGGCAGAGCAGAAGCTGCCTGTGGCGACCTGAGTTTCTTCTAGCATGCCTTGCCAGCTTAGGTATGCGAGGGAATCGGCGCCTAGCTGTCGCTCGATTTCTTGGATGGATTTGGTGGCGGCGATCAGCTGGTCTTGGTTGTCGGTGTCGATGCCGTAGAAGCAGGGATGGGTGACGGGCGGCGAGGAGATGCGCATATGGACTTCGGTGGCGCCTGCGTCGTAGAGCATTTTTACTAGCTTGCGGCTGGTGGTGCCGCGTACAATCGAGTCGTCCACGATCAGGATGCGTTTGCCTTCTAGGACGTCTCGCATCGGGTTTAGCTTCATCCGAATGCCGGTCTCGCGCATAGCCTGGGTGGGCTGGATGAAGGTGCGCCCGACGTAGCGATTTTTGATCAGTCCTTCGGCGTAGGGGATGCCGGAAGCTTCGGAGTAGCCAATCGCAGCAGGGACGCCGGAGTCTGGAACGGCCATGACTAGATCGACATCGGCGGGGGATTCTTTGGCTAGGCGCTGGCCGATGCGTTTGCGGTAGCTGTACAGGCTCTCGCCGTGGAAGACGCTGTCTGGGCGAGCGAAGTAAATCATCTCAAAGACGCACAGCTTGCGTTCGGCTTGCGCCCACTGCACAGATCTAGCGCCGCTGTCGTCGATAATCAGCATCTCGCCTGGGTCAACGTCTCTAAGGTAGGTAGCGCCGACAATATCTAGACCGCAGGTTTCTGAGGCGACGACTAGTTTGCCGGGGCCATAGCCTGCGCCTGCTTCTGCGGGGGCGGTAGAGCCGATGTAGCCTAGGACTAGGGGGCGAATGCCGTGAGGGTCTCTGGTGACGAGAATGCCTTCGGGGGTGCCGATCACGAGGCTAAAGGCACCTTCGCAGCGTTTGAAGGCGGCGATCGCACCCGCTTCCCAATCTTTGCCGTCGTTGACCGCTTCTGCTAGGGCGATCGCAATCAGCTCAGAATCAGACGTGGTCACCAGATTGTGATTGCGCTCTAGCAGCGCCGCCCGCAGGCTGTTGACGTTCACGATATTGCCATTGTGCGCTAGCGCCAAATCGCCTAGCCTCGTGCTGACTACGGCTGGCTGCGCGTTCGCTGCGTGGCTAGATCCTGTGGTGGAATAGCGCGTATGTCCGACTGCCCACTGCCCTGGCATATCGTGTAGATCTTTATCTTTGAAGACCTGAGAAACCAGTCCCATTCCCTTTAAAGTGTGAACCTTGCTTTGGTCAAAGGAGGCAATTCCGGCTGACTCTTGGCCTCTGTGCTGCAAGGCATACAATCCAAAATAAGTCAGCGTTGCCACGTCGTTATTGGGTGCATGTACCCCAAAGACACCGCAGGCTTCTTCTGGTTTGTCAGGTCGGCCTTCCACGTCTGCTGGCCTCTGCACAAACGAATTATCAGGGACAGCAGAATCAGTGATCTGGGACATGCTTGGTTCAAACTCCAATGGAAACAGTAGGGTGACCCTTCTTTAGAAGAGAACCCTACGAGTGATTATTTATTTCTCTTCTAGCAGAGATGGCCAACAAATAACCGGGCCGCTGGGCAAAATTTGAAACGGTCGGCAGCAGGCTGTCGAATAGGCTTTTAACCCTTGCTTAATACTTTTTTAATATGCAGTTAGATCCTATCACTCTCCGAAGGAAAGTCTGACAGGAATAATTGCGAATTCACACTTTGGCGTAGTCGTGTCTGCACGCTTCTGGCGGTACCTTTCTAGATCGTCTCAGGTGCATTCTCAAGGGCGTTGGCAATCGCATTCCCCCAGTGCGCTTCCATCTCCTCTACCGACACCGATATTAGACTCGTCTCGTCATCAGCAACTTTGATCTCCAAAGGTTGATTGGCCTCTCCCACCGTGCCAATCAGGCTACAGTCTACGCCCTGTTCCTGGCAGTACGCTTCCCACTTAGCGCGATCTGCGTTGGCTACTGAGACCAGAATTCTGGCACCGCCTTCGCCGAATAGCAGCGTGTCTAGTCTCAAGTCGCCTGCTGCCAGCTCGACTTTTGCGCCTTTGGTGGCGCTGATGCAAGATTCTGAGAGGGCGATCGCAATCCCCCCTTCTGCGCAGTCGTGGGCCGATTGAATCCACCCCTGCCGAATCCCGTGACGACAGGCCGCTTGCACAGAAAGCTCTAGCTGGACATCCACTACAGGCGGCTTGCCTGCTACCGTCTGATGGATCTGCTTGAGATATTCAGAACCGCCCAAGGTAACTACGCCATCTTTCGTCTGACTCGGTTCGACCCCTAATAGATAGATCAGATCGCCCGCCGAGCGCCATCCCTGACCACAGACTTTGGTTAAATCTGGAATCAAGCCCACCATTCCCACTACAGGCGTT
>JBCCOH010000211.1:0-3731 GCA_039111275.1 Cyanobacteria bacterium P01_D01_bin.1 | reverse complement strand
CTGCCGTCTCACGATTTGCGTCGCTAACCGCCTGCCTTGCCTGCTTTGCATTCTCTCGTTCTGCATCAGCAACTGTTCGACTCTCTTTGGCTTCTGTGCGAGACTGCTGCGCTGCATCCCGTGCCTCTGCCGCTTCTGTACGAGCCAACTGGACTGTTTGTGTAGAAAACGCTAGTGAACCTAACAATAGCGCTGCCGCTAGCCCCAAGATGCCGACACCTTGCTTAATTCGGCGGTTAGCTTTGCGATTAGCCTGTGCGAGCACCCCTTTCGCCTGCGCTTCTGCGGCGAGCGCCGTTTCTACCCTGTCTTGCTCTACTGCTTGGCAAGCTGCAAGATAGGCATAGTCTTGATCGCTCAAACTTTTTCCAGCCGCCCAAGCTCTCGCAGACTCTAAAGCCACACCCGTTATCAAGAAGGCCGGCTCTGTCTTGTCTGAGGCTATCCAGCTATTGAAAGATTGAGCATAGGGGCGAATGTTCGCGAGCGCTTGGCTTACCCAGTCTTCGTCAAAGATACTGTCATAGATAGGGTTAAAGACCTGAAGCTGACCGTCTCGTTTAACGACTGCACCTGTGAGCCTAAGTTCTCTTTGCTCTGAGCTATTGTCGCTAGTGATGCCGCCCTCTTTCAGTATTTGTTGATATAGTCCAAGCAGTCGATTTGTTCTTTCAGAATGAGCATAGAAGCGATCGCGAATTGTTCTGAGATGTTCTGGCTCATCTTGACTCTCCCAGTTTGTTAAAACGTAAGCATTAACAATATTTTCAACAGATGAGGCTATCTCTACACCTGGCGATAGCCAGTGCGTGATAACTAGCTGGCAAAGCTTTTGCGTGAGAAAAGGTTGTCCGCCCGTCCAAGTCAGTATTTCGCGCAAAACGCTCTCTGAGTCAGGAATACCAGCTTGAACTAAACCAGATTGCAGCGAATCTTTTGCCTGGGCAAACTCAAAACCATTCAGCATCACAGCTTGGCCTATGTTGAACGGCGTTCGCTGTTTATCTGTAATCAGATCTGAGGGCGTTGCGACACCCAGCAAGCAGAAAGTCAACTGTCGGTATGCAATATTATCAGCTCTGTTGTTATAACAAGCGCGAATCCAGCTAAAGAAATCATCGGTTGAAAAATCTAGGCCCAAAACGCTGTCAATTTCATCAATAAAAACAACAACGTCTGCTTGAATCGCTGGCAGTAAGCACTCTTCTATCAGCAAGCCAAGCTGCTGAACAGGTGCGAGAAAATCATGCGCTTTCCACCAGCCTCGCCAATCTAAAGCGCTGCCATCCACTGTTCTGACAGTGCGAAAGTTACGCATAATACGATAAGCCAACCCTTTATACCAGGCGCTCTGTGTACTCTCAGTGCCCATCGCCGATAGATCGACTACCACACAGGTAATGCCCTCTTCCTGAAGCCGCTGCATAGTTCTCACCCTCAAACTCGACTTTCCCATCTGTCGAGAATTTAGGACGTAGCAAAACTCTCCTTCCCGCAGCGCCTCATAAAGCTGGCGATCGCCTTCCCTTACAACATAAGTTTGATCTTCTAGCGGCAAAGAGCCACCTAGATGACGGTAGGGAGAAGGCGTTGACGAAGTCATAGGACTAACGAGCTTCAGCGGTGAAGTGACGAAACAATGCCTGCATCATAGCGAGGCCGTTCACTCAAGCCAAGCACTATCCAATGTTTTCCAATCTCCGCACGTACATTGAAAAAACTAGGTTTCCAAGCATCCTATTTAACCCAATGAAATCATATGGGCAAACCGATTTCAGATTGCGATGATAAGCACATCGAGGTTGAAGCGCTCACTGTCTAACCCGTTCGGTAACAAGGCAATGCTTCCATCTCTCATTCAACTTCACCCGATACTCATAGGTAAAAACAATGACTAACCAAATTACACGTAAGCTCCTCAGCGCTGGCTTCATCCTCTCTACTGCTCTATTCCCTGTTCTAGGAGCGGCCTCTCCGGCTGAGGCAGCTACTCGACACTGCAAGAAAGTAAACTTAGAAGTCATCAATAATTCAGGTGAAGAAATCAGAATCTTAGATATTGATTACTACGATGTAGACGCTCTAGGAGACTGGCGCTCTGAGCCTATTGCTAACACAGAAGTTGCGGATGGCGAGATATGGGAAAAAACCCGTCGTCTTGAAAGTGTGAATCAGGAGAACACTCAAGTTGTCGTTGAATATCAGACACGCAACCTTCACGGTAGCTGGGGCAGACGGCAAGAAGCAAATTCTAGTTGGCAGGTTTGCTCCAGAGGCGCAACTTATACGATGACTATCAACTAAAGGTTCATCTGAACGTGAAATATAGGCAGTGTGCTGGGCCGTGTCACGAGACCTTTTAAGAGAAGAATCTCTTAATCGTTAGTCTTAGGCCGTTCTGAGAGGAGGGGATAGGCTATACATAAAACTTATCTCTTTACCCGACCCGCGCCTTTTTCCTTACACACTGCTAAGCCGCTGTTTCAACTTCTGATAATCTACTTGGCACTCTTGTAGGACGCGCATAGCTAAGCCACCACCCTCCCCACCATCTATCTCACTTTCTCGCAAAAGACCGAGCAACAGATGTTGGGGGGTTACTTGATCGTGACCTTGCTGTTCTGCCTGTTCAGTCGCCAGCTCCATGACACGGTGGGCACGGGGTGTAAAGGAAATTTCTGGGGAGAGTTTTGTGTCAGAGAGAACTTTTGGCAATTGAACGGTATATTTAGCTGACAATTTTCGGACAAGATTTCTCATATGAGAGGGGACTTTTACATTAGAACCGTTGGATCTGGCTAACAACTTTTGGATGAGATTTTGAGCAATAACGAAATCCACTCCCTGATTGTTCAACGCTTGTGCTGCTAAGGATGTTTTGACGGCTAGCAGTCCTAAAAGTAGCGCTTCTACACCGAAGAAGTTGATATGTAGCTCCCACATACATTCCTGACCTTGAATCAACACTTCGTAGCTTTCTAGAGTCAAGGGAGCCAACGAAAACTCGACCATATCTTCCCGTACTGACAGTATCGCCATCGCCTTGAGCATATAGTCGAATGTGGGGGCATCTAAGGTACCCAAAGTAGCGGCTTCAGCGCCCTCTTTCTGATAGACCTGCATCAGCGCTTCATAGAGTCTCAGGTCACCACCGACTAATCCATAGAGGGCGTTACGAAACTGCAATGCCGTGAGCCGCACTTCCGGATCATTGAAGTCGCGACCTTTGGCCATGTGCGCTCTTGCCTGATCTAATAGCCACTTGGTCTGCTCCTCATTGGTCCCCTTCAATCGAGCTTCGAGTAAATCATGTTGTTCTTGAGTCAAATATTGTTGAGTCATGGTGAGGTTCTCCATTATCTGCAAGAGATCGTTAACTGAAGCGGCTCGGGAGGTTTGGAGTTGTTGGGCTAGGGTACTGAGCTTGGTAAAAAGCGACTGCGACACAGCTATCTGTTCTTGGAGTTGTGCCAAGTGCAGATTGATCACATTCGGTAGGGAGAAGTCGGGATTCTCCAGACATTCACGAATTTCCTTGAGTGCAAAGCCCAACTGTCTCAACGACAAAATTTGTTGGAGTCTTGCAATGTCTGCTTCGCTATACAGTCGATACTCTGCTTCAGTGCGGTGCGAGGGCACCAGCAAACCAATCTCGTCGTAGTACCTTAAGGTCCGAATAGATAGTCCGGTCTGTTTTGCCAACTCCCCGACTTGTAAAAGTTTTGGCATAG
>JBCCOH010000210.1:0-3913 GCA_039111275.1 Cyanobacteria bacterium P01_D01_bin.1 | reverse complement strand
TGGCAAGAGTCGTTAGAGATCAAAGAACGCATCGGCGATGTCCAAGGCAAAGCGGCGACGCTCCATAACATGGCCGGAGTGATTGCGCAGCAAGGTGATATCGAGCGCGCCCTCTCGCTCTGGCAAGAGTCGTTAGAGATCAAAGAACGCATCGGCGATGTCAAAGGCAAAGCGGCAACTTTGGCTAATTTGGCTTATTGGGCCGGAGAAACGGGTGACAAAACAAGGCAGTTGGCTCTAAATCTGCAAGCGGCTGAGGCGCTTGGTCAAGTTAGAGCTTATAGAGACCTACTCATAGTTCTAGGTAACCTAGGAGCTACTAGCGAAGAGAGAAGAGAATCCTATCTCGCTCAGGCCGTCTGGCTGACACTGCGAATTCAAGGACCAATCACTACAGTAATCAATCAAATAAATGCTCTCTATCAAACAATTCCAAAAGGAGACTCGCTAGAAGCCCTGCTAGGCACTACAGCCTTCTTCTTCTGCCAAACGCAGGGTCAAAACCATCCACAGCTAGATCAGCTCCAACAAAAGAGCCTGAATATCTTGATAGGCGCTGCTACTGAGCAGAATGTCGCAGTAGACAATATGGACGCTCTGCAAAGCTGGATGGCTTCTCAACAGCTCAACGACCCTGCCTTGTTTCTACCTCAGCTCAATGCTCAGCTAGAAGCCCTCATTGGCGACGATTGGGCTTTTGACCGCAGTCCACTGCTGCCAGAGACCAGCTAGAACCGTAGACAAATAACCCTGATACGCTACGCTAGCAGAATAACTTTCGGTCTTAGTCAGTTTGTCAACTGTACAGCGCGATTTTTATCTACCCAGCAAAGAAGCGCAGCTCCCCGCCATGCACGAAAAAGGCAAGCTGTGGCTGACTGACCATATGCTGTTTCAGTATCGCCGCTGCCACCGTCGCACCTACCTTGACACCTACGGCGACCCCACCGTCAAAGATCCACCCAGCGACTACTTCGTCAAACTCCGTCAAGACAGCGCCGATCACCGTCAAACCATCCTCGCTCAGTTCGCGCCGCTCAGCCGTCCAACCTACGAACGCTACGATTGGGAAGCAGGGGCTGCTGCCACCTACCGCATGATGACTGAAGGCGTCAATGCCATTCATCGCGGCGTCCTAGTCATCGAGGGGCCAGACGGTACTCGCTATCGCACCGAACCTGATCTGCTCGTCAAGCAGCCGGGTGACTCCTGGCTGGGTGACTGGTACTACGTTCCCTACAGCGTCAAATTTGGCAAAAAGCCAAAGCCTGAGTACCAGCTTGCTGCTGTCTTTAGCGCCTATCTGCTAGCTGAAATTCAAGGCGTCTGGCCTGAAACCGCTTGGCTATTTCTCAAAGACAAGCAGTACAGCATCAATCTAGAACGCTACGTGCCAAAGCTTCAAGCAGCTCTAGACGACTGCCACGAGATCATGGCATCCGCTACTGCGCCAGAAGTATTTATCTCTCGTAATCGCTGTAGCCTCTGTCCTTGGCTCAGCCACTGCTACGCGGAGGCAAAATCCATCAAACACCTTTCTCTCCTTCCAGGTGTCACCCTGCCTCGCTATCCTACGCTAGTAGAGCTTGGCCTCACGACTGTAGAAGCCCTAGCGGATGTCAGTGCTACTCGGCTCACTACCGCACTCGGCACCGAACACCACCTCAGCGAAAAGCTAATCTACCAGGCTCAGGCGACCGCCCGCGATGCCGCTATCCCTCGGTTGCATACGGGCTATTTCCCGCTAGAGGCCCATCAGGTGCCGACTACCGATGTAGAGCTCTACTTCGATATTGAAGCCGCTCCCGACAAGGATTTGATTTATTTGCATGGTGTGTTGGTTGTAGATAATGAAAAACAACAACAGACTTTTTATGCTCTGCTTGCCGAGCAGCCAGAAGAAGAAGAGAAAGCTTGGTTCGAATTTCTCTCGCTCGTTAATTGTTATCCCGATGCGCCGATCTATCATTTTTGCCCATACGAGGCGCAGACAGTTGCTCGGTTAGGTCAGCTCTATGGTACAAATGGAACAGACGTCAGCGCTTTGTTGGACAGATTTGTGGATATCCATAAGCGAGTCGTTGATTCTGTTGCATTACCCGTAGAAAGCTATGCACTTAAGCATTTGGCCCGCTGGATGGGGTTTGAATGGAGAGATGAAGATGCCAACGGGGCGCAGTCGATCTGTTGGTATGACGACTGGCTAACGACGGGCGATCGCACTCACCTAGACACCATCCTCCGCTACAACGAAGACGACTGCCAAGCCACCTACCGAGTCAAAGACTGGCTAGTAAGATTCGCCCAACCTTTCTGGCAGTAGGCGCCCTGCCATGATCGACCACGACAGACTATTCAAAGAGCTGATCACAACCTTTTTCATAGAATTTCTAGACCTGTTCTTGCCGGAGATGCTGGAGTATATTGATTCTGACTCTGTGACGTTTCTTGACAAGGAAATTTTCGTTGATGTGACAGAGGGCGATCGCTATGAAACTGACCTACTGGCGCAAGTTCAATTTCGAGGCCAGCCTTCTTTTTTCCTCGTGCATATCGAGAATCAGGCAACGGCTCAGGTGGAATTTGGCGATCGCATGTTCCGCTACTTCGCCCGTCTGTACGAAAAGCACCGCTATCCGGTCTATCCCATCGTAGTGTTCTCCTACGACCGTCCAAAAATCCCTGCCCCCACAGAGTTTAAGATAGACTTTCCAGATTTTGCCGTCCTACAGTTCAACTACAGAGTCATTCAGCTAAATCAGCTAAGCTGGCGTGACTTTCTATCTCAGCAAAATCCCGTCGCCTCGGCGCTCATGGCGAAAATGGATATCGCTGTAGAAGATCGACCAAAAGTAAAAGCAGAATGCCTACGCCTGTTGGTAACGCTGAAGTTAGATCCGGCTAGAACGCAGTTAATTTCCGGATTTATTGATACTTATCTGAAGTTGAACCCAGATGAGGAACCAACGTTTAACCTAGAAGTAGATCGCATTGACGCAGCGGAGAAGACAGCAGTGGTAGAGATTGTAACTAGCTGGATGGAACGTGGAATAGAGCGGGGAATAGAGCAGGGAATAGAGCGGGGAATAGAGCAGGGAATAGAGCAGGGAATAGAGCAGGGCCGTAGGGAAGGTCTTCTAGGTCTTTTGCTGAAGCTTTTGAAAGGATTACTGGGAGACTTACCTACTTATGCGCGGCTCAAGTTGGAGGGACTGAGTGAACAGCAGCTTGATCAGTTAAGCGATCGGTTGCTAACCCTTAGCTCTACTGATGAACTAGCCAACGTATTGAATGAGCTAGAAACGTCGGAAGGGTTCTCGGATGAAAAGCTTCAGATTCTGGACCGATTGCGAGAACGGGTAGGTGCGATCGCTCCTCAACAAAAGCAGAAGCTGCTATCACTCTCCGAACCGCAATGGCAGCAGCTAGCAGTAGAGTCGCAGAATTGGGAGAACGCAGAAGCGCTAGAGCAGTGGATAGCGACAACTGCCGTCAGCGCTTAGTCTCACCTAAACTCTTCCTTAGGACTTGGTCCGAACCTTCGAGCTGTCAAAAAAACAGCAGAGCCTAAACTCTGCTGTCTACTTTCTATTGAAATTTTGATCTTCTCGGATTTAGTCTATTCGAGGGCCTCAGCTCTAGTCTATCCAAGCGCCTCAGCACCGCCAACAACCTCAAGAATCTCCTGGGTAATTGCGGCCTGACGGGCTTTGTTGTAGGACAAGGTGAGCGTTTTCATCAGCTCTTTGGCGTTATCGCTGGCGCTGTTCATCGCTGTCATCCGTGAAGCCAGTTCACTGGCCGCAGACTCTTGCAGTGCTCTGAGAATCTGGTTGTTTAGATACAGGGGTAGCAGGGCATCTAGAATCTGTGAGGGATCTTGCTCGAAGATCATGTCCTTTGGAAATTCGCT
>JBCCOH010000209.1:0-4071 GCA_039111275.1 Cyanobacteria bacterium P01_D01_bin.1 | reverse complement strand
TGCGATCGCCCGCAACAGAGAACTCTTTCCCACGCCGCTAGGTCCCATGATTAGCAGGCTTTCTCCAGCGGGCAGCGATAGAGATAGATCGCGGATAAGCTGCTTTTTGCCGTCGGGCGTGTTTAAAGAGAGATTTCTGATGGTCAGGCTACTCTGCGAGAAGAGCGAAGCTCTACCGCTCCGCTCAGCCTTCGGGGACGTAGGGTTTGCGAGAGTAATGGAAGAGGGGAGAGTGGCTGTAAGGATTTGGAGTCTTTGGGTGGCTGCGCCGAGGCTAGTGAGCTGCTGAAGCTGTAGGACGATGAGGGCTAGGGCAGAGAGGGTGAGGGTGAAGGCCGCGCCTGCCTGGGTGACGTCGCCGATTTCTAGCTCTCCGGCGAAGAGTCTGGGGGCGAGAATAATACCAGGGACGATGAAGGTGGCGTAGCGATAGTGGTTTTGAAAGAGGTTTAGACCTAGCTGCCAGCGAATTAGCCGGGTAAAGTTGTCAAAGACGCGGCCAAACTGCCGCCAGCTCTGAGCGCGTTCTTGATCTTCTCCTCGGTAAAGGGCGATCGCTTCGGAATTGTCGCGGATGCGGGCGAGGTCGTAGCGAAAGTCGGCTTCGCGGTTGAGCTGTTCGGCATTGATGCGGATCAGCGGTCTGCCAAAACAGAAGAAGGCGATCACACTTCCCACAGCTGAATACACTAGCAAGAACACCATTAGCGGCTGAGAAATTGACCACAGCAGTCCAGCGAAGCCGATCATCTGAAAAACAGATTCAAGCCCAATCTCAAACAATCTAAGTGATTCTCTCGTCAGGGTTCTGATATCTTCTTCGATGCGCTGATCGGGGTTGTCGACACTACCTGTTAAGCGCATCTGGTAGAAAGTTTGATCGCTTAAATATCGACTGAGATAGCTCTGAGTGAGCCAGGTCCGCCAGTAGAGACCAAGCTTGTCGCGAACGTAACCGCTGATAGAGGCAAATGGAACGCTAACGATTAGGATACCTGCAAAGACAAGGACCGCTTGGAAGAAGCGATCGCTCTGCTGAGCAGCGAGGGCAGAGGTCAGCTCTCCCCCATAGATTAAGAAGACAACCTGCAATCCGGTGCGAATCAGCAACAAGAAAACCAGCAGCACCAGCAATCCCCACGCGCCCCACTTTTCTGATGAGCGCCAATAGGGAGCGATGACAGCAGCAAAAGATTTTTTAGAGAGTGGAGTAGATGAGTGTGAAGTAGAAGAAGGTGAAGTCATGGAAGACTGCGGCGTTATGTGAATAGGTCTAGATAAGTAGGTCTGATTTCTGCGGATCAGATTTCTGCAGTTTCCAGGTTTGTGAATCTACGAGAGTCAGAACCTGGGAGTGATAGGCGAGCAGGCTAGGGCGATGGCCGATGCTAATGAAAGTAATTTCTGTAGCGGTTAGCTGCTGATAGAGATCTTCTTCTTGCTGCATGGATAGGGCACTGGTGGCTTCGTCTAGGATGGCATAAGCGGGCTTTTTGACTAGCAGCCGGGCAAAGGCGAGCCGCTGTTGTTCGCCAGTGGAGAGCTGCCCGGACCAGTCTGCAATCTTGTCGAGATTATCTAATTCGGGTAGCTGCACTGCTTGAATAATTTGCAACAGATCGCTATCAGAGATATGTTGGTGCTGATCACGTCTCTCTTCGGGAGAATCGCTATCGGGATAGAGCAACTGCTGACGAAGCGAGCCGAGCGTCATATATGGCTGCTGAGGAAGAAAGAGAATATCGCTCTTAGGATAGCCAATATTGCCCTGGCCGCTTTCCCAGAGACCTGCGATCGCCTTCACCAAAGAACTTTTTCCAACACCGCTAGGTCCAGTAATCAGCAGCGGCTCAGATACTGAAAAAGAAAGGTCTTCTAATAGCGTTTTTGATTCTTTGAACTCTTCTTCTGGGCGGCCTTCTGGGTCACCTTGCGGCAGATAAAGTGTTAGCTGGTCAATAGATATTCGAGGCTGATCGGAAATCTGAAGCGCCTCTGATTTTCGATCCTGACTTCTTGCTTGAATAGCGTTGATCAATCTTTGCAATCGGCTCGTGCTAGCGGCTAACGCGGTGAGCTGTTCAAACTGAACGACGACCAGACTCAGCGATAGCCAAATGCGGTCAAACGCTGCCTGAGATTGAACAATAGCACCGATTTCTAGATCGCCTGCTAGGATTCTAGGGGCCAGAATCAGACTAGGCAAAATAAAAGTGAGATACTGATAGCCATTTTGAAAACAGTCTAAGCCTAGCTGCCAGCGAATAAATCGATTGAAGTTCTGAACTACCCGGCCAAACAACTGTGTAGAGGTTCGCTGTTCTGGATTCGCAGCTAGCTGGCTAGAAGATGGCTGGCTAGAAACTGACTCGTCAGACTCTACAGTCTGCTTCTGATAGAAAGCGATAGATTCGGCATTTTCACGAACGTCAATCAGGTTAGTGCGAAAGTCAGCTTCTCGCTTGAGTTGTTCGGCATTGATGCGGGTGAGCCGAATGCCAAATACAAAGGTGACAATGCCGCTGCCGATGATCGCATATATCAACAAAAAGCCCGTGAGCCCGAAGGAGATAGACAGTAGTACGCCCACAAAGCCAATTAGCTGTACGCCAGATTCTAGGAAGGTCGCGAATATAACTACCGATAGCTGCGAAGTATTGCGAATGTCCTCAGAGATGCGCTGGTCGGGATTGTCGACATCTTCGGGTAGATGGTAGTAGTGCCTGTCAGCCAGGTAGGCGTTCATCACCTGCTGCGAGAGCCCTTTGCGCCACTGCAATCCAAGGCGATCACGCACAAAAGCACTCAGCGACAGCAGCACCGCGCTAAGCAACAAAATGCCAACAAACCGAACCAGTGCAGTCTGAAACCGCTGCGAATCGCCAGCCGCTAAAGCCGAGATGAACTCTCCACGCTGAATACTTTCAAAAACGAGAACAATTCCTACGCAGATAGAGAGCACCGTCAGCCAGAACAGCCCAGCTACCACCGCTCGTCTTTGCGATCTATGTGCAGTCGTCCAGTAAAACTGAATAACTTTCCATAGGGGGTTTCCTCTCTGCTGGCCTCTCTGCTGGGGAGGTGGGTTCATTCTGTCTCTGGGCTAACTCTGGGAATGCTCTAACGAACGCTATATCAATTCAGAATACAGAGTCCTGAGCAGCTTTGCGAATCATTATCGTTAGTGCTCACAGGCAAATGAATTCTGATGCACATCGGTTCTATCAAGTCAAGCTTATGAGCGACAGCGTTAGAAATGTTTTGATATTATGGCTTTAAGCTGATCGGATGCTGCGTCTAGATAGTTCGGATTTGAAGTTTACATACAATATATGACCCATCTTACTAAGGCTGCGCCGATTACTACCCTGTTCGACTACGACGGCCTGGAGGCTGCCCATCGGTCAGTTGTCCAGCAGCGTACGGGTGAGATTCGTGAGCGGCTAAGACGATCCGCTCAAGACGTGTGGGAGATTGGACAAAAGCTATCGGATGTGCGAGCGCGCCTAAAATACGGTCAGTTTCTCACCTGGATCAAGACTGAGTTTGGCTGGAGCCAGCGCACAGCCTACAACTTTATTAATGTGTACGAGACCTTTGGCGATAGATTTGCAAACCTTGCAAAAGTCAACATTGCGACCTCTTTGCTCTATCAGCTAGCCTCTCCCTCCGTGCCAGAAGAGCTACGCGAGCAGATTTTGCGGGCAGCCGAGCAAGGCGAGACGATGACAGCAAAGGAGCTAAAAGCCACTATTCAGGAAAGACGGCTCAGAGCAGCCGCTCGAAAGCAAAAGCAAACCGAAGATAGGACAGCGCTACCCTCGAAGCAGTCACCGGATATTAAGCGTACGGCTAGTGGAGCCGAAATTATCACGGTTGTTGCACGGGCGGCTGATGCCAGTGAACCTTCACCAGAGCGCTCGAATTCGATCCAGCCGCGTTCAGTGCGACAAGACCAAGATATGAACCTCTCAAAGCCTTCACCTGAGCAGACTTCTGAGCTTATGATTCAAGCTGGCTGGTACCAGCTAGAGGGTAGGCATTTGGTATTTTGCGGGGATACAGCCGCTC
>JBCCOH010000208.1:0-4107 GCA_039111275.1 Cyanobacteria bacterium P01_D01_bin.1 | reverse complement strand
TTTCTGCATCTGGCTTAACAGCAACGGAATATCATCAACGCGCTCGTTACTGATTAACTCGGCCATAGCTTAGCTAGAATACGGATTTAGGGGGCAATTAGACTATTTGATATTCTGCTATATTTTTGAGCGAACCGTGAGTGTGATACGTCTTTGAAAGATTCATTCTCGTATCGCTACGTCTAATAACTCAACATTTGGTAACGCGACTTGGTGTTTGGCTGTTCCTTATCACACAGTCAAATATCATCTAGTCAAACTATTTGATACCGCCGACAGTTCTAGCGACCAGCAGCTAGCGATTGGCATTCGCCAGCCCATGCCAAAGGCGCGGTCGGTTACTTTTAGTACTGGTGGAGTTTGTCTACGCTTGAATTCTGAGCGGGTGACTAACTTAATTACTTTCTCTACAACAACGGGCTGATGGCCAGCCGCGATGATATCGTCGGCGGACTGTTGCTTTTGAACCAGACGTTCTAGGATGTCGTCCAAAGTCTCATAGTCTGGGAGTGAATCTTGATCAACTTGTCCAGGTTTGAGTTCAGCGCTCGGCGGCTTGGTGATAATGTTGTTCGGAATCATCTCTTTTTCGCGGTTGAGCCAGCGGCAGATAGAGTAGACGCGAGTTTTGGGGACATCTGCTATCACCGCTAGACCGCCGTTCATATCACCGTAGAGCGTGCAGTAGCCGACGGCCATCTCTGACTTGTTGCCAGTGGTCAGCAGTAGATGGCCAAATTTGTTACTGACGGCCATTAGCAGATTGCCGCGAATGCGGGACTGAAGATTCTCTTCGGTGACGCCGCTTTCTGTGCCTTCGAACAAACTATCTAGCGTCGTATCGTAGCCAGACATTAGCGTTCCGATTGGAAGCTTTTGAGTGGTGATGCCTATGGTTTTGGCTAGCTGCTCGGCGTCGCTGATGGAATGGTCGGAGCTGTGGGGGGAGGGCATAAGGATGCCGAGTACGTTCTCGGGGCCGAGGGCTTCGGCGGCGATCGCACTCACCAGCGCAGAATCCACCCCACCGCTCAAGCCAATCACCGCCTTGCTAAACCCACACTTACGCGCATAGTCCTTTACGCCTAGCACCAGCGCCGCCCATATCTCAGCATCTGCTGTTGATGCCATCGGCTTTACGGTCGCCGCTAGAAGATCTGCTTTAGCAGTCTCAAAATCAACTATCTGTAAATCTGTTGAAAAAGCAGCAGAGCGGCTGACTAGCTTGCCTTGACGGTTGAAAGCAACGCTTTGACCATCGAAAACCAAATCGTCATTTCCACCGACCTGATTCACATACACAATTGGCCTTTGGTATTGTTTGGCCTCATGCGCGATCATGTTTTCTCTAACTGTTTGCTTGCCGCACACATACGGAGAAGCTGACAGATTGACAACTACATCAACGCCGCTGTCGACCAGCTCTTGAGTCGGATTAATTGAATAGGATCGCTTACCCCAAAAAGTCTCATTGTTCCAAAGGTCTTCGCAGATAGTGACGCCGATATGAACAGACTCTTGGTCTAATTGAAGAACAAAGCTACTGGCTTCTGTACCCGACTCAAAATAACGGTCTTCGTCGAAAACATCGTAAGTAGGCAGTAGCCGCTTGTGAAAAATCTCTTGTACTTTGCCGTTTTGCAAGAGTGCCATGCTGTTGAAGATGGGTTTCTCGCCCTCTTTGGCTGCGCTCAAATTGTCTTCAGCAATGCCCACAAGTGCGGATAGATTGGGCGGTAGCGCTTTAGCTAATTCTTTTACTTGCGCCTTCATTTTGGTGATAAAGCTCGGACGCATTAGCAGATCTCTAGGCGGATAGCCACAGAGTGAAAGCTCGGGTGTGAGTAGCAAATCGGCCTCGAAATCAGCAGCCTGTCTAGCAACATCGAGAATGCGCTGAGCGTTGCCAGAGAGATCGCCGACGGTAGGGTTGATTTGTGCGATCACAATTCTCATAAAAACACCTTTATAAAAACACCATGGGTTTATCTTTCAAAGGTTCAAATGCTTCTGCATCAAACCGATAGAGACTCGCGGGTCTTCCTGCTCCTCGAGAAGTCTTGATACCCGTATCTTTTAGCACTCTTAGCTTTAGCAGCCTCGTCCGAAAGTTTGAATAGTCAGAAAAGTCTTCTCCTAGCACGGTGGCGTAGAGCTGATAGACATCGCCTAGTGTAAACATCTCGGGCAGCACATCAAACGCCACTGGGCTATATTCCAACTTGCTGCGCAGTCGCTGATAGCCGTAGGTCAAAATCTGATTGTGGTCAAAGGCTAGCTGCGGCACTCTAGCTAGCGGATACCAGGCAATCCCGCTAACACCATCGGCAATCAGCGCCGTATCTTCAAAGCGAACTAGCGCGAAGTAACTCACCGAAAGATAGCGTACATTGTAGGCATCTTCAGACTCTCGCGGATCTCTGTTGGGTCCACCAAAGGTAAAGAGCTGTTCTAGATAAAGATTATTAACCCGAATCTTTTCGGTTAGCACGCGATCGGCAGCATTTTCTAATGATTCGCCTTCTCTAACCAACGTACCAGGCAGACTCCAATAGTCGCTGAAGGGATCCTGATGCCGCATCACGAGCAGGACTAACAGGCGATGCTGCACCGTGTCTACAGAAAAGATGACGGTGTCTACCCCAACCTTGAAATCAGCCAGTTTTGCAGAGTTAGCGGATTGTTCTATCGACTGGTTTGTAGATAAGTTGGCAGGTGCTAACGGCCTGTCGAGATTTTTTCGGGGGTGGTTTGTTGTAGGCATGGGTAGAGATCGTGCTCAGTGATGTAGTCACGGATAACGGGGGGAAGCGTGCTAAAAGAAGGGTCCGACTGTCTGTCGCTATTGCAGCGAGTTTGGCGGTAGGTGCTAGACGATACGTTGTACTGAATGGGGGGATGAGCGATTTCTACGGTGGCGAGCGATCGCAGCCTGACCAAGGCAGAGTCTTCGAGCGGATAACCCGGCCTAGGAAACACCAGCAGCTTAACCTGCTTGAAAATCTCTTCGGCCTGATACCAGCTAGGTAGCTGGGCCAGCAGATCCGCCCCAACAACGAAGCTAAAGTCCGCCTTTGGCCAAATCTGACGGGCTTGGGTGATTGAGTTGATGGAATAGCGATCGCTTAGCTGTTGGTTAACAACGATGTTGTCTGTTGCGCTTGAGACAGGTGGCGTCTCGATCAGCAGCCGCAGCATTTGGGCGCGATCGCCAATTGGAGACTGTCTCTCTTTGTAAGGGTTATCCGCAGCCCAGACGACTGTCTGGTCGAAGTGAGTGGACAGCCAGAGGAGAATACTCTGATGACCTAGATGCGGCGGGTCGGCGCTGGTGCCAAAGAGGGCGATGCGGGGCATGGCAGGAAATAGGAAGTAGGAAGGCGGAATGATGAATGGGGAAGTTGAGGTTTTGGCTGTAGGAAAATCTAAGCAGACTGTTTTCGAGTGGACTGGGTGAGGCTTTCTAGTCCCTGCGAGAGTTCGATGGGTAGAGGGTCTGGGTCTTGTAGGCGGCGGATAGAGTCAGGAAGGGATTGAACGGTCTTGGTGGTACGCTGGGCGATTGCATCGAGGCTGTCGGGTTCAGTAATCTGGATACCATCGTGCATGACTCTATGCAGTAGGGGGATTTCATTTCCTTGGGCGCTTTCTATAGAGAGCGCGAGGCGATCGCCGACTATCTTGCCGGCTTCGTCGTAGCGGCGAAAGAGCTGCTTGCGGCCTGGATAGGTGAGCTTGCCGCTGGATTCTTTCATAACGGGGATGCCGTCGATTTCGACGAGTTTGTAGACGCCGTTGACAGGGGTGCCAGTGACTAGCTTGGTGCCGAGACCGTAGCCGTCTATGCAGGCGTCTGCGGCCCGGAGAGCGGCGATCGCATGTTCGTCGAGATCGCCACTGGCAAAAATTGGTGTGTCGGGTAGATGCGATCGCACCTGTTTGGAAACTTCGGCGAGGTTCCCAGAATCAATTCTGACGCCTTTTAACGATGAGCTGTCTGTCGCCTTTTGCGCTAGCCGCTCGGCAGCGGACACTGTGTCGTAAGTGTCTATTAGCAGTGGAGCGCCGGGAAAATATCGGTGGAAGGCTGCAAACGCTTCGTCTTCG
>JBCCOH010000207.1:0-4115 GCA_039111275.1 Cyanobacteria bacterium P01_D01_bin.1 | reverse complement strand
GACTGGGTAAAGGCGGTAAAAGTAGATCCAGACGATCCAAATCGACAGATTACTTTTCTAAAGGACAATCAGCAACTGATCTCTACCGTCACAGGGCGAAAGGTAGAGACGCCAAACTTAGGAACATTTGCGACCACTGAGATTTTTCAGCAGTTCTTCCGCAATCCGGGGCGTGCTTTCTCTGCGGGCGATTCGCCAACTGTGTACCTAAACGAGGTAGAAAATACGACAGTGTACCGCAAGCGCGGCGATGCCAACTTTCCAATCGTGGCCGACCAGATTACGGCCATCTATCTTTCTCCGCCAGATCCTGACTATTTCAAGGCAAAGGGACAGCCTGTGGCGCTCTATCGCTACCAGCTCTCTTTTAGCCCAGTGCAGGCGAGTGCGGCGTTTGATGTAGATGACCCCGATTAAACGCGATAAACCGTAGGGGCGCTAGCATTGCTGCGCCCTTCGGGAATTCAGGGGCAAGCAGTCAGGATTCAGTATAAGAGGCAAGGCAGCAAGAGCGGGGCTTTCCTCCCCGCCCCCCTCCTTTGCTTGGAGTCGTTACATCCTGCTTGGGGGCCGCACTGCCTCCCCCAAACCCCCCGAAAGGGAGTTTTTGGTGAGGTCTTGGAGATACTGTAGAAGGCTATTTTTCTAGGGACTGAACTGTCCAGCTATGGTCTTCTGCTAGATGCAAAAGAGCGTGATGATAATCTTTGAGAGAAGGGCTGTGTCCGACACTAAGGTAAGCGGTTTGCATAGCGGCTAGCTGATGGTACAGCGTCTTTTCATTGGTTTGATCGAGAGCGCTAGTCGCTTCGTCAAGGATGACGTACTTGGGCTGATGAATCAGGACACGGGCAAAGCTGAGCCGCTGCTGTTCGCCCAAAGAGAGCACGTCGCTCCACTCCGTTTGGGCCGCTAGGCCAAAGCGCTCTTCTAGGTTTGGCAAGTTTACCTGCTGAAGCGCTTTGGTCAGCTTGCTATCTTCTATATCCGCATCCGGGTAGGGATAGCACAGCTGCTGGCGCAGACTGCCTAAAATCATGTACGGCTTTTGAGGGAGGAACAGCAGGTCCTCTAAGCTGGGCCTAGCGATGGTACCTTCGCCAGAAGTCCAAAGTCCTGCGATCGCACGCATCAATGAACTTTTTCCACATCCACTCGGACCCATCACTAGCAGCGAACTTTGGGCCGCTATTGTCAGCGAAAGATCTTCGATCAAAGTGCGCTGATAGTTTGGCGTTTGCAGCGTTAGAGACTGCAAAACCAGCTCAGAAGAAGATTCAAAGCTAATCACTGGCTGCTTCTCGATCTCGCTTTCTGTCTCATCTTCTGTTTTGCCGTCTGTTTGGCCTTCCGTTTCGCCTTCTATCTGGTCATTAGCCTCAGTTTCTGCTTCGCTATCAGTCTCGCTTTTGGTCTCATCGACGGCTACTACTTCTACCTTTGTCTCCTCACCAATCGCTTCAGAGAAGTCATACAGGCGATCGATACCAGCGCCAAATGCAGTCAGCGACTGGAGCCTAGCCACAATCACGTTGAGCGAAAAGAAAACCCGGATAAACGCGCCTTGTGCCTCGCTGACTTTCCCGACTTCTACTTCGCCGCTAAATACGCTAGGGGCAACGACAATCGCGGGCAGGACAAAGGGAATGAACTCATAGAAGTTGGTTAGGCCATTAAGGCTCAGCTCCCAGATTAGGAGTTTTTTGTAGTTGTCGAACGCGGCGAGGAAGCGCTCTTTTACCTGATTGGATTCCTGGTCTTCGCCCTGGTAGAACGCGATCGCCTCTGCATTTTCTCTGACTCTAACCAGGCCAAATCGAAAGTTTGCCTCTTTCTTGAGCTGCTCAAAATTTAGCTTTACTAGCGGCTGGCCAAACACGCCGACCGTCAGCACCGTGCCAACTACCGCGTAAGCGACCAAGAACAAAACTAGCTCCCTAGAAATTCCCCACAGCACACCGCTAAACGCAATTATCTCTAGCACCGAACTGATCACCACTAGCGCCAGCGTCAAAGACTCTTGAGTGAAGCTTTTTACATCTTCGGCAATTCGCTGGTCGGGGTTGTCTATTTCTAGATTGAATTGATTGATCTGATAGAAGGCGCGGTTTTGAAAGTAGCGATCAACAAAGCGATTGGTCAACCAGCGTCGCCACTCTAGACCGAGGCGATCGCGCAGATACGTATAGCCTGCTAGCAGCGGTGCATAGGCGATTAGTATGCCAATGAACACCCACACCGTCGTCCAAAAACGGCTCTCACTCTTGGCCGACAGCGCCGAAATCAGCTCTCCTCTTTGCGTATTTAGCAGCACGCTGAGGCCGGTATAGCCCAGCAGCAGCACCACAATCAGCAGCAGCAGCCCTCTGGCTTTCCACTTCTCGTCTCCTACCCAATAGGACCGCGCGATCGCCCAAAACCGCCTAAAAACCTTAAAGTTAAATCGCTCCATCCAAAAACTCTAGCTACGTCAATACAGTCACACTAATGTAGTTTTGGTATAAAGTGCTTCGAGAGCAACCATGACATTAGCCCCTGCTGACCTTGGCCTGATTTGGCTGGGTCTGCCCCTTTTCGTAGGATTTGGCATCTATCTGCTGCCCGTACTAGACCGGATTCTGGCGATCGCCGTTTCGCTGATTTCGCTGGCCTACGGGCTGTGGTACGTGCTTAACCCAGCCCCTCTTAGCTTCCAACTACTAGATAGCTTTGGCGTCAGCCTGCTGATTGACGACATCAGCGGGTTCTTTATTTTGACCAATGCGGTCGTCACCCTGGCAGTTATTCTCTACTGCTGGCGGAGCGAAAAATGCGCTTTTTTCTATACCCAGATTGTCATATTGCATGGCAGCGTTAATGCCGTCTTTGCCAGCGCCGATTTGATGAGCGTCTACGTTGCGCTAGAAGTCGTTGGCGTAGCCGCATTTTTGCTGATGGCCTACCCTCGCACCGATCGCTCTATCTGGGTAGGGCTGCGCTATTTGTTTATTAGCAATACGGCGATGCTGTTTTACCTGCTGGGGGCGGTGATAGTCTATCAATCGAGCAATTCATTTGCCTTTGCTGGGCTAGCCGACGCGCCAACTGTGGCGATCGCCTTTCTCTTCGTTGGCCTTTTGACCAAGGGCGGCATCTTTATCTCGGGGTTATGGCTGCCACTGACTCATTCCGAATCAGAAACCCCTATCTCTGCGCTGCTATCAGGCGTTGTGGTCAAAACAGGCGTCTATCCTCTGGTTCGTTTTGCCCTCATAGTGCCTGAGCTGGATCCGGTCGTGCGTTTCTTTGGGGTGTCGACAGCATTATTGGGCGTTAGCTATGCCGTATTTTCCAAAGACAGTAAGCGTATTCTGGCCTTTCATACGGTTTCCCAGATTGGGTTTATCCTGGCAGCGCCAGCAGTAGGCGGCTTCTATGCGCTCACCCACGGCCTGGTGAAGTCAGCCTTGTTTCTGATTGCTGGCAACCTATCCAGCCGCAATATCAAAGCTTTAAAGGAAAACCCTATCCCTACACCCGTTTGGATCACCTTATTAATCGCCAGCTTTTCCATCTCGGGGTTTCCACTGCTATCAGGGTTTGGAGCCAAAGTCCTAACCTCGAAGAACCTATTACCGTGGCAAGTTATCGGGATGAATATCGCTGCATTCGGCACCGCTGTTTCATTCGCTAAGTTCATTTTTCTACCCCATACTTCACAATCCGAAAGTAAGGCAAAGCCCGGTTTCTGGCCAGCCCTAGTCGTACTCCTCAGCGGGTTAGTTTTAGCCAATGCTCTCTACTACGACGCCTACAGCCTCAGTAATATTGTCAAACCCCTCGCCACTATCGCGGCTGGCTGGCTAGCCTATCTCTTAGTCTTTCAAAAGCTGTCGGTCAAATTGCCCCATGCACCTGAGCGATTCGAGAATCTGCTCGGAGTAATGAGCCTGGTGCTGATCTTTTTGTTTTGGCTAGTCGGCCAGGATTGGCTTATGAGTTTGCCTGCATAGGTGTGTGACGCTTCTGTATAGAGTTTGGTCCTGTTTCAAGCGGAAGTGGGTAGTATGTCAATATTTATTGATGTTAGATGGCGCTTCCCACTCCTCTACATATACAGGATCTGAATGAATCAG
>JBCCOH010000206.1:0-4270 GCA_039111275.1 Cyanobacteria bacterium P01_D01_bin.1 | reverse complement strand
GCTTCCGGGCGATACTGATTGGTAGAGAGTGACGCGTTTCTCAATGAACGAGGACTATGAATCGGTAGACTTCTACCTTAAGCTCTCTTTTTCATAACGGGTTTACTGCTAACCGTATAGGGACGCTAAACACGTACCGTAGCATGCTATGCCCCTACTTTGTTATCTGTTGGTGTCTAGCGACTGGGCATATTGACAGCGTCGGTGGATGGCTCTGGCTCGTTACCTAGTAGAACGTTGTCTTCGACTATCTCTTCTAGGTTGAGCTTGTCAGTTGCCGATTCTTCGTTTTCTGTATTGGCTGCTGCGGAGGCTTGGCTTTGAGCTTGGCGGCGTTCGGCTCTTTTCTGACTCAGTTTTTCTGGGGAAAGAGCATCAGAGGAAACGGCTGTCGTATCGACGTCTATTGTACTTGCACTCTCAAACGGTGCGGCCTGAATCGGTGTTGGGATGAGTCCTAAACATAGGAACATACCGACTAGCGCGATCGCCATGCGACCAGTCATTTTTCGTAGCGCTGTAACCATGCGTGAAGCCATGAAACCACCTTGAATGAAGTGCTTGCAACTAACGCGGGCTACTAGAAATCTTATAATGCCTACGTTTTTTGCTTCTTTTCTTCTACTAATTGAATCGTCAAGCAACAGGCTGAGCTATCTTCCATAAGGCAGAACTGTTCGCAAGATGAACGGTTCACAGAATGAATGGTTCGTCAGGTACCGCATAGCCTTCTGCTTCTAGATCGTCTAGGACTTGCCTGGCGATTTCCATACCCCATTGCTGCCCGACTAGCATGCTGTCTTGGAGAACCGAAGGCATCTTTTCGAGCACGGTTTGACCCGCTGGCGTTTTGTAGAAGGCAATGATGGCGTCTAACTCTTCTATGGTGAAATGCTGTGCGTAGATCGGAATGACCAGTCGGTTGAGCTCTGCATAGTCAATCTTGTCTAGGAACCGGTCCCACCAATCATCTGGAACATCCGTGATGACCTGCCTAAACTGGTCCACCATAGATTCCATCACCTGAAGGTTTAGCGCTTCGGTATCGGTTATGCTCAGCAGTTCTTCAACTTTTGCTACAGTCTCTGCCGAGATTTCAGAGATCGGCATTGCGGGCGGTAGGCTTTCTCCTTGGGTTTCCAAAACCTGCGTCGTCTGCGTCATCTGCACATTTTCATTGACTGCTGTGTCGCTGTCATCTTTGGGAAGTTCTGATGCAGTCGAAGGGTTAGCCGTCAGCAAACAGAAAAATATTATCGAACAGGTCGCTCTCAGGTACGAGAAAGGTTTATTCATAGTCTTTGCGAATATTTTTGGGTGTGAATTATCTGTTGACAGTGCGTGAGATGGCAGTGTGTGAAATGGCTCGAAGCAGAATTGGGATAGACGACTTTATGCAGACGATTGTACCTACTAGCTTTACCAATCTTTCTAGTCTTGTCTCACTAATCTGGCCTCACTGTAGCTGTGAGCTGTCACAAATTGTGAGCTGTCATAAATTGTGAGCTGTCATAGCCTCGCTGTAGTAATCACAGCTAACATGACTACGTATCAATTCTTGTCAACTATGTAATGCTGCTAACGCTGTCAACGACACATCAGCCTGCAACTGATCTGGGCTATCTATTGCACAAGCATCCGGAGCGGACTCAGACTTTTGCATTGGGATTTGGTCAAGCGCATGTTTTTTATCCGGAGGCGAGCGCTGAGCGCTGTACGGTGGCGCTGCTGTTGGAGGTTGATCCGGTAGGGTTAGTGCGAGGGAAATCTGCTCGCCACAGTAGCCGACAGAATGGACAACAGAATGGGATATTCGATCAGTATGTGAACGACCGCCCTTATGTGGCGTCTTCTTTTTTGAGTGTTGCGATCGCAAAAATATTCGCCAGTGCCCTCTCTGGCCGCTGCAAAGACCGTTCTAGTCTAGCCAATACCAAAATCCCTCTCACAGCCACCCTGCCAGTTCTCCCCTGTCAGGCCGGAGAAACTTTTCTAAAAGACCTGTTTGAACCGCTAGGCTATGAGGTAACAGCCAAGCCGCTGCCACTAGATGAGACATTCCCCGACTGGGGAGACAGCCGCTATTTGTCAGTCACACTCAGCCATACAATTCGACTGTCAGATCTGCTCAGCCATCTCTACGTGCTGATTCCGGTGATGGACGAAGACAAGCACTATTGGTTTGGAGGTGATGAAGTAGACAAGCTGCTGCGTCACGGTGAAAGCTGGCTAAAAGCGCATCCAAGTAAAGAACAAATTACTCAGCGATACTTCAAAAAAGTGCGCAAGCTGTCAGAAGCGGCGCTCTCACAGCTAATGGATGGAGAAGATCCAGATGCCAAAGCGCAGCGAGCTGCCCAAGGTTGGCAGAAGCTAGCGGCAAGAAAACCTGTAACTCTTAACCAGCAACGCATGACTCTAGTCGCTGAGGTGCTAAAGGCTCATAACGCAAAACGAGTGATCGATCTAGGCTGTGGCGAAGGCAGTTTGCTGGCGGTGCTGCTAGAAGATCGGTTCTTTGAGCGGCTGATGGGGGTGGATGTGTCCTTCCGGGCGTTAGAAACGGCAAAAAAGAGATTGAGAGTAGAACAGATTCCAGTGCATCAAAGAGAGAGAATTCAGCTGATGCAGGGATCTTTGACCTACCGAGATCAGCGGCTGATGGGCTATGACGCGGCGGCAGTAATTGAAGTGATTGAACATATGGATCTAGATCGACTAGCTGCGTTTGAGCAGGTGCTGTTTCAGTCTACTCAGCCTCCGGTTATAGTGATCACCACGCCCAATGCTGAATTCAATGTGCTGTTTCCGACGCTAGAGAAAGGACATCTGCGCCATCGAGACCATCGGTTTGAATGGACGCGGCAGGAGTTTCAAGATTGGGCTGAGAAGGTTTGTCAACAGTTTGGCTACAGCGTAGAGTTTCAGGGAATTGGCTTTGATGCGCCAGAGGTAGGAACGCCAAGTCAGATGGGCGTGTTTGTGAAAAGGGAGGGACGCAGATGAAACTTACATTTCCAGAGTTTTCTTTGGTGATTCTGATTGGTTCGTCGGGGGCTGGGAAATCTACTTTCGCGCGTAAGCATTTTGCTCAAACGGAGATTCTGTCGTCCGATCATTTTCGGGGCGTGGTGTCTGATGACGAGACTGATCAGTCAGCGACAAAAGATGCCTTTGAAGTGCTGCATTACATTTTAGAGAAGCGCCTGAAAAGGGGAAAGTTGACGGTAATTGACGCGACTAATGTGCAAAGAGAAGCGCGCCGTTCTCTGCTGAAGCTGGCGAAGGCGTACCATTTCTTTTCGGTTGCGATCGCCTTCAATCTCCCTGCCGCTTTCTGCCACGAACGCAATCGACATCGGCCAGACAGACAGTTCGGCCCGCACGTGGTGAACAACCAAACTAGAGCGTTGAAGCGATCGCTCAAAGGATTAAAGAAAGAGGGCTTTCGCTACATCTACAAGCTAAATTCTCTCGAAGAAATCAACGCAGTCGAGATCGAAAGGCAGCCGCTGTGGAACAATCGCAAGCAAGAGCATGGTCCCTTTGACATTATTGGCGATGTGCATGGCTGCTGTGACGAAGTAGAACAGTTGCTAAAGCAGCTGGGCTATCAGACGCAAAACTCGACGGCAAGCGCTGATTCCTTTTGGCACTTCCCAACCTACGTGCATCCAGCCGGGAGAAAAGCAATTTTTCTGGGTGATTTGATTGATCGTGGACCGCGCGTTCTAGACACGCTGAGGTTAGTGCACAACATGATTGAAGCCAGATCGGGTATGTGCATCATGGGTAATCACGAGCACAAGCTAATTCGCAAGCTCAATGGTAAGAACGTGAAAGTCACCCACGGCATGGCGGAAACGCTGGCACAGATTGAAGCGATAGAGGAAGAAAGACGCGATCGCGATACCCAAGAAATTCAAGCATTCCTCAAGTCTCTAATTAGTCACTACGTCCTAGATGATGGCAAGCTATTCGTCGCCCACGCTGGGTTACGAGAAGAGCTGCAGGGCCGCGGCTCCGGCTATGTGCGGAGCTTTGCGCTGTATGGCCAAACCACAGGCGAGACCGATCAGTTTGGTCTACCGATTCGACAGAATTGGGCGACAGACTATCGAGGCTCAGCAATGGTCGTCCACGGTCATACGCCCGTTGCCGAAGCGGAATGGTTGAATAACACTATCGATATCGATACAGGCTGTGTGTATGGACTGCGGCTGACCGCTTTGCGCTATCCAGAAAAAGAGCTGGTGAGCGTAGATGCGGC
>JBCCOH010000205.1:0-4431 GCA_039111275.1 Cyanobacteria bacterium P01_D01_bin.1 | reverse complement strand
TTCTAGCCCTGCCATCGCCAGTGCTAGCCACGGCAGAATGCTTCCAAGTCCAGTCGCTTGTTCCTGCGCTTTTGTTCGTCCTCTTTGAAACCACAGCCCTATGTGCAGCACGATGAAAGAAATTAACCAGCCTACCCCAGTCACCATCACAATCTGGTGTACATCGCCCCATACCAAGCCTGCTAGAGCCAATAGCAGTACCAGCCCTAGTCCTGGGCCGAATACACCTTGCTCAGATACCTGGGCAAACAGTGACGGCAGCTGCTGGTCTTTGGCTAGCTGATAGAGCACTCGCGGTGAAATGGATACAGCGGTCGCAAACGCCAGCAAGGAGCTAGATACGACCAAAAAAGTTACTAGCAGTGATGTTGCTGCCCCCCAATATGGCTTGGCAGCAGTCAATAGCGTCAGAAAAGTGTTCTCAGAGCCGATAATGTTGACTGTCAAGTGCAGCAGTAGCCAGGGACCGACAATGTAAGCTACCGGAATCAGACCCGCCACGACAACTAGGCTCTGCAGCGTTTTTTGGGGTTGCTTGCTGTCAGCAACAAACGCTGCAGCCGTTTCACAGGCATAGAACGCATACGTTCCATTGAGATACCATTTGGCCCATCCCACTACAGAAAAGTTTGTTGTTGTTGATGACAGCGGTGTCCAGTCTAGAGAAGTATGGGTCTTCAAGACCCAAATGCTTCCTTGAATGCAGAAGACTAGCAGCAAACCCACAGCAGGCAACAAGAAAACCAAATGCAGCGTGCTTAGTGCCCGGCTGCCGCTAAACGCGACCAGGAAGGGCAACAGCACAAACCCCACCTTCAAGCTGATCTCAGGCGGATCAATTCCCAGCGACGCTAAGTTTGTTTGGATTAGCTCCGTCAAGATGATGGCGTTAATGGGGATGACAGCTATCCAGCTAAGACAATACCCAATGGCCGCATAGCGAGTTATCCAAGGCATCTCCGGCAGAAGACGGCCAAGATAACCGGATGTTCCTCCCGACACGTTAGGAAACTGCTGACCGACCTGACGCACCTGAAAGTTGACGATCGCCCCCAGAATCGCGCCAGGAACCCAGACCCACATCGACTGTGCCCCCAGTTCTGCATGGACGCCGGGTGCGACGGTGATCCACAGCAGTAGCCCAGTCAGCCCAAATCCTAGCGTTTCGGTCAGCGTCAGCGTACGAGGCAAGGTGGAAGATGCCCCTGCATCGGCAAGTTGATTTCCATCAGAACCTGGATTCTGAGAGGACAGAGAATGAAAAAAGGTCATGCAGCCGAAAGTGTAGTAGCAAGTTTTACTATTACAATTCCCTTAAGTTTCTTTTCCTTGCTTGTTAGTCTTCGCTTATTAGAAGCCGTTTAATTGTTTGTACTTGTGAAGCCTCGAAACGAAACGCAGGGCAAAGCTCAAAGAATGCGCTGCTAAGGTTACAGCGTCAGAGACTGAGCGTTGTTTTCAATCAGATCGCACAGGTCTTTGAGGAAGGCAGCGCCATCCGCGCCGTAGATGATGCGATGATCGCTGGTCATATTGACGCGCATCTGATTGCGGATGCCCATCATCCCGTCAGGGGTCGCCACTACTCTGGCCTGAGAGCTGCCGATCGCCAGGATGGAGCCTTGGCCAGGTGGCAAAATCGCATCGAAGCTGTCCACGCCAAACATGCCCAGATTGGAAAGTGTGAAGGTGCCGGAATTGTATTCTTCTGGGGCGAGCTGCTTGCTGCGCGACCTAGCTACTAAATCTTTCCAGACGCGAGAGAGCGAATAGATATCCATCTGGTCTGCGCCGCGCAGCACTGGCGTGATCAATCCTCCGTCTGGCATGGCGACAGCGACGGCAATATTAATGCTGCTGCTGTACTGAATACCAGTAGGGGCAAAGCTAGCATTCACGACTGGATGCTTTTGTAAGGTGACGGCGACGGCTTTGGCTAGCAGCGCGGTCATGGTCACGCCTTTGGGCTTGATTTGTTTGTACAGCTTGTCTAGCTCGTTGGTGGTGATGGTGTAGCCGACGCGGAAGACAGGTACGCTCAAGCTGGCGTCCATGTTGCGAACGACTGCCTGCTGAAGCGTATTGAAAGCGACTAGCTCTCCGGGTGCGGCAGAGGAAGCTGGCGGTGATACCGCCGGTACCGATGCTTTGGAGGCACCAGGGACAACTGGTAAAGCAGTAGCGGGTGAAGTGCTTGTAGTGGCTGGTACGGTTGTCTGCTGGGCCGCAGTCGGCGTAGGCGGTTTGGCTGCCGCTAGTTCAATGTCTTGAGCGATGACTCGGCCATGCGGACCGGAGCCTTTGACGGTAGTGAGATCTACGTTTAGCTGTTTGGCTAGCTTGCGCGCACGAGGGGAAAAAATGACGCGGCCAGAAGATGGCTGAGATGGAGGCGCAGCCGATGCCGGGCTGCCGTTTTGGGCGGCAGGGGCGCTAGTGGGTGCTGTAGTGGCTATCTGTGTTTCTGGGGTGGCAGGGCTAGGCGTTGGAGGGGGTGCGGGCGCAGAACCGTTAGCTAGGTCGGCGGCCTTTTGCTTGGCAGCTTCGATTTCTTCTGGGGTTTCGGCTAAGAAGGCGATCGCGTCGTTCACCTGGGCCATCTCGCCCGCTTCGGTCACAATTGCTGCTAGGTAGCCTTCATAAAAAGACTCCACATCCATATCGGCCTTGTCGGATTCAACGACAACGACCGTCTCGCCCTTTTCAACCTTATCGCCCGCAGACTTAGCCCAAGAGACAATCTTTCCCTCAGTCATAGTGGAGCTAAGAGCAGGCATAAAGACTTCGCGAATCATGAATGAGGCTGTGGTGGACAACAGAAGATAGCTAGCAAATTGCTAGCGCCTAATTGTATCCCGTTGCGGGTCATCTCTACTGTGCTTCTCTACAGCGCACCCTTAGAGTTCGCCACGAATATCTTGCACGATACCGTCTTTCAATAGAATTTCGACTTGCATCTTCTTGATCATGTGGTCACCTATAGCCACCTGAAAGAAGCTATCAATCTGTCCCTGGCTGACTTCTTTATCTAGCTCTAGGGTCTGTACTTGCTGAAGCTGCTGAAGTAGCTGGTTCTTTTGCTGAAGCAGCTGGCTCTTGTCCTGATTGAGCTTGCCTTGAACGTTGCTGATCTGCTGGGAAACCGAAGCATCTGCTGGGTTGTTCCCCTGCTTTTGCATCTCAGTGAGGATTCGCTGACTCTGCATCTCTAGCTGCTGCAAGCGTCCGTCAATCTGGTTGAGCTGGTTTTGCAACTGCTTTTGAGCTTCTTCTTTCCACAGCGGCGTGACCACTTCTTTGATATTGACTACGCGCTTTAGCAATAGCTGAGACTGAGAAACATCCATGATGAGCCGGTGTATATAAAGTGACTTCAAACCATTCAATCAGAATCAACTGAATCAGACTAGTCCTGATTTAAGCTGGCCCGATGTGAGCCTGCTTAGAAAACATGCCCACCCATCAACATTAGTTATCCTATTCTGGTGCCATTAGGCAAATGGCACCCGCAATCTAGACACAACATCTATATATAGCCAAGCCTGTAGTTAAAGTAGATAAATGGAGTGAGGGTGCGTCCAACTGCAACCGCTACGCGTAGAGAGCATTGATGGCCTCTTGATAGCGATCGCGCACCTTAGGCCGCTTCACCTTCAGCGTCTGCGTCAGCAGTCCGTTCTCTATTGTAAAGGGCTCTTCTAGCAGAACAAAGGGGCCTACTCGCTCATCGGGGCGATAGCCTGGACGCGCCGAAATTTCTCTGGTCAGCTCCTTCTTGAATAGATCTCGTATGGGCTTACTGTTGAGATCTTCGAGGGTGATGACCTTTTGCGCTGCCCATTTCTCTAAGACCTCTCTATTTGGCACGATCAGCGCACCGACTGATTTTTGGTCTTGGCCTACCAGCATGATCTGATCGACATAGGGACTGCGTAAACAGGCATTCTCAACCGGGGTAGGCTCAATATTTTCGCCGTTCGTCAGGACGATCGTATCCTTGGCACGTCCAGTGATAATCAAATCGCCCCACTGGGTCACCTGGCCAATATCGCCCGTGTCGAACCAGCCTTCTGAGTCGATGGCCTTGGCCGTAGCCTCCGCATTTTTGTAATAGCCCTGCATGAGCTGAGGGCCGCGAACGAGGACCAGGCCGGGTTTGCCGATAGGAACTGGCTGGCGGGTTTCTAAATCGACGATCGCGGTCTCGGTACCAGGAAGTGCCTGACCATCTGCGCCGCGTAGATTTCGCCAGGGTCTGCGGACGTGGGTAATCGGTGAGGTTTCGGTCAGGCCGTAGCCACCTAGAATGGGAATGCCGACGATTTCGTAAAAGTCTTCTAGGTAGTCGGCAATCGAGCCACCGCCGCTGACGAGATAGTCGACTTTGCCGCCCATGGCTTCGCGAATTTTTGAGAAGACGATGCGATCGCC
>JBCCOH010000204.1:0-4578 GCA_039111275.1 Cyanobacteria bacterium P01_D01_bin.1 | reverse complement strand
TAGGCCACGAACCTAACCCCATTCTCATGGCCTGATAGGGTCTGCATACACTCACCTGTGCCCGCATCCCACAGCTTCACCGTCTTGTCATAGCTACCAGTTGCCAACTGCAACCCATCCGGGCGGTAGGTCACTGACAAAATCCAATTCTCGTGGCCTGATAGGGTGTGCATACACTCACCTGTGCCCGCATCCCACAGCTTCACCGTCTTGTCATAGCTGCCTGTTGCCAACTGCCTTCCATCCGGGCGGTAGGTCACTGAGTTGATCCCGGCTGAATGACCCGAACAAAACAAAACCACTTGCCCAGTTACCACATCCCAGACTTGCAGCGTTCCCTGAGTATCTCCAATGGCTAGATGCACCCCATCTGGGCTATAGGCTACGGAGTTGACACCGCCTAGCACCTTAGAAAAAGGCGTCTCGACTAGCTGAGCCCCACGCAAGTTCACCCGCCGTAGAAAGGTTTTGCTAAAGTCAACGCCTTGCAGCTTTGCCCCGCTCAGGTCGCTGTCTATCAGCGCATGGGGGGATTGCGCCAGCATCATCTGCGCCACATTTCCACCTAGATAGCCAATCTCTTTGAGCGTTCTCTGCGCTGTCGCCTGCAGCAGGGGCAGCAGTCGCTCCCGCATTGTGCCTGTGCCTAGCATCGGATGCGCCAGGTCCAGCACCGCCTTTGCCAGCTTCGTTCGACCCAGCAGCGGCAGCAGCGCATCTATGCCCACGCTTTCAAACTGTTCGAGCGCCGCCATTCGGATGGGTTCTCCCTTATCGTCGCACTCTCTTCTAAAGTAGCTATCCCAGGTGTATCTCTGACTTGGCACCGACGTGTCTATATACGCCTGCTGCTGCGCCACCGCTGTAAAATCTGTTGCCATCGCCCCTAGCGAAGCAACAATCTTGTAAGCGACGAAGAATTCTAACAGCGATCGATGCGCTGGACTGTAATCGCCCTGCGCATTGCGGATCAGCATGGTCTGCCCCATCATGTCGTAGCGCCAGTGGTCTAGCTCTCTCTCGTCCTTTACCCGCTCTGCGAACATCTGTTGCAGTTCGTCTGGAAAGGCTCGATAGTTCAGCGTCATCTGGTCGGTCGAAATCATCTTCCAGGACAGCTCACACAGGAAGTAGAGCTTGTCTGCTAGTGAGGTAAACGTCCGCTCGCTCTTAATATCTTTTTCCATCTTGCGCGTTACCGCGTACAGATACACCCGCGCCATGTCTACCTGCTTCTTGGCTTCGATATCTGGCAGCGCTTCTAGAATCAGATCCACCATCACCGGGCGTCGCGCCAGGTCCAGTAGCTGCGGATTGCCCATCACTTCCTGGACAGTCTCTGGCTTTGGCGCTCGCCCTACCGCTGTCGCAATTTTTTGCACCTTCCGCCACAGCAACGCTTCAATTTGCTCATTATCGAATTTTGCTAGCTCCAACACTTCAAACTGCGGTGGCTCTCCGGTCAGATTCGCCGTCGACGCTTTTCGCTCTGCGCTTAGCGTTGCTCGCCCTTCTATCGCATCTGGAAAATGCTCTGTCCGGCAGGTCAGTAGCGCCTTTGCCCCTGGCACCACCACTCGCGCCATCTCCCAAAAGTTATCGATCATGGCTTGCAAGTCAGTTCGCGCCGCCATTTCATCAAATCCATCAAAAATTAGCAGCAGCTTCCCCATTCGATTTAGCCGCTCGAATGCCGTATACCCCGGCAGCGGAATCTCGTGCTTACGAAAGAAAAACTCTGAAAACAGCGATTCCATACTCACGGCCTTGGCATAGTCTCGCAGTGGCACCACTAGCGGCAGCCGAGGCCGCACTAGCCCTTTCTCTTTGGCTTCTTTGTATTTCTGTAGCGTCAGCCAGGCATAGTGCATCACAAACCAGGTTTTACCCGTACCAAACTCTCCTAGCACTGACAGATGCTCTTTAGAAGAATCCACTAACCACTGATTCACGTACCCTTCGATCCACCCTTCTGCCTCGTTGTAATAGCTCGTCCCCAGACGCACTTTTGTCTTTGGGTCGATCTCTTCTTTGGAGCAGCCGAGCGGAATATAGTCCTGATCAATGCCTTTTGAGATAATTTCGTTCTCTAGCCAGTCGATGTAGCGACTAAAATCCGCGTCCTCATCCAACAGTTCATCGAGCGTGTAGCAAGAGATATCCTCGCACTGCGCCTCCTCGTTCACCGCTTTGCGTACGCCGCTGCTCACCCGCCGATTAGACACTAGCCAGCCCTCATCTGCCTTTTGCGTCTCTACCGATGTCTGTAGCGATCGCAAATCCGAAAGCCCCGCTTCGCCTTCCACGCCGCGCACCACTACCCGGTCATACCGCTTTCGCCGCACCGGAATCGTAATCAAACATTCAAAATAATTGTCTTCCTCAGACCAATACTCTTCTTTTCCATAGCCCAATACATCGAACCAATCCATCAGCTGATCTGATAGCGAACCCACCACACCGCTTGTCTGGGCGATCGCCATTGGCAATAGCGCCTGTAGCTGCGAGGCTATCAGCGGCCCTAGCTGCTCCGACAGCGCTACAGAGTTACTCACCTGCGCTAGCTGCGCTTTTAGCTGTTTCACATCCTTTTGTACATCGGTCAATAGCAGCGTTTGCATCTGCTCTTTTGGCGTTTGGCTGCGTCTCACCACCCGCAGAAAAATGGCAAAGAAAATGCTGACTTCCCGCTGAACATCGATATCCTGCTCACGGATGGCGTTGCCAACGAAGTTCCACTCATTGCCAAACTCTCCCCAATCTAGCCGCTCGTCTATTGCCCGATCCAGCGGCCTCAGATTCCATTCGTCAAAAGCCTGCCTAAACGCCAGTCGCACCGCTTCCTCGGCAAACAGCCGCAGCAGTGATTCCGACTTGCCCTCCTCGTCCGCCAGCGCATATTCCACCAGCGCATAGTTATACACCGCGCTAAACTCGGCTGGTGGATGCTCTGGCTCTAGACCGCAATCTTTTAGAGCTTTGATAAAGACCTGATTGCGCTGTACAGGCTTTTTAGCTGCGGCTGCGATCGCCCTCAGGACAATCGAAATCACCTTCGTCAAGTCCATCCTTCGCACTCCATCCTTAAACCCGAGGGCTAAACCCATGCGATCATTATCTGTGAGCATAATAGTATAGACACAGAAAAGTACGCTGTAGCGCTCATGCTTTCCTTACCTATTGACTGGCCGACTGCGGAAATTAACGATTTCTGCGAGCAGTGGCTGGTCTCAGAACTAGCTTTATTTGGCTCAGTACTACGTCAAGATTTTCGTGCCGATAGTGATATCGATATTCTGATTGCCTTCACAGCAGAAGCTGACTGGAGCCTGTTTGATCATGTCAAAATGCAGCAGGAGCTAGAGGTCCTTTTGAAACACAAAGTAGATTTAGTCAGCAAGCGAGCCATAGAGCGAAGCCATAATCCCATTCGCAAACAAGACATTCTATCGACAGCGACAGCTATCTACAGGCACAACGCTTATGCCTAAGAATCGGGATCTTCCATCCTTGCTCGATATCGAACAGGCCGCTAACAAAGCCATAGCCTTCCTCCAAGATACAGACAGTAGAGAAGCCCTGATGGAAGATGACAAAACGCAAGCCGCTATTGTTTTCCAACTGCTAGTCATCGGAGAAGCTACAAAACGCCTATCGCGGACGCTACGCGAACAATACTCCGATATTCCTTGGTCGCTGATGGCAGGTATGCGGGATAACCTGATTCATGAATACGACAATATCGATGTGGATCAAGTCTGGAAAACAGTCAAAAAAAACCTACCCAACTTGCTGCTTGCTCTAAAGCCAATACGCCAGGGCATTCAGCAGATTAAACTACAGCTAGAAGATGACTCTCTGTAACAATACCCCTCTAGAAAAATGACAGCAGCAACTTCTTTGTCCCTATCAAACAAGAAATCGAAGAAAGAGAGAATTTATCCAAAGGACTGTACTTTTTCTGAGACGGACTGGGATGTGATCGCTCCCTTCTGGTACCCCATCGCCTTTAGCAAAGATGTCCAAACCAAACCCGTCAGCGCCACCCTGCTCGACCAGCGTCTGGTAATTTGGCGAACTTCATCCGCTCCAGGTGCAAAGCTCTGTGTTGCTAATGACATATGCCTGCATCGTGGCGTTCCGCTCAGTATGGGCCAGGTCGAAAACGAACAGATTATCTGTAAGTATCATGGCTTTCACTATGACGCTAGCGGTCAATGTACAAAGATACCGGCTAACCCGGACGCTCGCATTCCAGCTAAGCTGTGCCTGAAAACCTATCCGGTGAAGGAGGCTTATGGATTGGTTTGGACTACTTTGACGGGTGATGAAGAGACGCCGATACCGCTTTTCCCTGAGTGGGAAGACAGTGACTATCAGCAAATCTTGCCGGATTCAGTCGATGTTGAGGCTGCTTCGGGTCGGCAGATGGAAGGGTTTCTAGACGTGGCACATTTTGCCTGGGTGCATGCGGAGTCGTTTGGCGATCGCACCAATCCTGTCGTCCCCACCTACAGCGTCACGCCCACTGCCTACGGCCATAAAGCCGACTACGTCAGCACCGTCAGCAACTTCCCC
>JBCCOH010000203.1:0-4607 GCA_039111275.1 Cyanobacteria bacterium P01_D01_bin.1 | reverse complement strand
TAAGTAGAGCAGTGCAATAGTTTATAAGATAGAGAGGTCGCTATCGTGCTAATACATGCCTGCACCCCTTCGAGCCATACTAGACCCAACCTCGACCGCCATGCTATCGGATCTGCGGATAGCAGATCAGGTGCCCTATCGAGTCCGAGACCGAGCCCACATAATACTGATGAGCGCAGAGGGCTGGAATGCGCCAGCACTCGCTAAAGCCTTCGAGTGCCATGAACATACGGTTCGGACAACGATAAAGCAATGGAATGCGTCAGGTCTATATGGACTATGGGATGAGGCAGGTCGAGGCAGAAAGGCGAAGTGGCAGCCTGCTGACTTAGACTATCTGATTGAGTGCCTGAATGAAGAAGAAAGGACCTATAACAGTCGCCAGCTAGCGGTGAAGCTAGAAACAGAGCGCGGGGTCAAACTGAGTGCAGACCGGATTCGTCGTTTGTTAAAAAAAAGGCTATCGATGGAAACGCACCCGACAAAGTCATCGAAACCGTCAAGACTTAGCCGCTAAGGACCTTGCCAAAGCGCAGTTAGTTCAGCTAGAGGTTCTGGCTGTGGCTGGTCAGATTGTCTTGAAGTATCTTGATGAGACTGGCTGTTGTCAGTGGAGTCCACAGAGTTATAGCTACAGCAAGGTAGGTGAGCAAAAACGCTTTGAACAAACCTCACGTCGCGCTCAACGAGTGAGTATCCTAGGGGTGTGGGACCCGAACGAAAGCTTCGACTATGCGCTGTGCGTCGGCGGGTTCAATGGCGAACGCTATCTGGAAGTGATGAACTGGCTCGCCGCCAAAGCCGCTAAGACATACGCCGAAACGAAGCAACTCACCTTCATAGTCCAAGATAACTGCACGATTCACAAAAGCAAGCTGGTTCAACAGCACTGGCCTCAGTGGCAGGCTCAAGGTTTATTTGTATTGTTCCTGCCACCTTATTGCTCTGAACTCAATCCGATTGAAGGCCAGTGGCACCAACTCAAAACGCATGAGTTGGCTGGTCGGATGTTTGAGTACGAAGATGAACTAACTGAGGCCATTGTTGATGGCATGATTGAGCGTAGTCAAAGGGGTGACTATGACCTAGACCGTTTTATACTTGATTTCGCCTAGCTACTTATTATGAACGTCATTGACCAATTTCCACAGCGAACCATCCAAATAAACTTCCCACTGGCAATGGAAGTTCTCAACGAAAATCAACACCTCCTTCAACAGTCTGATGAAACGATAGAAGCGCTGCATCAGCTGTCATCAGCACAGGCTTTACCCATTTCCGACTGGCCAGCTCCAGACCCTCGCACAGCAGGCACATATACCTGGACAGTTGAAACCTTCCAGTTCCAAAATCCAAATCGAACCCTCTCTTCTCAGGCTCATCTGTACCTGCCAACCATTCCAGACGCTCAGCCTCAGTCAATTCCTGTCATCGTCATTTCTCATGGCATGGCCTCCAGCTATCAGGCACTCACCTATCTAGCTGTTCATCTGGCCTCACACGGCTATGCCGTCGTTTTTCCAGAACATCCCCAAACAACACCCGAGCGATTTTCACAGGCACTCAACGGCCTAGCCATCCTGCCCAAACCCTCCACCTTAAGAGACCGCCCATTAGACATTACAGCAGTGCTAGACACACTGAGCGAGAAAAGCCTATTGCGGTCCCAGTGGCAAGCTCTGAATCTTAACTCAGTCAGCGTCTTAGGTCAGTCGCTAGGAGGCTACACCGCTTTGGCCGCAGCAGGTGCTCAAATCAATCGTACTCAGCTAGATACCACCTGCCAGGAAGATACGCTTTCTCAGCGTCCTACCTTCAACTTGTCAATATTCTTGCAGTGCCGATTTACAGACATTTCAACAACAGAATCGCTATATGTTCAAGATTCGAGAGTAAAGGCCGCGATCGCCCTCAACCCACTTACTAGCCAGATTTTCGGCGAAGCCGGTCTCTCTGCAATAGACACACCCACGCTCATTGTCTCTAGCTTGAACGATTACTTCGTCCCGGCATTACCAGAGCAGATTGAGCCATTTCATTGGTTAAACAATACTGACAGCTACCTACTCACGATAGAGTCAGGCACCCATTTTTCAGTGCTTTCAGAGGTAGAAGAGAGTCCCCTGCCCCTGCCTGATTTTTTGCTAGGGCCGTCACCCGAACTAGCTCAGCCTCCAGTGAAAGCAGCCACCCTGGCCTTTTTCAATCGTCACCTTTTAGACCAACTAGAAGCCGCCCCCTATTTGAACCAGACTTACCTTAACACTTTCAATGCAGAACCACTTCGATTCAATATTGTGCACAACAAGTAACAGCTCATTAGCTCTCTCGTAGCCATAACGATTTACAAACTAAAAATATGCGATTTATACGAATAATTTTAAAAACTTGTCAGCATAGACTCGTGCGGATGGCGCTAGTGAGCCTTCTTCTGTTGTTATTTAGCTTTAGCACAGTTGCTAAGGCTCAGCTACCCTTTTTAGAGAGTAGGAATGAACAGCCCGCGATCGCTTCTCCTACATCCTTACCGCTATCGCTGCCAGTGCAAATAGCTAGGCAAGAAGATCTACCAACGCAGCCAGTCTACTTTGACGGTCGTACCCTGTTTGAAGTCGCTGCGGTAGAGGATTTGCCGCTGCAACAGCGGGTAAGAGAAATTGAAGCGCGGCTATATGCGATCGCCCCTGCTCCGGACGAACCCGTACCAGAGGTACAGTGGGAAGTTGAACCCAGCAGTAACCAGCCTGTGCTGTACGTAGGTGAGACCCTGCTAATGACAGTAACCGTTCGCGACACTCGCCTGGGCGATGCGCCGACTGGAGAGCTGCGAGCACAGGCGCTCAGCCTCACTTTGCAAACTGCGCTAGAGCGATATCATCAAGACCGCCAGCCACAAGCCCTGCGACGACAGCTATGGTGGTTTGGGCTTGGAGTACCGGGACTGATTACTGTCAGCTGGGGACTGTTTCGGGGGCAGCAGCATATGAAGCGGCGGCGGTCGCGCCTAAATTTAGGAACAGAGACTACCGAAGGACTCACTCGCTGGCAGCAATGGGCACGTTCTTGGCTGTTGCTGCGGGCTTTACCAAACTGGGGATATCGGCTACTGCAACTAACACTGTGGCTGGATTGTTGCTAATACTGCTGGTACTGGGCATCGACCTGGGGCCGATCATTGCGGGTGCGGGTCTCGCAGGTTTGGGCATTTCACTGGCCAGTCAGAGCTTGATTAAAGATATTATCAACGGCTTCCTGATTTTGCTAGAAGACCAGTACGGCATTGGTGACGTGGTGGTCATTGGTGATGTGGCCGGATTAGTGGAGAAAATGAACCTGCGGATTACCCAGCTTCGTAGTGAGGAAGGGCGGCTCATTACCGTGCCCAATGGCCATATCGACATAGTGCAAAATCTCTCAAAAGAGTGGTCCAGGGTTGACTTGAGAATTCCTATTGACTACCGCATTGACATTGATGCGGCGCTGACAACGGTGCGCGAAACCTCGGAAGAGATGCAGCAGGACGCTACCTGGAGTTTTCTGATTCTGCAAGCAACGGAAGCGTTGGGGGTAGATCATCTTGATCACACCGGGGCAACCATTCGCATATGGATTCGGACGCAACCACTACAGCAGTGGAGTGTGGGCAGAGAATATCGGCGACGGCTGAAACTAAAATTCGACAAGCTAGGCTGGAATTTTGGTGCACCCAGACAAATTTTAGAGTTTTCCAAAGAGGACGAAAGCCTGCAGGTGCTTAACGGCCATCGAGCCTAATAATCGGCAGATTTATTGTAGACAATTTGGAGACAGTTTGTATGTTTAAAACGCTATTGTATTTGTAAAGGACTCAGTTCATAATTAGGGTATGCAAACGAGGAGACCCTGCATATGTCTTCTCATCAATTGCTTTAGGAGAAAGCGCTATGGAGACTTTTAATAGATGAAAAAGCATCCGAGAGTTGTTGTGATCGGTGCAGGCTTTGGCGGTATGCAAGCAGCTCAATCGCTATCGAAAAGTGGCGCTGAGGTGCTGCTAATTGACCGCAACAACTACAACACGTTTGTGCCGCTGCTATATCAGGTCGCTGCCGCTCAAATTGAACCAGAGCTAATTGCTTACCCTCTTCGCACCATTTTACGAGGCGCACCGAGAACTCAATTTCTCAGGGCTGAGGTGCAGCAAGTTGATTTTGCTCGTCAGGTGGTAGAAACGGATAGTAGCCGCATTCCCTACGACTATTTGGTGATGGCTACGGGGAGTCGAACGCAATATCTGGGCGTTCCTGGCGCTGCTGAGAATGCGTTTGCCCTGAGGACGTTAGAGCAGGCGATCACGCTGCGTCATCACATTTTTCAGCGTTTAGAACAAGCCTCTCAAACGTCCGATCCACTGCTACGACAGCAGCTACTCACGTTTATCATCGTTGGCGGCGGGCCAACTGGTGTTGAGATGGCAGGCACGCTCACTGAGCTAAAAAAGGCGGTCAAAAAAGACTATCCGACACTCGACTTGAGAGAAATGCGAGTTGTCTTAGTACAGTCTGGAGACAATCTTTTAAGTAATCTACCAGGACGTTTAGGTCGCTATACTGCTCGCAAACTTAGCC
>JBCCOH010000202.1:0-4709 GCA_039111275.1 Cyanobacteria bacterium P01_D01_bin.1 | reverse complement strand
TTAATGCTGTCTTTGGCGTTTTCTTTTGTTTTAGTGGCAGAAGCCTCTGCCTGCTTAGCCTTGCCTTTTGCTTGTGCTTCGGTATTGTCTGTTGCATCGCCTGCCGCTTCTTGGACTTTGCCCTCGATATCTTTGGCAGTTGCTTTGGCTTTTTCTTCAATACTCATGATTGAATGTTCTCCGAATGCTTTATTTACGCCTCTTATAGTAAAACTCTTAAACTTTTGATTCCTCTATCTTTTGGACCCGTTTGGATAATCGAAAGGTGTAATTGAAGACAGTCTCTTTTGCTCAATCACATAGCCAAGGTCAACAATCCACGAGGCAGTAGATAAGAGAAATCAGGTACGGTTATAGATCACAATAAGCCCGTCTTATGTAGAGCAAGTTATTGTATGTCTAAACCTGGTGAACATTCACAGCTTGAGCAATCGAATCCTTACATAGAGCAGCCTGCTATCACCTCAAGCACAGAGCCCGAAGCCGAGCAGCCAGAAAACAAGCAGCCAAAAGACCAACCATCAAAAAGTAAGCAGCCAAAAAGTAAAGACGATCGCCCTGACCCCTGGCGACCTCGCTTTGTAGTGTGGGTGCGGTACTATTTTCCACCGAGTGTCTATCGCCCGGCGATGCGGGTAGCGCGCTGGTTGGGTCAAAAGTTTGCCATCAATAGCGGTGACTGGCACTGGATGGCTAACAACCCAATGCCGCTAAAGAGTCTGAACCGAAGCCTGTGGCGTAATGCCGATCCGTCTTTTAACTACTACATGATGCTGTTCTTGTCTGCCGTAATTTCTACGCTAGGACTACTAGCAGGCAGTGCGGCAGCAATTATTGGCGCGATGATTGTTGCGCCTTTGATGGGACCAATTATCGGGATGGCCTTTGCTATTACGATGGGCAACCGACGTCTGCTAAAGCGCTCTGGACTGTCGGTAGTAACAGGCGCTCTGTTGACGGTGGGTTCGGCCTATCTAATCTGTAGCATCGTGGGACTGAATACGCTGAATCCTGAGATTGTGGCCCGAACGCGGCCAACGCTGATTGATCTGGTGATTGGCCTGGCTGCGGGCGCTGCGGGTGCGTTTGCGAAGACGCGGCGGGGGGTGGCGGACGCGCTGCCAGGGGTGGCGATCGCAGTCGCACTAGTCCCACCACTCAGCGTCATCGGCATCGGCTTAGCCTACGGCAATCAAACCGTATTCACGGGATCTATACTGCTGTTTGCAACAAACTTGGCAGGTATCATCCTCAGCGGCGGTCTAGTGTTTATCTGGCAAGACTATGGCTCTCTCAAGCGGGCGCGGCGCGGTCTAGCTACTTCTATAGTGGTGCTGAGTGTGCTGGGCGTTCCCTTGGGTCTATCAATGCGTAGGCTAATTGTCGAAGAGCGCACCAGAACGCTAGTTGGCAGCCTGATTCGTAGCGAGATAGAGACCTTTAGAGAGACCGATATTCGCAGGCTACGCGTCGTGTCTAGAGACGAGATCATGCAAATAGAGCTAGAAGTTGCAGCGCCAGTAGACTCGATCTCGCAAGATCAGATTGCGACGGTGCATCAGTTTCTAGAGTCTCGACTAGAGCGACCTATCGAGCTGCGAGTGAGTATCTTTCCGGTCAGCGAGTTTGAAGTCGAGCCCTCGGAAGTTTTAGAAGGGGGCTAAAGGACTGATCGAAATGCGATTTATTGGAATGCTCTATTGGGGGTTGGCAATAGGTAGGGCGAGGGTAAAGGTGCTGCCTTTGCCGACGGCTGATTCTAGCGTTAGGGTGCCTCTGTGCATTTCGGCAATGCGCTTGGATAGGTGCAGGCCCAGACCGCTACCCGCCCTCATATGAGAGCCTTGATAAAACCACTCAAAGATCTTCTTCTGGGCTTCTTCATCAATGCCGGGACCAGTGTCTTTGACGGCGATCTCGATCGCTTCGGCGGACGGCACTTGTTCCGCGTTGGAATTGATCGATAGCTGAACGGAGATATGACCCGTATCGGTGAATTTGATCGCGTTGCCCAGTAGGTTGGTGAGCAGGCGACGCAGTTCGATGCGATCGCCCTCTATCCAATAAGCCGCTGCCGCCACCTCTTGTGTCAGCGCTTCACCCTCAGCAGAAAACATCTCTATGCTTAGGTCAATATTTTTTTCATCAGCTAGGGGCTTTAGTTCTGTTACCACTTCGCTGGCTAGTGCATAGACCGAGAACGCCGAGAAGACTAGCTTCTTGTGACCTGCTTCATGGCGATAGACCTGGAGCAGTGTATTGGTCATCTGCAACAGATTTTGATTGTTAGTGATAATGTTCTCAAGCGCTTCTTTGACCGAGTCCGGCGCAGTGCCAAAGGTACCATCTATGCAAAGTCTAAGCATTCGACTGGCGGCGACTAGCGGCGTACGCAGATCGTGCGTCAGCCGAGCCACAAAATCATCGCGCTGGCGAATCATTTCGCGCTGTTCGTCTAGCGATTGCTTTAGGCGGATGAGCGATCGCACCCTGGCCATCAGCTCATCGATATCAAAAGGCTTGCGAATGAAATCATCTGCGCCAGAATCGAGCCCTTCCGAAAGACTAGAGTGATCGTGCGCAGTCACTAGCAGAATAGGAATGTAGGGAAGTGATTGATTGTTTCTGATCCGCCGGGTGACTTCATAGCCGTCAATACCGGGCATCATTATGTCTAACAGAATGAGATCAGGTGGGCTCTCTGCGATCTTTTTGATAGCTGTCTGACCATCTTCTACGCAGCTGATGTCGTATTCGTCAACATCACTCAAGATGGACTCCAAGATAAAAAGATTATCTGGAACATCGTCGACAGCTAAGATTTTTACACAGTTGGATAACACAAACTTTATTAAACCTATCTTTTTTTAAGGGGACATGTGTAGAAGACACGGCCCGTATTTTCTTTGGCTAAAGCGTATCACTCGTGTACAGGGCTTGTAGTCTAACCAAAGGCGTAACCAACCAGTGATAATTGCCTAGCTTTAATTCTTACCTTCTTACGATCAATCTTTCCGGCGACTATTCTTTTGAGCGTGGACTTTTCTAGGAATTTTGATCTGGAAAGTAGACCCTTTGTCTACCTGGCTCTCCACGGTAATCTCACCTTGCATCATTTTTACTAGCGCATAGGTGATAGCTAGGCCCAGCCCAGTGCCAGAATGCTGCCGGGTCATTTTTTGGTCGCTTTGATGAAATGCGTCAAATATGTAGAGCTGATCGGTCTCGTTGATACCGCAGCCAGTATCAGTAACCGTAAGCGAAATGTGCTCACTCGACTCATCTGGTGAGTACCTATCTAACGAGCTCACCCCGTTTTCTTTTTTAGCAGCTCTGACTGTGACTGCTACCGACCCGGAATCGGTGAACTTAATCGCGTTGGACAGTAGGTTAACGAGAACCTGCCGAACCTTAGTTGGGTCGTTAGTGACAATAGGATCTTCTAGATCGATCTCTACGCTTAGATCTAGGCTCTTTTGGGTGACGAGCGATCGCAGCTCTTCGACAGTCTCCTTCACTAGCTCTACGAGATCCATACTGCGCGGCTCTAGCTCTAATCGCCCCGCCTCTATTTTCGAAATCTCTAGAATGTCACTAATCAGCTCTAGCAAGTGACGACCGTTAGACAGCACCCTGCCGAGCATGTCGTGCTGAGTGGTATTTACAGGCCCTTTTTTTCCGTTCAGCAAAATCTGAGAAAAACCAATAATCGCATTGAGCGGCGTTCTTAGCTCGTGCGACATCGTCGCCAGAAACTCCGACTTAAGGCGCGATACCTCTTGTAGCTGGATGTTTTGACGATGGATCTGCTGTTGCTTTTTCTCTAGCTCTCGGTTGATTTTCTCCAACTGCTTATTCTTTTCTGCGAGCCGCTGGTTTGTCTGCTTTATCAGTATCTCAGCTTGATACATTCGCAGAGCGCCGCGAATGATTCGGACAAGCGTCTCTGATGAAAGCTTATTTTTTGGCAAGTAGTCTGACGCACCCGCTTTCATTAGCTCTACAGCAGTCTGCTCGTTGCCCTGTCCGGTTAGCACGATCAGGGGCGTATCAATGCCCTCTTGTCTAATCTGCTTGACAAAGGCCAGCCCGTTTTGGCCAGGCAGGTGATAGTCCACGAATATGCAGTCATACTTGGCTGCTTGAACTATTTCAAAAGCTTCTTCTGCGTCACTGGTTTCTTGAATAACTGTGTCTAGGGAAGTGCTACGCAGAGACCGCTTAAGTGCCATCCGGTCGATAGTATCGTCGTCTACGACCAAGATCCTTATTGGTTTGTTTGGGTTAGTAGACATCTGTACCAATCAAATCCCCTACATAATAGGTTCTATAAAAACAGCTCTATAGACCTAGTAGGAGTCACTTTCGGATAACGTCTATCCAAAGTAGCTTGGTGGAATCTATTAGGGCTAGCGCCAATGGGAGGAGATGATAGTTTCCTCACAACTGGCGGTATGCAATTGAGATAGTGGCAACAACATCACAGCTACTTGTAAAACAATAAACGGCTATGGAATTTCGCGCTATGGAATTTCACAGAGTGTCCAGTAGCGATTTAGCGTAGTGATCAGCTCAAAAAAACTGCCAAAAGTGACTGGCTTTAGTAGATAGCCTGCAACGTTTAGGTCATAAGCTTCCATTCGATCTTTTTCCTGATTAGAAGTCGTCAATACAATCACAGGCGTAGAACGCAGAGCGGGGTCTTTCCT
>JBCCOH010000201.1:0-4861 GCA_039111275.1 Cyanobacteria bacterium P01_D01_bin.1 | reverse complement strand
TGGCACAGGCACAACGAGACTACGCACAGGCCACTGCACACTACCAACAAGCCCTCGCTATCAAAGTCGAGTTTGGCGATCGCTACGAACAAGCAGCCATCTACCATCAGTTGGGCATCGTGGCACAGGCACAACGAGACTACGCACAGGCCACTGCACACTACCAACAAGCCCTCGCTATCAAAGTCGAGTTTGGCGATCGCTACAGCCAAGCGAGCACGTACGGTCAGATAGGTCTGTTGGCAGAAGCGCAAGAAGATTATCCGCAAGCTCAGCAGCATTTGCAGCAAGCCTTAGAGATTTTCGCTACTTCCAACGACGAACACAGCGTAGAGATAGCGCTGCAAAGTCTTGCTCGACTTCATAAAACAACTCAGGATGACAACCTCTTAACCGATATCGCCAAGCTGCTAAACGCAACTGTTGAAGAAGTCACGCAATTGTTCGACAAACTAAACAACGGTTCTGCTGACTAATTCTCTCTTCTTCAACAATCCGCATTAGCAAAACTCAAACAAACAGCCTGCAACCCTTCCGCAGCTTCTCAAAATCGCCCAGTCATCAACGGGACTCTATCAGTCGCACTCGGGAACGGTTCGTCATCAGCCGGGAATCATTCAGTCATCAACGGGACTTTATCAGTCGCACTCTGCAACCACTGAGTCACCAACTGCACTTTATCAGTCGCACTCCGGAATCGTTCAGTCATCAACTGCACTTTATCAGTCGCACCCAGCATCAATTCCGCTTCATTTCGACAACAGCTTGACCCTCCCGTACTTGATTCCAACGCCATCGGCAGATGCTTAGATACTGAACATGTAAGCGCTAGAGCACATCCAACACGAAGGCTATATAATCAAATCTCAGACTCTTTTAGTTTTCAATCAGGAGCTAGCCGTGCAGACCATCACAGCAAAAGTACAGGTCAGCGTAGACCATACCGTGACTGTGCAGCTACCATCTGAGGTCAAGGCTGGTGAATACGAAATTGTTCTCGTGCTGAGTGATGCACCTAGCTCTGATACGCAAGCATCAGAAACCATCCCGATATCTAGCGACCAAGACAATACCATGACCGAAGCCTGGGAGCGTTGGATACAGGAAGTAGAGCAGTTGACTCTCAAACCCGCTGCGACCAATAGCGAATACTCTCAGCATCTAATTGAGAAGTATCGACAGCAAGGCTTAGAGCTATGATCCTGTGCGATACCGGACCACTACTTTGCCTAGTCGATCGCACTCAACCTCAGCACAACGCTTACGCTACGACTATAGCTCAGCTTGAAAAACCACTAGTGACAACCTGGGCTTGTTTTGTTGAGGCAATGCATCTAGCAGGAAGTCGAGGCGGCTGGGCCATGCAAAAGCAGCTATCAACCCTTCTCATAGACAAGCTATTGACGATCAACAGCGTTCAAGAGAGTGACTATACGCGCTTGTTTTATATTATGGAAAAATACCAAGATCGACCCATGGACTCTGCCGATGCTACCTTAGTTTTAACGGCGGAAAAGATTAGAGAAACAAGAATCCTAACCCTTGATTCCGACTTTCTGTTCTATCAAATCAACGAGCGTGAGTCCTTTGATATTATCGCAACGTAGATGTTGACCCGCTTCACTGCACAAACCTGCTCTCGTAGGAGCTTTAAGTCAAAAGCTGCTCCGCTGCGGCGAGAATGTGCCGCGCTCTCTCTGGTAAAGATTGCTGCTCAGGCGTCATACGCTAATTCCCTCTTTGCGAATATTGCGTAGTAGAGGAGAGTTTTCCGTTTGACAGCGAGACTTAGGCAGAAAGAAGCGAGAGATAACAAGGTCATGTTCGAGGCATAGCTGAGCGGTGAATTGGCTCGTACGCTCAATCTCTATGCCGCTGTCGACTATACCTTCTAAAACAATCAGAACGTCTACGTCTGAGTCGCGCGTCGCCTGCTGCCGAGCATAAGAACCGAACAGCACTACCTCACTCAAGCGCTCATTGTATTGAGCCTGTAGGTATCGCTTCAGCGCGTCTAGTACAGGACGCAGCTCATTGATTAATAAATATTCCTTCATCTTTCTACTCGTGCATTGCAATCGCCTAAAATAATGAGACATCGCTATCACAGACATGTAATGATACAAGCAATTGAAGCGACTGGAACTATCGACAGCCAGGGTTATCTTCAGATTGACCAGCCGATCAACATCGCTAAAGACCAGCGAGTTCGGATCATTGTGCTATTGGCAGAGACTGAAGATAGCATCAGCGAACAAGACTGGCTCAAAGCGGCTGCAACCAATCCTTCTTTTGCATTCCTACACGACGCCGAAGAAGACATCTACACCCTCGATCATGGTCAGCCCGTTAGTCATGAAGGGTAAAGTTATCTTGATTCAGGTTCCAACAGAACTTGACTGATTGCAAAAATCAGCCTATGTTCTTTAACTATGGCGACGATGCCAATCACGCCTGTTCCTAACAGAACTCAATCTTGACAAAGCGCCATCGGCAGGTGCTACCAACACCACGCCGACGGCTAACCCCCACACTGACACAAGCAGTCTGGAGGCTAGGGGTACTTTACCCCTTAGCCACCCCGATTTGCACGTATGTCGCGGGGTGGCTTTGCTTTTTTGAGTTCTGGTTTCCTCTCAGTGGCTGCTTTCTCTGAGCTCACCGCTGCCCCATTCACTTACATCTGGAGACCAGACTCTCATGTTTATCCCTTCTAGTCAGGGCGCTAAGGCGTCCACAGTTCCTGCTACCAATCCTGCTAGCACATCACCCAATCGCCTCATTCTCGAATCGCCCCCACGCGAACAAATCCGCTACTTTCTACTCGGCACCCCCACCGCCGTCCAGGGCACCATCTACCTGCTACACAAGCTAGGCTACGCCGAGCCCAACGACTGGAGTCAACCCGTCCCTACGGGCAAACGTAACGAAGTAATGGCGATTTTGACCAAGCGAGTAGCCGTGGAGTGATATCACCGCTGATAGCCCAAAGCCTATAGCGACCGTGCGCAGGCAGAAGCCTTCTGTTCAGGCGTGCGTCTGCGCACTGCTATATCGTTAAGTTTGAAAGGTTTTTCCATACGCAGCGAGCACCAAGAGCGGAAGGAAGAAACAATGACGGCTGCTATTGACTACACGTATGTTTGACTATGATGTGAATAATCAGGCCAAAACTATATCAAAGCAAGCTCGCAGACAAGACCTAGAGATGCAAGAAGAATGCTAGACATTATACTCAACTGGAAACCCGCTCCCAATACTCTGACCAAACTAATAGCGCTCTCTAACCAACAGCAGAAATCGTTAGAAACACTACTAGACGAAGCCGTATTGCAATACTTTCAGCTTCATGACAGAGCACTTTTAGACGTTGATGAGGATCCCATTGTTGGCCTCTATACAGGCTCGCCCAATCTTTCCACGGACGCAGAGCATATTCTTGCAGCCGAAGTTCAACCTCAATCAGGATGGACAGTAAAGCATGATGACCATAGCTGATACTGGCTTCGTCGTCGCCCTTGTCAATCAAGCAGACGAAAACCACACCGCCGCTAAAAGAACATACGCTAACCAGAAGCAGATTCTTCTGCCACAAACCGTGCTAGCAGAAGTTGCTTATCTCTTGCATCGTGATGCAGGTACTACTCATCTAGTCAGGTTCCTCACATCATTAACCGATAGCAGATTCCAGCCTATATGCTTGATAGCGCAGGACTTCTCTTGCACTGCTGCTATCCTCCGTCAATACGCTGATAGTCGTATTGACTTTGTAGATGCTTCAGTGATGGCGCTTGCTGAGCGCTACGGTCTAGACACCATTCTTACGTTAGACCGTCGCGACTTCAGCCTTTATCAACCGCCGCATTGCGCTACCTTTACGCTTTTGCCCTAACGTCAGCTCGGGACAAGAAATTCATCTACCTCCAAACACTGATACACCGCCCAAATCGCCATCGGCCTCAGATAGTGGCAGGCCCGAAACGTGCCCACCGCCGTAATCGCCTCCGGCGTCCGAAACTGCAACCCGTGCTCATACACCTGCCGCACCACCGCTTCGGTAATCTCCATCGCCTCCGTCCGCTTGCCCTCATGCGCAAAGAAAGCCGCTAGTCCGAAGTTAATCCCCGTCCATACCTCTAGCTGATGCGTATCATCAGGATTTTGCGGCGATCCATCAGGCCGCACCCCATTCGCACAGCCGATCTTTACTCCCAGCTCCACCGCGCTAAAGTATCCTGTCTGCGCCCCTTCAAACTTTTGATTCTGCGGCCCCAGCTGCGCCGCATACTGATTGAACTTTACAAAGCAAGCCTCGTAAATCGCTGTCAGTGTCGGTTCAACAAACTCGGGGTCCACTACATCCGGCAGTCCCATCGTTGAAGTACAAAACTGTCCACAAAGCTGATCGGCCATCACCACATCAGAGCCGCTGCCCGTATCCAGACGATAATACTCACCGTTCCAAAGCTGCTTTTGATACGCCGCACGGCCATGCTGCCACCAGCGCCGATATTGTGAAAGGAGGATCATGATTGTTCCTTTCACCCTACCGTGCTCTTGTAGAATCTCTCCTATCTTAATCGCCGCACTCAAAGCTCCAATCCACAGCCCACCGCAGTAGGCGCTAATCCCCTGCAATCGCCAATCATCAAAAGTTTGATCCGGTGCGCCGCTGTTCTCGATTAGACCATCACCGTCAGTGTCGAACAGTTTTGTGTATGCTAGAGTCTCAACAATCGCACTCCAACAGTCTTCTAAAAAATCTATATCTGTGCTGCCAGTCGCTTCAAAAGCTCGGTACACCTGTAGAACAAAGTCGCTAGAGAGATCTTTCCACTGGTTGCAGTCTTGATAGCTAGTG
>JBCCOH010000200.1:0-4943 GCA_039111275.1 Cyanobacteria bacterium P01_D01_bin.1 | reverse complement strand
TGCTCACGGCACTAGCACCCCGGTCAACGACCCGAATGAGACAGCCGCGATCAAGACAGTGCTAGGCGAACATGCCTACAAAATTGCGGTCAGCTCGACGAAGAGTATGACCGGGCACTTACTTGGCGGTTCCGGTGGAATTGAGGGCGTCGCGGCAGTGATGGCCGTTGCCAACGACAAAGTTCCGCCTACTATCAATCTAGAAAACCCCGATCCGGAGTGCGATCTAGACTACGTTCCTGGTAAGAGCCGCGACCAGACCGTTACCGTAGCGCTCTCCAACTCCTTTGGCTTTGGGGGACACAACGTCACCCTTGCTTTCAAGAAATACAGCTAGCAAGACGCAGACAGTAAAAGCTGCCAGAAACCGGACGAAAATAGTATAGATGAGCACATTGGTGAGCAAATGTTGACGAGCTTCTCATCGAACAGTCACAGATGCTACAGATTCCTCGGTATAATGCTTGAAATTCTTAGGTCTTTTCAAGTCTCTTTTTGTAGGACAGCGCTCATATTAGACGTACTTGGCAGACATTCTCTAAGCCAAAAAATCGACTGCTACCTTCTATCGCTTGCTTAGGTTTCTGCTTTTGCTAACCCTTGCATTTTCTCCCTCACTGTTCACCTCACCACTCAAAAGACTATGGCTGTTGCAACTCAATCGCTTGAAACCCTTTGTATAAATTCCATTAGATTTTTGGCTATTGACGCCGTCAATAAATCAAAGTCGGGTCACCCTGGTCTGCCGATGGGTGCAGCGCCCATGTCGTTTGTGCTGTGGGACAAGTTCATTCGCCACAATCCCAAGAATCCTCAGTGGTTTAACCGTGACAGATTCGTCCTCTCTGCGGGCCACGGCTGCATGCTGCAATACGCCATGCTGTACCTGACTGGCTACGACAGCGTCAGCATGGACGATATCAAGCAGTTTCGTCAGTGGGGCTCTTCGACACCCGGACACCCCGAGAACTTTGAAACACCCGGAGTAGAGGTAACGACAGGTCCGCTGGGTCAAGGTATCTGTAACGCGGTCGGTCTAGCAATGGCCGAAGCGCATCTAGCGGCTAAATTCAACAAGCCTGACTGCACCGTAGTTGACCACTACACCTACACAATCATGGGTGACGGCTGCAACATGGAGGGCATCTCGGGTGAAGCGTGTTCTTTGGCAGGTCACTTGGGCCTAGGTAAGCTGATCGCGCTGTATGACGACAACCATATCTCGATTGATGGCTCGACTGATATTGCCTTTACTGAAGATGTGAGCAAGCGCTTTGAGGCGTATGGCTGGCATGTGCTGCATGTAGAAGACGGCAATTCTGACTTGGATGCGATTGAGAAGGCGATCGCACAGGCCAAAGAAGTCACTGACAAGCCGACAATGATCAAAATTACCACTACTATCGGCTACGGTTCGCCCAACCGAGCCGGGACTGGCGGTATCCACGGCGCGATGCTTGGCGACGAAGAAACCATCGCCACTCGCGAAAACCTCGACTGGAAGTACGACTTCTTCGAGATTCCTGAAGATGCGCTCAGCCGCTACCGTCAGGCCATCGACAAAGGCGCTAGCGCTGAAGCCGAGTGGGAGGAAACGCTAGCGACTTACCGCACTAAGTACGGTGAAGAAGCTAAAGAATTCGAGCGGCTGCTATCCGGTAAGCTACCCAACGGTTGGGAAGATGCACTACCGACCTACACTCCCGAAGACAAGGCCCTAGCGACTCGCAAGAATTCAGAAGCCACTCTGAACGCCCTAGCGCCTGTTCTCCCCGAACTAATCGGCGGTTCTGCCGACCTGACGCACTCCAACCTGACTGAACTAAAAGTCTCTGGCGACTACCAAAGAGGCACATACGAAAACCGCAACATCCACTTCGGCGTTCGCGAACACGGCATGGGCGCAATCTGCAACGGCATCGCTCTGCATGGCGGCGGCCTGATTCCGTACTGCGCAACCTTCCTAGTCTTTACCGACTACATGCGCGGTGCCATTCGCCTATCCGCCCTCTCCGAAGCAGGCGTCATCTACGTGATGACTCACGACTCCATCGGCCTAGGTGAAGACGGCCCCACACACCAGCCTGTCGAGACCGTCGCCTCTTTGCGCGCTATCCCAAACCTCTACGTCATCCGCCCCGCCGATGGCAACGAAACCTCCGGCGCGTACAAAATCGCCGTTAACAAGCGCAAGGCACCTACGCTGATGTGCTTCTCCCGTCAGGGACTGCGCAACCTCCCCGGTTCCTCTATTGACGCCGTTGCCAAAGGGGCATACATCATGTCTGACTCAGACGGCACACCCGATCTGATTTTGATTGGCACAGGTAGCGAAGTGCAACTCTGTGAAGATGCGGCTGAAAAGCTCCGCGCTGACGGCAAGAAAGTTCGCGTAGTCTCCATGCCCTGCTGGAAGCTCTACGAAGAGCAAAGCGCCGAGTACAAAGAGTCTGTCCTACCCAAGGCAGTCAAAAAGCGTCTCGTTGTTGAAGCGATGAGCAGCTTTGGCTGGGCCAAGTACTTTGGTGATGAAGGTGACATGCTTGCAGTCGATACCTTCGGCGCTTCGGCACCTGGTGGTGTTGTGATGGAGAAGTTTGGCTACACCGTCGAGAACGTCGTCTCTCGTGCGACTGCGCTTCTGAGCTAGTAGCACCTTAGATTGAAGAGAAGCCTCTGCCAATCAATGAATTAGCAGAGGCTTTTGTGTTGTGAGCGATGTGTTTGGGTGAAGCGGTAGAATTGGGCACTAAGAAGCGCTGATCGAATGTATGCAACCTTTACTGACCACTGATATTGAACAAATCAGCATTTCAGATCGAATCCAGCTAGTCGAAGATTTGTGGGATAGCATTCCGGTAAACCCTGAGCCTGCTGCTGTTACCAGATCGCAGCAGCAGGCATTAGAAGAGCGTTTGAAAAACCATCGGATAGCTTCCAATGATTCATCGAGTTGGCAAGTGACTAAAGCTCGAATGGGTAGCCTCTGATGGTTCGTCTGCTTTCTCAACTTTAAACTTATGCCACTATACGATTGCATTATTGTGGGTGCCGGACCTGCGGGCGCGAGTGCTGCCTACCATTTGAGTAAACAGGGCCATGCGGTGCTGCTGCTAGAGAAGGCGGCGCTGCCTCGCTATAAGCCTTGTGGCGGTGGGGTTTCACCGCAGGTAGCAGAATGGTTTGACTTTGACTTTTCGCCGGTGATTTCGCAGAAGGTGACGCGAGCTCGGTACACGTGGAAGCTGGGTGAGGCGATCGAGGTAGATTTGCAGGCACCGATTTGGATGGTGCGGCGCAATGAATTTGATTATTATCTAGTGCAGCAGGCTCAGCGGGTGGGGACTGTGCTAAAGGATGAGACTAAGGCAACAGGCGTTGAGTTTATGGTGCAGCGCGATGGCTACTGGAAAGTAACGACGAGCGAGGGGGCGTTTGAGGGGCGGTATCTAATTGCGGCGGATGGGGGACGTGGGCCGATGGCGAAGTGGTTGGGGTTTGGCGATCGCACCCCAAACATCGCGGGCGCTATCGAAATCGAACCTAAGCGCCCAGTCGAAGACGGCCACGTAGTCCACTTCGAGTTTGGCCTATTGAAAAATGGCTACGTATGGAATTTTCCGAAGAAGGATGGCTATTCTATCGGCAGCGGTGTCTTTCGTACAGACAGGCGCAAGGGCAAGGATTTGGTTGCGCCGATGGCTGAGTACGCACAAGGCTTTGGGGTGGATGGTAACGCAGAGCCAAAGTTTGGCCATCCGGTGTACATCTGGAATGGCAATCAGCGGCTGCACACCCAGAATGCTGTGCTAGCCGGGGAAGCAGCCTGCATAGTCGATCCGCTGACGGCTGAGGGGATTCGGCCCTCTATATTTACGGGGATAAAGGCGGCTGAGGCAGTGGATGGGGCGATCGCAGGCAACCCATTAGCCCTCTCAAACTACACCGCTATCATCACTACAGAAATCGGCAGCGAAATGAAGCTAGCGACTAGGCTCGCAAAAGCGTTCTACGCCGCGCCCTACCTCAGCTATCGCACGATTATGCAGCAGCCCTCTGCAACCTGGGCGATGGCTAGGATCTTTGCAGGCGAGCTGAAATATGCCGATATGGTGCAAAAAGCACTGCGGCGACTAAGCGGTGGACTGATTTCGCAAGCTATCAAGCCTTAATCTGTAGAGTCTCAGTCCGTACAGTCTCAATCCGCAAAGCTTTAATTCGTAAAGCCTCAATCCGCAAAGCCTCGATTCGTAAAGCCTTAGACAGTGATTGTCTGTCTCGCTTTACTTTCTTCATCGGTATCAGGCTTTGCTTGGCTACCGCCGTCAATCTCGTCTTCGTTGACGTTGAGCGCAGCCTTTCCAAGTCCTGGCAACAGCTTACGGGCCATCGCTGGACTCTCTTCTTTCAAAAACTGAAGAAACGTCTCGGCGACGATAGAAAGTTGCTTGCCCGCTAGATGGGCCACATACCAGTCTCGCTCAATCGGGAATCCCTGCACGTCGAGGATGGCAAATTCGCCCGTAGTGCCTTCCGAAATGATGGTGTGCTGAGAGAGGACAGAGATACCAAGCCCACCTGCGATCGCCTGCTTGATCGCCTCGTTACTCCCCAGCTCCAAACTTACATTGACCGTAATATCGTTTTCTTCAAAAATCTTCTCCACGGCCTTGCGTGTACCCGAACCAGGCTCTCTCATAATAAAAGCTTGGTTATTGAGCGTTTCGATAGGAATATTTTTTTTCTGCGCCAGCGGATGGCTAGTGGGTGCCAGCACAATCAGTGGATTTTCTAAGAAAGGATGGATCGTCAGATCGGGCTGCGTCGGTGCCTGACTGATGATATACAAATCGTCTTCGTTGGCTAGCATGCTCTCTTGTAGCCGCTGGTGGTTAGTCACTTTTAGCGAGATATCAATGCCCGGATAGCGCTTACAAAAAGGC
>JBCCOH010000199.1:0-5005 GCA_039111275.1 Cyanobacteria bacterium P01_D01_bin.1 | reverse complement strand
TACACAGTGACAATTTCAGCGGGCAGGCGTTTGAAGGCCAACCGCTCATTTTCTACATCGACGAAGATAGTATCACCAGGGAGAAACTCGCTGCGCAGGATTGATTTGGCTATTTGAGTTTCAATCTCCCGCTGAATCGCCCGCTTCAGCGGACGAGCGCCATAGGTCGGGTCGTAGCCAACATCAGCCAGGAAGTCTAACGCATCGTCAGAGAGCTTCAGCGATAGCTTTTTCTCTTCTAGGCGGCGTTCTAGACGCTTGATCTGAATCTTGACGATGTCGCGTAGCTGAGACTTGACCAACGCATGAAAGATAATGATCTCGTCAATGCGATTAAGGAATTCGGGTCGGAACTGACCGCGCAAAGCGTCTGTGACACGCGATCGCATTTCATCATACTGAGTGTCATCGCCCGCAATATCTAGAATGTACTGCGACCCGATATTGCTAGTCATGATGATAATGGAATTAGTAAAGTCCACCGTGCGACCCTGCGAGTCAGTGATCCGACCGTCATCCAGCACTTGCAAGAGAATGTTAAACACATCAGGATGCGCTTTTTCAATCTCATCAAAGAGAATAACGGCAAACGGACGACGACGCACTGCCTCTGTTAGCTGACCGCCTTCGTCATAACCGACATATCCTGGAGGCGCACCGACTAGACGAGAAACGGAGTGCTTCTCCATATACTCAGACATGTCAATTCGCACCATCGCCTCTTCCGTATCAAACAGATAGCTAGCTAGAGCTTTGGCAAGCTCGGTTTTACCCACGCCGGTGGGACCAAGGAAGATAAAGCTCGCCATTGGGCGATCGGGATCGGCTAGTCCAGCGCGCGACCGCTGAATAGAGTCCGCTACCGCAGTTACCGCTTCATCCTGTCCAATCACTCGCTGATGCAACTCACTTTCTAAGTTCAACAGCTTCTGCATCTCTGATTCGACCAGCTTGCTTAGCGGAATGCCAGTCCATTTAGAGATAATCTCAGCAATATCGGCTTCGGTGACTTCCTCACGTAAGAGCGTCTTTCCAGAAACTTGAGTTTCTTCGAGAGCGGCCTCCGCCTGAGTAAGCTTGTCTTGCAGCTCAGTCAATTTGCCATATTTTAGCTCTGCGGCTTTACTCAGGTCGTAGCCGCGCTCTGCCTGCTCGATTTCAACATTCACCCGATCAATCTCTTCTTTAATCGACTGAATATTACCGATAGTGTCCTTCTCAGACTGCCACTGAGCGCTAAGTTCACTTTGTTCTTCTTTGAGATTTGCCAGCTCTTCTTCTAGCCTCTCTAGTCGCTCAATAGAACCGGGATCTGTTTCTTTTTGCAGAGACAGCCGCTCCATCTCTAACTGAAGAATCTTGCGATCAATCTCGTCTAGCTCTTCTGGCTTAGAAGTGATTTCCATTTTCAGCTTGGCCGCAGATTCGTCGACTAGGTCAATGGCCTTGTCTGGTAAAAACCTGTCGCTGATGTACCGAGTCGATAGAGCCGCAGCGGCAACCAGCGCGCTATCAGCAATCTTGACACCGTGATGCACTTCATAGCGCTCTTTTAGTCCGCGCAGAATTGAGACGGTATCAGCAACAGAAGGCTGGTCGACATAGACCTGCTGGAAACGCCTTTCTAGCGCTGCGTCTTTTTCAATATGCTGGCGATACTCGTCTAACGTAGTCGCGCCAATGCAGCGCAGCTCGCCGCGAGCCAGCATCGGCTTAAGCAGATTGCCTGCATCCATCGCCCCTTGAGAGGCCCCTGCACCCACAACCGTATGAATCTCGTCAATGAATAAAACAATTTGACCGCTAGATTCTGTGACCTCTTTGAGGACGGCTTTTAGGCGCTCTTCAAATTCTCCTCTGTATTTAGCACCCGCAATCAGCGCACCCATATCCAAAGAGATCAGCGTGCGATCTTGCAGAGATTGGGGTACATCACCACGAACAATGCGCTGGGCTAGCCCTTCTGCGATCGCAGTCTTACCCACACCAGGTTCACCGATCAGCACCGGATTGTTCTTCGTCCGCCGAGATAGGATCTGAATGGTCCGGCGAATCTCATCATCGCGGCCAATTACCGGATCGAGACGGCCTTCGCGAGCGTATTCTGTCAAATCACGGCCATACTTTTGCAGCGATTCATACTTTCCTTCTGGATTTTGATCGGTCACTTTATGGGTTCCTCTTATCTGCGTGATGACTTCTTTTAGATCTTTTTCTTTGATATTGAAGGTTTTGAATAGATTCTGGCCGAAATGCTTATCGGCTACGAAGCCCAGCACCAGATGCTCGATAGAGATATAGTCATCATCGAACTCTTTGCGGTAGCTATCGGCTCTATCAAGTAGGGTGTTGGCATACCTGCCAATGTAGACTGAGTCGCTGCCGCTGACTTTGGGCTGCTTGTCTATGAAAGATTGAGTGTGCGATCGCACATCTTCGACCGAGACACCTAACTTTTGAAAGATGCGCGATGCCAAGCCCTCTTGATCTAAGAGCGCGAGCATCAGATGCTCGGGTTCTAGCTGCTGCTGGCTAGAGCGTTTGACGATTTCTATTGTGCTGTCTAGGGCGGTGCGAACTTTCTCGGTAAATTTATTGGGATCGTTAATCTGCATGGCTTGTCTCCTTAAGCGCCTTTTTTTGCTAGGCTCTTTTCGGCTGTTTTTTGATCCAAAAACAAAAGCCGCTACAGGCGTGTCTTGCCTAGCCACTACACGCTGATCACTACATCTAGATGCCCACTGGTCTTCAGCCTGTAAGCACCAAACGACCCTAGCTCCTTGGATGTCTCTTGTATTTTAAGGATGTCTACAACACTGCGCGATTCGGTGTTCACGGCTACAAAAGGTAGGTATTGCCGCCCTGATGACTATCAATGACTACATCGACTAGCCTTGATAAGGAACCCTATCTGTCCATACTCCGTCTTGTGTAGCAGCTCATAGGTGCAGAGTTTCTGAATTGTGTTAGGTGACGTAATCCATTCCACGCCAGTTCGTCGACGAGATCGCAGCAAGAGCAGTCTCTTCGCCCGGTGCGCTAGGCAGACCTTAACAGCGCTAGCGGCATTTCTAGTTGGCACCGTAGTGCTAGGTCAGCTCATCCCGAGCCCGACAATCCCATCAAACATTGTCTTTATCGGACCCAAATACGACTATTACCAGCAGCACAAGGACGAATACAACACGCTTTTCTTTGGCTCTAGCCGGGTGTACAACCAGATTGTGCCAGACGTTTTCGATGCAGAGGCAAAGGCCATTGGAGAAACAGTCGATGGCACCGCGGTTAATGGTACTGCGGTCAACAGCTACAACTTTGGCGTGCCAGCGATGCGCGCACTCGACAGCACCGTGCTGCTAGAAGACGTACTTGCCGATCCACCTCAAGATCTGAAGTGGGTTTTCTTTGAGACCATTTTGGACAAAGGCTATGAACCCATTCCAAATGCTAGAACGCACAGAGCAATGTACTGGCACACCTGGGAAAACACCGGATTTGCCGCCCGCTACATCTTGACTTCTGAAGAACCTCTACCAAACAAAGCAGTATTACTCGTCAGTCACCTGCTACCGGCAATATATCGCCAGCTCAATGTCGGCAGACTCTTTACTCAGGTACTGCCCAGCACGTTTTCGGAGCAAGAACAAGCCGTTGCCAAATCGTTTACCGCCAACGATGGCTACTATGCACTAACCGGAGAGAACGAGCCAAAGCGGCTGCATTTCTTGAATAATCAGGATGCCTATTTACGCGCCGTTCAAAAGTTGAAGGACACGGTTAGTTCGATGGCGACTCCTCGCCTAGCAGATAACAAAAAGATGCTGTTGAACCGAGTTACTCAAGCTGTCCGTGCAGCCGGAGCGGTTCCTATCTTCATCGAGCCGCCTACGCTGGATCCTTCGCTCGATTTTCGCGCAGCAAAGCAGCTCGGCGTCATCGACACGCTATTGACCTACAAAGACCCAGAGCAGCATACCAACCTCTATCAGCCCTCGTGGCGCTATGACCAAGAGCACCTGACTGAATCGGCCTCGCGTGAGTTCAGTCGAATATTGGCCCGAGATTTCGTATCGACAATTAGTTCCAACTGATCGTGCTGCGACAGATGCTGTGACAGCACAGTTATTAGTGAGATTTCGTAGCGCTAGCTTTCTCGTATGATCTTTACAGAATTTAGATTTCTCTTCTTTTTTGCGATTGTCTTTGGCGTCTACTGGGCGCTGCGCAGCAACGGCTGGCGAAAAGCCTGGATATTGGCCTGTAGTTACGTCTTTTATGGTGCGTGGGACTGGCGATTTTTATCTTTGATCATCGGTTCTACGCTGGTGGACTATGCAGTGGGTCTGCAATTGGGCAAATCTGGGACCGGGCCCAAGGCCAGGCGTGGTTGGCTACTGGTAAGTCTGTGTGTGAATTTGGGAGCGCTGGCGTTTTTTAAATACGCCAACTTCTTTGCAGACTCGGCAGTGGGGTTATTTAGCTGGCTGGGTCTGCCGGTCAATTCGGTGACGCTGGGCATTGTGCTGCCAGTGGGGATCAGCTTCTACACGTTTCAGACGTTGAGCTATTCGATCGATATCTATCGGGGTCAGCTTGCGCCCAGAAGAAATATCCTGGATCTAGCCACGTTTGTAGCCTTCTTTCCTCAGCTGGTGGCTGGGCCGATCGTCCGGGCGTCTGACTTTTTGCCGCAGTTGGAGAGCGATCGCACCTTCAGCCAGGTCAACGTCCGCGCTTGCCTAGTGCTATTTGCAGTTGGCTTTTTCAAAAAATCCTGCGTCTCCGACAATCTGGCGCCGATTGTCGATAGCTATTTTTCTGATCCGAGTGCCTTTAACGCGCTCAGCAGCTGGATTGCAGTACTAAGCTACACCACTCAGATCTACTGCGACTTTTCTGGGTATTCAGATATGGCGATTGCAGCGGCTGGGCTACTGGGCTACGAGCTCTGTATAAACTTCAACTTTCCTTACTTTGCCAGCAGCATTACTGACTTTTGGCGACG
>JBCCOH010000198.1:0-5019 GCA_039111275.1 Cyanobacteria bacterium P01_D01_bin.1 | reverse complement strand
GCTATACAGTCGATACTCTGCTTCAGTGCGGTGCGAGGGCACCAGCAAACCAATCTCGTCGTAGTACCTTAAGGTCCGAATAGATAGTCCGGTCTGTTTTGCCAACTCCCCGACTTGTAAAAGTTTTGGCATAGGTTGCTTCGACTCCAATTTCCCGAAAAATTGCGCTTGATAACTGAATGCTAAGGGGTGACGTAACGTGAGACTCAAGGGGCAGATTACAAAGAGATTGGTTATGACGAAGCAGTTGCTAAACAGAAACGCGACACCGAAGGTGCCTGGGGTATTATCTCGTACTGGAAGCCATTTGAAGCTTATGCGGTAGAACGACTACTCTCTGAACGAAGCAGCTGCGTTATAGACTTCGGCGCGGGCCACTCAGTATATGACGACCCGCCTCTATTTCAGAGAGTCCAGCAAGCTCTCTCTCCTTATCCCAACGTTGTTCTTATTCTGCCGTCACCAAATCTAGATGAGTCAGTTCTCATTCTGGATAAGCGAAATCAGGACTTGCCTAGTGATATTCGAAGCACAAATGAACACTTCGTGAGGCATCCTTCAAACTATAAGCTCGCAAGGTTTACAGTATACACAAAGGGAAAGACGCCGGAAGAAACTTGTGATGAGATTCTAAGGTTGATAGGCGCTGAAAAACCATGAGGTTCATCGTGAGATAGATGCGCTCCTATACTCTATGCTTTAGATCTGTTACACATTCTCAAAACTTAGGCCTTTCGAGACGTGCGGGAAACGCGCCTCAAATCACGTCTCATTATAGGGTTATCAAAAAGTCTTAGACCTTTTGACGCATCAATTGCCCCCATGCAAACATGGAATTTAAACTTGGTTTGAGAGCTTGTCCCAAAGCAGTTAGCTGCCACTCTTTTTCGTGCTCAGCTCTCACGACTATCCCATCCTTTTCTAGTTCTTTTAATACCTGAGATAGAACTCGTTCGCTAATCTCTGGAATCCTCTGTGCCATCTCTGAATACCGCAGTGGTTGATCGAGTAGACGCCAAACAACCATTGCTTTCCATCTTCCTGAAAGGACTGCAATACAACATTCGATAGGACAGTCTGGAAGGGATTTGCGAGGGACAGTCACGGTGTTTTTTCTCCGTAGTATTTTTTCATATTGCTTATTATGCTGACTGTGCAGTGAACTCCGCATAATTACCATGGCAAATCGAACCATCTTAGTGACTGGGGCGGGCAGAGATATTGGACAAAAGATTGCAGAGTGTCTTGGCAAAGACAAGAACTTCGTCATTTGTCACTATGCTTCAAGCCGCGATGGCGCTGAGCAAGCTTTGGAGAGAGTGATTCAATCTGGTGGTAGTGGTGCTGTCATCCAAGCTGATCTACGAGACGCTACAAGCTCTACACTATTGGCTGATAAGGTGATTGAGGTTTTAGCAGGTCGCCAGCTTGACATTCTTATTAGCAATGCAGCAATTGCAGCAGCGAGTCCTTTGGGGCAAACAGAATTGACAGACATTCAGGCGATGACGGCAGTTAATTTACTAGCCCCTGTTGAGCTGATCAATCGGCTAGCACCTCACGTAAGCGATAACGGTACTATTATCACCCTCTCAGTCGCTGCGACTCAACGGATTTTCAGTCCGGATTTTGCCTACTTTTCAGCAACGAAGGCCGCTGTAGACTGTCTTGTACGACATTGGGCGGTGGCGCTTGGTACTCGCGGCATTCGAGTCAACGCGATCGCCCCCGGTGTTATCGAAGCGAACTTTCGCGCACAGCTATTACAGGATTCTACGTTCCGCCATGAGTTAGAGTCTGCGACTGCACTGAAGCGGGTAGGACAGATTGATGATGTAGTAGATGTGGTTGAGTTTCTAACATCTGTTAAATCTCGATGGATAACGGGGCAAGTCATTGATGTTTCTGGTGGATGGAAAATTTAGGAAGCGAATAACTAAGATAGTTTCGTTAGCTGAGAGGCAACCTGTCGATAATAGGTAGAGCGACTACATCCTACCTGCTCACATATCTCTTTGATAGTCAGTTCGCCTGCTTCAGCCAGTGCGATCGCCACCTTCACCTGGCTCTTATCCAGCGCCCTCGGACGACCACCCATCCGACCACGCGCACGAGCTGCAGCCAGCCCTGCCATCGTCCGCTCACGAATCAGGTTGCGTTCATACTCAGCCATCGCACCAATCACAGAGAACACCATCTTCCCTGATGCGGTAGAGGTATCGAAGCCATCCTGAATGCTGGCGAAGTTTGCACCCCGCTCCTTCAAGTCCTCAACGATGCTCAGCAGATCACTCAACGAGCGGCCCAGCCGATCAAGCTTCCAGATAACCAGCATGTCTTTTTTCCTGATGTGGTCAAGCGCCTTATCCAATCCAGGGCGCTCAGCCATCGCGCCGCTCACTCCGCGATGGCAAGGCCACTCCTTCGGAGTATCGCTAAAAATCTTCCTGCAACCTGCTGCTTTCAAAGCATCTGTTTGAAGGTCTAAACTTTGGTCAGCCGTCGAAACTCTTGCGTAACCTATCTTCATCGTGTCAAAACTCGTAAAGCACCCTCCGCTTTTGATATTTTGATTATGACACAGTTTTTGAAACACAAAAACTGTCCTAAAAGCCGCTTTTTTGCCCTTTTGTCAGCATGTACCAAAAACGGTGGTTACGGCACAGTGATGCACTGCGTATTCGCATGAACTAGACGGAATCGAAAATTTATTGATGCGTCTATTGTAGATGCAAGACTGGACATAGTCAGGAAGCTTACAGTAGAGCCCTCACCATGAGTAAACCGATTCCATCTGTATCAGAAGACTGAAATAAAACTACAGGTGCAGATTGCTACAGGATTTCGCTATCGATCCCATCTTCGCGCACGCAAGACGATTTGGGAAAAGCGGGTTGCGCTTACTGTTGTAATATCGAACCAAAAAAGTAGTTAAGTCGGAGAATGGCTATGGAAGTGAGAGATGTTTATCAAGACGCTGAAGGAAAGTGGCACGTTGACTACAGTACAGAACACCTGATGGGACTTGCTTTTAGAGTATATTTCGGCCAATTTTTGGTGGGCCTTTTTGTCGGCATACCACTCTTGGTGCTAAGTGCTCTTGTCGGTGCTGCTGTTGGCAAGTCACTACCAAAGGAAAGTAACACTTCTGAGATGCTCAATTTTCATAGCGAATCTATTTGTTCTGAACCTTCCCACAATCGTCTGTCGCTCGATTGGAATAGGCATTCTGACGAGGCACATACACGATAGCAATTTTGTCGAAATTGAGTCCAGTCAAAATGATTAAACAGTGATCGGTCAATTTTTAGTAGGGCGGTTTGGCTACGTGCATCAATCGCACACTGCAGGGGGTGCTGCAAGCAGGGGGTGAAGCAGCCGTAGAAGAGTTTCTAGACAACCCATATATCAATGTTGCTAAGGCGATCATCAAGCGGTGGATGCAGCCAGGATAATGACGACAGCTGATTGAATGAGCAATGGAGACAGGCGCTAGCCTCCTGTGACTTCGTTCAGCGCTTCTTGAATCACATCGTCACCGACACCATGTCGTTTCAGACTATCAATCAAGGAAGAAACGGTGTCGTTCTCCAGTCGCTCTAAATCAGTCCACAAGCCTTGTCCTATGTAGGTTCGTGCCAGTGGCTGATAGCCTGAGAAGCCGAGAAGCGGCGCGATACGCTTGAGGTCTTCAATGACATCTTCGGGCATACGGATCGTCACCGTCGTCATTGGGCGATCGCGTTTGAGTCGCTTTTTGAGGGCTTCAGGCTTCATAGTATTCGTGCTCCTTTCGAGTCGCTTTGCGAGCGGACACAATCCGGATGTAGTCGTCTTCGCGTTCTACGAACACAACGAACAAGAGATTCCATCGCTTGTCTAGAGCAATGACGGCATCCCCAGCCTCATCGTTGCGGCTGGCATCAACGACAACTAGAAGCGGATCGAAAAAAGCTTCGGCGGCTTGAGGGAAAGCAATGCCGTCGTGCTTGAGTGGGTTAACTGCTGCCTTCTGGTCATTCCAGACAAAGGTGATGCCGCCCCGCGGGAAGTACACATCCGTAGGAAGCAGTATAGATAAATGTATTTACAAAATAAATACATCTAATGTGCCTGCCTAATGTCTGAACCTGTCGATGCTAGTGGCTTAGACACGAAAACTAGCACTCGCAGGGTGTCTTGCAAACGGTGGTCACGAGACACTAGTACACTGCAAGATCACAGCTAATCACCTTTCGGAGTGACAGCCTACGAGCAGCTATGCTTAGACAGACATATTTCTATCTAATCTGCCATTTAGGGTGAATAGGTAGAATCTTTCCCTCTAATAAATAGTTAGATTGCCTTGTCTCTAGGCAAAGGCAGCATACAAAGGCTTTCGGCACGCTTCAGAAGCAATTGCTTAATCCAGCAGAAAATCGAAATTAATTTGTATATATACTTAAGCAGGCTGAAGGAATTGACTATAGAACCCATTTGAGAACTCAAGAGTTGGCAGCAAGCCGCTTGAGCATAAGCCTAGCAAAGCAGAAGTCCATTTGCGCTTTTGCGTTTGCTAGCGTTCTCGCATAGTTCTTCGTCAAACTCTTACAGCGTTCCATCCAACTGTTGGAGCGCTCAATCACCCACCGTACCGGAATCGGCACAAACCCAGTTTTTCCCTGCGCTGCTTTCTCTGCTTTAGATGGCTTCGGCGCTAGCTCGAACCGAATCTTGCGCAGGATACCTGGGTAGATGGCTTCAAGGGTTGTTCGCAGCTTGTCTACGTGATAGCCGTTGTCCAACAAGAACGTCACCTTCGGTATGTTGACTGGCTTCGCCCTGAAGTAGTCAAGGTTGAGGACTAGCAACATCAGCAAGCCAACATCGTCCGAGACGTTCGCTGGCGTACACAGCGTGAAGAACGGAAATCCTAGTGTGTCAACCACCAGATGTCGCTTGATGCCGTTCGTGGCCTTGTAAAAGCAAAACCCCTTTGAGGCGATGCTGGCGTTGCAGGTGTTCTTCACTGCCTGCGAG
>JBCCOH010000197.1:0-5062 GCA_039111275.1 Cyanobacteria bacterium P01_D01_bin.1 | reverse complement strand
TATCTTCTGGTACTGTAGTCTCCGGCACCGTAGATCTTGGTACTAGAGCTGGTCATCCTTAGCACCTGGCATGATTGTTTTAACGTCTGAAGAAATCGCTCAGCTAACCGCCTGCTTGGCAGACTATCCTGATGCGATCGCTGCTCTCCAAGAAATATCAGATTGTGATGGCGATGTAGAAGACGCTGCGATTTCGTTGGCACTGCGAGCTGGAAAAGAGCCTGATACCAACGACCAGTGGCTCGCTAGCTTCAGCAAGCGCTACCGCCATATTGCCTGTCAGGCTCAGTTTCGCGATGCTTTGATCGCTTCTCAGCCCGGCACACTGGTCAATCACCTCACCCAAGAGACCGACTGTCCCGCCCTACTGGCTGCACCTGTCGCTATCTATATTTTTAAGTCCGGCGTTGATAATTTTTGTCATAGCTTTGACAATAGCCGGATATAGACCGTCAGATATAGACCGACTAATTTCTAGCCACGACGAAGAATTGCCAATCTCGCTAGGTCTTGCTCTACTTCACAAGCTAGATCTGGATTGTGAGGATCGACTCGCATCGCTTTTTTTAAATAAATATTGGCTTTTCGTAGCTGGCCTTCGTGAATCAGCTGCCTTCCCCACCGCTGATAGACAATCGCTCTCCACTGATTAATCTCTACATCAGTCGGTAAACGATTGGATAGCCCTTCGACTAGGGCGATCGCCCTCGGAAATTTTTGCTGTCCCAAAAGCGCCCTGAGCTGTTCATAAGCGTCTTGCTTTAATCCTTGGTCGGCTATCAGCGGAGGCTCCACTGACTGCCCTTCACCTGGTTTTGTTCTGTCTATGCTCGCTTCGTCTAGATTTGCTCTGTCTAGGTTCGCTCTGTCTAGGTTCGCTCTGTCTGGGTTCGCTCTGTCTGGGTTCGCTCTGTCTGGGTTCGCTACGTCCGGATGCGCTTTATGAGGATAGTCAGCCTTCTGAAAATTACCGAGTCCTAGTTTTTCTAACGTCCGCTTGAGTTCATCGAGATTCAATCTTTCTGCTGCCGCTGCTCGCTGACGAAAATCGGCATCGTCCGAAAGCTCAGAAGCTGAGGACGATGCCGATTTTGGCGCTTTGGGAAGTGCGTCTAGAAGTGCGGTGTAGGCTTCGTTGATTGCGATGAACTTAGCAATCGCCTGCTCATTTGGATTCAAGTCAGGATGGTACTGTCGCACCAGTCGTCGATACGCGCTCTTGATCTCTATAAAAGAAGCGCTGTGACCTAGTCCCAACGTTCGATAGTGATGAGCCAACTTCATAGATCTCGCTAGGCTATGGAGCCTAGGCTGGCAGACGCTCTTCGATCACCCGGTCGATTAGGCCGTACTCTTTGGCTGCTGCTGCTGACATGAAATTATCGCGATCGCTATCCCGCTCAATCTCTTCTACGGTGCGACCAGAATGCTGCGCCATCAGCTTATTCAGCTCACTGCGCACCTGCACAATCCGCGCCGCCTCAATCTCGATATCTGTTGCCTGACGGCGACCCACCCCACCCGAGGGCTGGTGAATCATAATCCGCGAGTGCGGCAGCGCCAGCCGCTTGCCTTTAGTACCCGCATTCAGTAGGAAAGCGCCCATACTCGCCGCCAACCCGACGCAGATAGTTACCACTTCAGACTTGATGTACTGCATGGTGTCATAGATCGCCATTCCCGCCGTGACCGAACCACCTGGCGAGTTGATGTACAGATAGATGGGCTTGCTCGGATCTTCTGAATCGAGATAGAGCATGTAGGCAACAATGGCGTTGGCAATACCATCGTCCACCTCTTCAGTCAAAAAGATAATTCGCTCCCGAAACAAGCGCTCGTAGATACTGATCCACTGCTCGTAGGTGCTGCCGGGTAGGCGGTAGGGGACGCTAGGAGTTCCGATAGGCATGACAAAAAAGAATGAAGGGACGAAGAGATAATTTGGTTCCCGTACGCTAACTCAACTGCGGGCGAAGTCGTAGAGCTTTGCTCTTCTCGCAAAAGTAGGGTACGGAGGGGGCTCGTTAGGTGGCGGACAGTTCTGGCACAGGAGACTGAGCTAGAGCCGGATTCTCAATGACCCGATCGATTAATCCGTACTCTTTGGCTTCGATAGCAGAAAGATAGAACATTCGCTCCATGTCTTTCGCAATTTTTTCGGCGTTTTGACCGGTACTGTTCGCCAAAATCTGCTGAATCAGCTTCCGTTTGGCTAGCACTTCTGTCGCTTCTAACCCAATGTCAGTCGCCTGGCCGCGAGTCAGCGTAGTCGGGTGCGTCAGGGCGATGCTGGTGTGCGGTAGCGATGCCCGCTTACCTTTCACGCCTGCTGCTAGCAGTACCGCCGCCATTCCGTATGCCGTACCCATGCAGATGGTCAGCACTTCCGACTTGATATGAGCGATCGTGTCATACACAGCAAGACCCGCTCGAATCGAGATCATTCCGGCTGAGGCATCGGCTTGCCCGGACATCACCGGATCACCCACGGAATTGATATACAGATAAATCGGCTTGCTCTGATCTTCCGAATCCAAGTAGAGCAGCGCAGACACCAGAGAATTCGCTACGCCGTCGGTCAGCGGCTGGTTCAAAAATAGAATGCGCTCTTGACTCATCCGCGTAAAAATATTTACCCACTGCCAAGAGCGACTGCCTGGCAAGTTGTAGGGAACTCGCATAATGCCATCAACAGCCATAACCTACACAACCCCCGCTGGAATCGCTGTCGGTAGCTCCTTGGTGCTGCTGAGCACGCGATCGATTAGCCCGTACTCTTTGGCTTCTTCTGGCGTTAGATAGAACATCCGGTCGGTGTCTTTGTCTAGCTTTTCGACCGACTGACCAGTGTTCCCCGCCAAAATATCGAGCTGAGCCGCTTTATTCGCTAGGACTTCCTCTGCTCGAATTTGAATATCGGTAGCCTGTCCCTGCGCGCCAGAACGGGTTTGGTTCAGTACGATAGTGGCGTGAGGCAGACTCGCTCTAGAGCCTTTCGCTCCAGAAGAGAGAATCATTGCGGCGGTGCCCATCGCCTGACCTAGGCAGATAGTGTGGACTGGCGGCTTGATGTACTTCAGCGTGTCGCAGATGGCAAAGGCTTCTGTCTCGAAGCCAACGGCGTCGCCTGTGTACCAGGAGGTGCCTGTCGAGTTGATATAGAAGTAAATCGGTTTCTCGGGATCGTCAAATTCTAAGTACAGCAGCTGAGCAATGATCAGCTTGGTAACATCTACACCCATCTGGCGCTTGAAGTCGTCAGAAGAAACCAGCGGCGTACCCAGATACACAATGCGCTCTTTTAGCAGCAGCGATTGTAGATCGGGTGGGGGTGTCCGGTAGGCCGCGCTGCCTCCACCGTAGGGAGCTTGAACGGCCTTGATAGGAGAACTCATAGTGCTTGTGATTGCGGTGACTTGCAGTTGCGCTAACTTTTACTTTTCGATGTGTCAAAACCGTCTTTGGCTCGATCGAAATATCTGCATACTATAGTAGCTCGCTAGCGGATAGGGTGCGGCGGCACTGGCTTTGGGTTTGTGGCGGATAACCACACCTTTGGAAGGATGAAGGATGAAGGCGGAAGGATGAATGGGCTGGCTGAGGCATGCTTGTAATCGCCTGTCCCGAAATCACAGCGTTAGAAGTTGATGCTATCTAAGTCGTTTGGTCAATTCTGAGATTGCGTGATCTGTTTGTCTACTTGTTTGTTTGGGAGAGTAATGAGATGAAGGTTGATTTGCGGTGTGTGTTGAGTGATGCTCATCTTGCGACCGAACAAGCGAGTAGTCAGCGGCAACTGTCGGTGTCTGTGGCAGCGGAGAGTGGTGGCGTTTCTGCGCCGCTGAATGTGTGCTTTGTGCTGGATCGTAGCGGTTCGATGATGGGGACGCCGCTACAGACGGTGAAGCAGGCGGCTAGTCGGATTGTGGATAGGTTAAGCGCGCGCGATCGCATTTCCATCATCGCTTTTGACCACAAAGCCGAAGTTCTCATCTCTAACGAGCTAGCCACTGATCTTGACGCGATCAAAAAGCGAATCAACAGCTTACGAGCGGGAGGCGGTACCTGCATCGATGATGGCTTGAAAAAGGGTATCGAACAGCTCGCGGCTGGCAAGGAAGGCTATGTCTCTCAGCTGTTGCTGCTAACCGATGGTGAGAATGAGCATGGCGATAACGCTAGGGCGATTAAGCTTGCCGATGTTGCGATTGGCTACAACCTGACGGTGAATACTTTAGGCTTTGGCGACCACTGGAACCAAGACGTGCTGGAGCAGATTGCCGATGCGGGCGGCGGTTCGCTGAGCTATGTCGAACATGCTGAGGAGGCGATCGCAACCTTCGGTCGTCTATTTACTCGCATGCAGTCTGTCAGCCTAACCAACGCCTTCTTGAACCTAGAGCTGCTGTCCGGCACTTATCTAGCCGATCTCAAACCCGTCGCTCAGGTCGCGCCCGAGACGGTAGAGCTAAGCGCCAATACTCAAGAGAACCTAGCTGTCATCCGAATCGGCGATCTGATGGTTGATGAGCCGAGGGTGATTCTGTTGACAATGTACGTTCCGCAGCTAGCAGAAGGGTCTGCGCCGATTGCCAAAGTGCAAGTTACCTACGACGATCCAGCCTTCGACCTGACTGGTCAGGCAATAGAGCCGCAGACGATCAACATTTTGGCTCAGTCTGCTTACACGCCCGCTATCGATCCAGACGTACAGCAGCACATCTTGGCATTAGCGAAATACAGACAGACTCAGATTGCAGAGGACAAGCTGAAATCGGGCGATCGCACTGGCGCAGTCACCATGCTTCAATCAGCGGCAAACACAGCAATCCAGATGGGTGACAAGAATGCGGCAACGGTGCTGCAAAGGAACGTGGCTCAGCTGCAAGAAGGAAAGGATTTGTCGGAGAGCGATCGCAAGAAAACCCGCATCGCTTCCAAAACTCAGCTTCAATAGTCAGCCGTAGGTTTGGCGAATGATTTCACTACAGCAGCTAGATCATCTGGTTTTGACCGTCGCCGATATTGACGTCACCTGTCAGTTTTATCGAACGGTACTCGG
>JBCCOH010000196.1:0-5220 GCA_039111275.1 Cyanobacteria bacterium P01_D01_bin.1 | reverse complement strand
ATGGCCGCAAGCGCGATTTTTCGCTGCTCTTCGTTAAGATCGGCTTGATAGAGCTGCTGTTCTAGTTCGGCTCTATTTTGAAAAGCAAGAACAATGCTTTCTTCTAGATCGAGTGGCCAGTTTTTGGCAACAGTTACTGGCGTTGCGGTGATGCTAGCAGTAGGCGGCAAATTAAGGACTTGAGAAATCGCTCGACGGTTCACCCGCTCCTGACTCTGAGATTGGATCAATGATTGGCGAGCGTTCGCAAACTGGACTTCGGCCCGCAAAGTATCAAACCGAGTACCCACGCCCACCTCTTGTCTGAGCCGGGAATCGCGCAGGTTGCGCTCAGCCTCTTCTAGAAACGACTGGTTAATCCGAATCTGTTCGCCCGCATCTTGCAAATCGTAGTAGGCATTGGCAGTGTTTAGCCGAATCTGCTCTTGCTGCACCTCTACTGCGAGCGTACTAATTTGCTCTTGTAGCTCTGCTGCTCGGATGCTGGCCCGGCGTGAACCACCAGTCAGCAGGTTGTAGTTAACCTCTACTGAACCGCTTAGGGTGGTGTCTGCGCCGCTGGGCTCGCCGACTGGCCCTAACCCAGGGACATTGGTAGGGCGAGTGCTCTCTTGGGTAATGAGGTTAGATCCAATATCTACATTGGGTCGCAGCGCCGCTCTGGCTTCTCTAACAGCGGCTGTAGCCTGTTCACGTGTCAATATAGCTGTCTGTAGCGACTGGTTGTTGCGATAAGCAAGCTCTATCGCCTGCTCGAGGGTGATAGTAGGGTTTTGCTCAATAGTTACCTCTTCTGTCGTAGTCGGAAAGGTAAGTGGATTGGGATCGGCCAGTAGGCTATCAGGCACTGCCTCAATCTCAAGCTCTGAAGCATTGACAGGGGCGGTGGTCTCAGATTCTAAGATCTCTAGAGGCGTTTCACTTTCTGAGGCTTCATCTGACGAGCTAGTGGGTGGAGCCGCTGGTGCATCCGATGGCGTAACCGCAGGTGTGACAGTAGTGTCGTCTGCGGGTGTTGCGTCGGTTGGTGTTGCGTCGGTTGGTGCTGTGTCAGTCGGCGAGCCCAGCGCCGGGAGATTGCCGTCGTCAGATTGAGCCAGCAGGACTGGCTCGGCGGCTTTTTGACGGTTGCTGATGATCTCTGCCGGGAGCGGCTGGGCGAATTCTCCGAACAGGCGATCGCGCAACTGTAAGAATCCAGGCGAGAGCTTACCCTTACGAGAAAGGCCATCAGTCGTTGTTGACTCAGAATTTGATGCCTCAGAACTTAATGCCAATGTCTGAGCCAGTTGGTCAAGTTCTGGGTCAGTGACCATTGATGCGCTAAACACTGGCTGCTGATCAGAACTCAGGCCAGGAAGAGGAGCAGACGCGCTTAGCTTAGGCCATAGAGACGGCTCTAGAGACTCTGCGTCGACCTGTGAATCTATCTGTAAGTCGGTATCTGTAGAGGTATCTTCTGGAGCTGCCACCGCAGTTTTGGGCAGAAGAGACATCGAACTGCTGGCTGCTAGCAGGAAGAAGGCAGCTGAGTGGAGATAGCGCATAAAACTAACTGATTCAATGAGTTGGATCGATGACCTGGTTTAGCTTAGCCGACATGGCTACCTGACTCAATGACAGAAGTAAGTGAGCGTTACCCACAGCAAATGTCTATCAGTTGCGGCATTCCGGCGACAGGAGTTACTGAACAGTTTAGTTTACTTTCTAGACTCGCTAGAGAGATATCGTCTAGAAAATAAGCCTCTTCTGGCCGCTGGCTGTCTGCTTGCTTCAGCATCAGTGAAGGAAGCAGAACGCGATCGCCTAGTTGCCGATGCTGCAAGTGCCGAATGATATCCTGTCCGGTCAGCAGCCCAGTCACAGTAATTTCTTGGCCCCAATAGTCGCTATTGATAGCCACCATGTTCACCGTTAAGCCTTCAACCTGATTCAGGCGACGGACTAAGGGGGTAAAGGCATGCTCAACGGCGTTGCCAACCACCCATGTAACCGTACGTGGGGAAACCGCCTTTTCCGGTAGCTCTTTGGACAGCGTCTCAAATTCTTTAAGAAAGAGCCTAATCGAGCCAACACCATTACCAATCTGAGGATAAGACTCGTAGTGTTCTTCTGGCGGCAGTGACCGTCTCCCAATCAAGAACCACTCATCAGCGAGCCAAGCGAACGTAGTCCCTAGCTCCGCTTGAAAATCTGCCTGAATGGCGGTGACCTGGTCGATGACTGCCTGCGCCTTTACAGTGCTGACCGGAATCAATTCATCCTTGTCTGGGCGAAAGCGTGTCAGTCCGACTGGAACGACTGCGGCTGAAATCACCGCTGGCACGTCACCTGTATGAAAAGCAGCCAGATCTCGCAGGGTTCTTTCTAAATGAACGCCATCGTTAATTCCAGGACAGACAACGACCTGCGCATGAATTTGCAGTCGATGCGTTTGGAACCAGCGGATGTGGTCTAGGATCTTGACGGCACGCTCGTTCTTGAGTAGACGCGATCGCACCTCCGGTTCAGTCGCATGCACCGACACATAGAGAGGAGACAGCCGCATCTGTGCGATCCGATCCCATTCGGCAGGCGGAATATTCGTCAACGTCAGATAGCTGCCGTATAAAAAGCTCAGACGGTAGTCGTCATCCTTTAAGTACAGCGTTTCTCTTTTGCCGGGCGGCTGCTGATCGATAAAGCAAAACGGACAGCGGTTGACGCACTGGATCAACCCGTCAAACAGCGCTGTCTCAAACTCTAGACCTAGCTCTTCATCAAAATCTTTCTCTATCTCCACCTGGTGAGAGACGCCCTTCGCATCTAGCACTTCCAAATCTAGAACTTCATCGGCACACAAAAACCGATAGTCGATTAGATCTCTAGGCCGCTGTCCATTCACAGATACCAGCCGATCGCCCGCTTCAAACCCAATCTCTTCAGCAATTGAGCCAGGGACAACGCTGGTGATTCTAGCAGGAGAGATAGCGGTGGTTTTCATGGACGGGGTAGAGCAGATCGGATAGAGCAGATTGGGTTAGAGCGGATCCGTATAGTGTCAGTCTATACAATCTGGCTATATATTTTGGTCTTCTATGTTTTGGTGCAGATATCTTGTTCTACCTAGATGTTTTCTAGAGTGCCAAACGCGATCGCAATCAAAATCACCGCACCAAACGCCAGACGATACCAGACAAAAACCCAAGTACTGTGCTTTTTGAGAAAGTCAATTAGCCATGCGATCGCTAGATAAGAAGACACTACCGCCGCGGCTAATCCCCCTAGCAAAGGTAGCAGCGCTACTCGGCTATCCGCCCCGACAACATCCGTAATAGAGACCAGGCCAGAGAGCAGAATAGCGGGCATCCCCAACAAAAAAGAAAATCTAGCCGCCGTTTCTCGCTTCAGTCCGATAAATAACCCGGCTGTCAGCGTAGACCCAGAGCGGGAGGCACCCGGCACCAGGGCAAATGCTTGAGCAATGCCAACTAGCAGTCCATCAGAAAGACCTAGCTTGGCAAAATCGCGTTTGCGTTTGCCAATTAGTTCGGCAACGGCTAGCAGGATAGCCATCACGATCGAGGTGAGTGCGATCGCCGCCGTAGAGCGCACAACCGAATCCTCATAGCCAGGTACAAACAGCTTCAGATACATTCCCACCACCACAATTGGCAGCGTTCCTAGCAAAATGCCCAACCCCAACTGAAAGTCAGATGACTCATAGCGTTTTGCAAACAGCGCCTTCAGGAAATTCATCGTCGCCGCAGACAGATCATCCCAAAAGTACCAAAGAATCGCGGCCACGCTGCCCAGCTGAATTACCGCCGTAAACGCTACACCCGGATCTCCCCAACCCAGTACAACCGGCACCACTTTCACATGTGCCGTACTGCTGATTGGCAGAAACTCAGTCAGCCCCTGCACAACTCCAATCACGATAGCCCGAATTAGCGTAATCGACTGGTCAGCAGCCTCGGTCATCGCCACTATCTTGAGCAGCATTCCCGGTATCAGCATGGGCATTTCTCAACTTTCAATTTTCTTTCAAATGTGTTAGGCCACTACGGCGCTAACTACGGCGCTATTCTATAACTGCCGATAGCCTTCTTACAGTCTTCTTGTGGAGGCTAAAGGCATCTTGCGAGGATCTGTAAAGACTGCATTAAGTTAACGGGCTGTTTCAATACTTACCGATAAGCTCTACAGAGGATAAAAAAAGAACTCAGACAATCTCTGACTTAAGACACTCACCTTTGGAGTACAGCAGCACAGCCACATCCCTAGAAAACCATGTTATGTTAAGAATGGTTAACCTATCTCAGAAACGTCTTGCAAGCTCTCCATTCAGCCACGCCACAAGTCAAGGATATTGAGACTTTGCAGATTTCCAATACAGGCAGCGGCTCATCAAGCAGCGAGATGAGCACTCAAAGCCATTTATCCTCTAGAGCTGAGTTTTCTAGAGATGAGTCACCTAAAGCTGAGTCACCCAAAGCTGAGATAGATAGCCCACTTGCCACAAGCGCCTCTAGTAGCTGTCTCTCTGACCGCCAACTTAGAGCACTGCTTTTTCATAAACTCACGGGTAACCTCACGGACCGCCTTCGCAGCACTCGCGCTCAGGCTTTTGCTGCCGCTGCTTTCTTAGTTGCCGTTCCAGTCTTTGTTCAAGCCCCCCTAGTCCGGTTAGTTCCCGAAATTAGCCTGGCGATGACAGCCATTTGGCTTTTCCTAGGCTGGAAGCTGTTGCAAGATCGTAGCAAGCAGCTCTGGGGAGATTTGGTCATTGGGTTCAGCTGGACCTGGCTAGCGGGTGCTATCTACTGGGGTTGGTTTCGTTGGAACCCTTATATACACCTGCCAATAGAAGCGCTGGGACTACCCATAGTGCTGGTCTTATTGCGCTACGACAAGGCAAAAATCGGCAACTACTTCTACATAGGCTCGCTCTTAGGGACAGCCATTACAGATCTTTACTTTTACTGTGTGGGGTTGATTCCCTACTGGAAAGCTCTCATGGTCAATCCTCCTGAGCAGGCGGGCACAATTTTACACAGTGCTCTGCTACGGATGGAGACATATCAAGGAGTAGGCTGTGCGATTGTCCTCTTATCTCTATTGATTATGTTGGGTACTATACCGCTAAGGTCGCACCATCCTCGGTGGTGGGCTTTTAGTGGTGCGGTGCTCAGTACCATCTTGGTTGATAGCCTGTTCTTCGTAGCTGCTATCTTTGCT
>JBCCOH010000195.1:0-5244 GCA_039111275.1 Cyanobacteria bacterium P01_D01_bin.1 | reverse complement strand
TTTGGGGTGGCGCGATCGCCCCGCAGAAGTCGTCGAGTACCAGCGCCTCAAACAAACGCCCACCTACAGCCAGACCGTCTATCCTTTCCCATTTGCCGACCTAATCCTAGGCGGCGCTCAAGACAACAATCTCAACCCACTGCTAGTCACAGCCCTGGTCCGTCAGGAATCAAGATTTGAACCCAATATCAGATCGGTCGTCGGTGCGGTTGGCCTCATGCAGGTAATGCCCGCTACTGGAGAATGGATCAGCCAGCAAATCGACCAGACCGACTACGTCCTGGACGAACCCAAAGACAACGTTAAATTTGGCACCTGGTATTTGGACTACACCCACCGCGAATTTGGTGATAATTCTCTATTTGCCGTTGCCAGCTACAACGCTGGACCGGGCGCGGTCTCTGGCTGGGTCGCCGAAAAAGAATTCACCAACGCCGACGAATTTGTCGAAATCATCCCCTACCCTGAAACCAAGGGCTATGTAGAATCAGTCTTTGGCGGCTATTGGAACTATCTGCGCATCTACAACCCTGAAATTGCCGCCAAAGTTGGTGCTTTGTAGTTGTCTAGTCAAGGCATCTAGTCAAGTCATCCGGTCAAATATTGATACGATAGACTTTAACAAGGGTCAGGCAAGCGACAGATGCATGCGCAGCAGACCATCACTCAGTCGTTGGTTCTATGGAGTATCGTGACTAAATTCAGTGGCTTACAGCAAAGTCAGCTAGCGCAGATTGGCGCTTTCTTGCGCGAAAAGCGTGAGCAGCAAGGAAAATCTCTGCAAGATATCGCCACCAATACCTACATCAGACCGCAGCTTCTCAGCGGAATTGAGACTGGTAATCCCGAACTGTTGCCAGAGCCTATTTTTGTTCAGGGATTTATTCGACGCTACGCTGAAACGCTGGGATTAAAAGGTGTTGAGCTTTCTCAACAGTTCACTGTTGATTCGATTCCTTCGACGCCTAGGCCCGCTAGAACCTCCGCCCCCGAAGACAGCTCTACGACCAGGCTGACGCGGCTCAAGCCAAAGGCGCCCTCTCGTCAGCCGGAGCCCGAGCCTGCAATGTTGCTGAATACTGAGGCGTCAGATACTGACGCCGCCGATGAGGTCCCAGTCTTCACTGAAGCAGCTGCTCCTTTCACTCCGCAGCCAGTAACCGCTGCGCCCGTATTCGAATCTGAAGCCCAAGGCGAAAATTTCTCGGAGCCAGACCTAGCGCTAGATTCGTCACTATCAAACACCTCAGAAAACATTCCAGTTGTCCCGCCAACGCCCGAGCGTGCCGACGATCCGAATGGTTTTGATTTTACAAACGGTTCAGATCCGGCTATTCCGCAACCAAATGCTAACCGCCCCGAAGAAAACAATTCAGTCGAGAACATCCTAGTAGAGGACAATTTTGCAGGGAACGGTTCGCTGCAAAACGGCTCAGAGGCGCTATCGACGATCGAAGTTGGCACCGCCGATTCTGAGGCTGCTAATTCTGAATCTGCTAGCTTTGAGACTGCAAACATCGAGACTGCAAACTTTGAGACTGACAGCTCTGAGACTGACAGCTTTGAGGCTGAGCCATCGGTCAGGCAAACAGCCGATGAACCGTCTCCATTTGTGAGTGACCTACCGCTGGCGAAGAAGGCACCTGCTAGCGGACAGCTAACGACACCGCCTATCAGCTACACCAGCTCCACTTCACTAGGCTCAGACGTTGGCAGAGACACCCCTAACCTAAAGCCCTTCGCGATTGGAGCGGTGATCGTCGCGGCATTAACAGCCGGTATCGTAGTTTTGGCTAATGTTCTGGGTGGCGAGCCCAGCCCAACTGTCGCTGATTCTGCCGCTCCTGTAGAGTCCGTTGAACCTCAAGAACCAGCGTCAGACCTGCCGACGCTGCCAGAATCTGAACCAGAACCAGCGCCACCTGCCAGCGATGCGCCTTTGTTTCTAGAAGTGGAAGTGACCGCTCCGGCCTGGACCACTGCGACTGCTGACGGTGGCGAACGCCTGTTTGAAGGCACGCTCAACCCAGGCGATAGCGTGATTTGGGAAGCGCAGAACAGTATCAGCGTCTTCTCGGGCAACCCTGGCGGGCTAGAGATCTCACAAAACGGTCAGCCCGCAGAGTCTCTAGGTGAAAGTGGTATTCCCTCCGGTAGGGACTACTCTGTTCAGTGATGTCCTTTTTCCCTTACAGGTTGCGCAGGAATGCTTTTGCCCGCCACAAGACAACGGTTCAACCGATACAATAAACGTCAACCGTACCGTTAGCCTCGTACCTCTCCTATGACGCCTCCTTCTGACCTTGAGACAGCGCCTGCTAATCTCTCAGTGCTAGATGAGCCAGACACACTACCGGGCGAAGCTTTCTTAGATGAAGTTCCAAACGATGTCGAGATGTCTCTATTTGATCATCTCGATGAGCTGAGGATGCGGATTTTCTATGCGCTGATTGCAGTTTTGGTCGGTGTTATTGGTTGCTTTGCAGGCGTTCGACAGATTGTGGAGCTGCTTGAGGTGCCAGCGCAGGGAGCAAAGTTTCTACAGCTATCGCCAGGCGAGTATTTCTTCGTCTCGATCAAGGTAGCGGGCTACAGCGGCATTTTGATTGCTAGTCCGTTTATTCTCTATCAGGTGATTCAGTTTGTATTGCCAGGGCTGACTCGCCGAGAGCGACGATTGATTGGCCCGGTGGTGCTGGGCTCTAGCGTTTTATTTTTTGCGGGTTTAGGATTCGCCTACATCGCGCTGGTGCCAGCTGCGCTCAATTTCTTTATTAACTACGGTGCGGATGTAGTCGAGCAAATGTGGTCAATCGACCGATATTTTGAGTTTGTGCTGCTGCTGCTGTTCAGTACGGGGCTAGCGTTTCAGATTCCGGTGATCCAGCTATTGCTGGGCCTGTTGGGAATTGTCAACTCAAAGCAGATGCTGTCTGGCTGGCGCTATGTGCTGTTAGGCGCTGCCATCCTAGGGGCGGTGCTGACGCCTTCGACTGATCCGGTAACGCAGAGCTTGCTAGGCGGTGCGGTGCTGTTTCTTTATTTTGGTGGAATTGGATTAGTAAAAGCGATTGGGAAGTAGGCGATCGCACTCAACAAACCTCTCCCAACAGATCTCCAAAGACAGCAGCGGGAACAGCCTTTTCAGACCAAGCCCATAGGCAAAAACACACATACCAAAAACAGCCGTCGAACATAGCTACTTTCTTGCAGTTGTTCGACGGCTATTCTATCTACATGATACGAAGTTCGACGCGATCTCTTTTGACTGACTCGTGCCTGCTCTACTCAACAACAGACTAAGTAACAAACACTGTAGACCAAAAGCGGCACCTTATGCTTTCTGGCAATCGTGCTTTTTGGTAGTGGCTAGGAGCTATTGAGAAAAGCTTGAGAAAATTCGACTAAAAAGACCAGCAATAGCTAAAAAGACCAGCAATAGACTGACTGACAGATGCAAAAGACAGATTTTTCTAGCAGGGATAAATGCTGCAATTGGGCAACAGACATTCGCAAGTAAAATTTCGAGAGATGCTAAGCATTTGAGCGAATTATTTCTTTATTACTTTCAGGCTGTTGTCCAAATAGGCTATCTAGATAAATGCGGCTGACCTGACGATGAGTGACGCCATTCTGCATCAAAAACAGCGATAGCGCGGCACAAAATAAACGGTCTTGGCTCCACCCAGAATGGACATCCAAATATTGCTGAACTGAGGTGTGTAATTCTTCTGGAATTTCCACGGATAAGCTAACTGTCTGCTGCACTCAAAATCTCCTTCCAACGGATTGTTTAGACCACAAAACGCCACGCCTGATTACGTTCTGGCCTCTTTTCTATAGATTGCTATAGAACAAAGAAACTAAACGAAACGAAGCGCCCGGTTAATGTGTCCGTCAATTGTGGAGCATCAATTTAGAAATAGCAACGGATGGATTTACGGCTCCAAGCTTAACAATCTTTTAGATTTTTCAAAGAGATAGCTTTCAGCCCAATTTTTGTCACATAAGTTCACATTGGCTTCGTAGTCTCGAACACAAATCTCGCTGCTGACGTATTCCACAAAGGAGCGTGAACTCTCCTATTTTCGCTATAGCTTGTGGAAAACTCTTGATAGATTTGTGGAAAACCTGTGGAAAGCTTGTGGATAAAGTCTCCAAGATACTAAGAGTTGTAAATTTATTCTCCTAGTGACATTTTCGCCGTTTTTAGGTTGGTTTCTAAATTCTGTAGCCTGTGCAACAGCGGCTTTGTAACGGTCCAAAAGCGCTGCCTTAGTGCAATGAGAATTCACCTAAAGTAGCTGTGTATCTGGCCGAGCACCTCTGTGACTGCGGCGGGTAGATGACGAACAATTTTGCGATCGCGCATTCCTACCGTCACCAGCGTCACCTGCGCGCTCAGATACACCTGCGTGCTGACTTCACGGCTAGCAGACGCATCCGCAGCATCCGCCACCACTTCATACAGCCAGTTCAGCCGCAGTCCCTTCATCGGCGCTAGCCTGGTCTTGACAACAGCAGCCATCCCCAGCGTCAAGGGCTGCTTGTAGCGGATGTCTAGTGCCACGACAGGCAGGTCATAGCCTAAATTCACTAGATGCTCAAAGGGTACCCCGGCTGAGCGCAAACACTCTATTCGAGCCGACTCTAGCCAGGTGATGTAGGTGCCGTGCCAGACCACGCCACCATAGTCTGTGTGATGGGGCTGTACTCTCACGGGATATTCAAACCATTTCAATTGAGTCATATCAATCGTCAAAAGTTGTTTCTTACCTGAGTTAGTATCCCTTAGAAGCAGTGATAATCAGAAGCCAGAGCAATGACCGGGAAAGTCACCGGGCGAAACCCATGATTAAAAACATTTTGCTAGCCGACTCGGGCATCGGCAATACGAGAGAAATGATGAAAGTGCTGATGCAAATTCCTCGCATCGAGCGATCGCATCTCACCATTCTTCATGTTGTGCCCTCTCAGACGACGTCATCAGCAATGGCCGACCGCTGGCAAGAGGGCGGCAGAGTACTTGCTGAAGCGGTCAATGCCCTAGGCTTGAATCCGGCTGAAGTGAACGCCGTTTTGCGCGAGGGTGAACCCAAAGACATCGTCGGGATAGTCGCCGACGAAATTGATGCGGATCTAGTCGTAATGGGTTCTAGAGGACTGCAAGGGCTACAGGCAATTATTGGCAATTCAGTCAGCCAGTATGTTTTTCAGCTATCGTCGCGGCCGATGCTGCTAGTC
>JBCCOH010000194.1:0-5411 GCA_039111275.1 Cyanobacteria bacterium P01_D01_bin.1 | reverse complement strand
GCTGTGCAAAATTCCTGTGCCTAGCAGGTTCTGTGTCTGTTTGGGTGCCGCAGTCGTCTGGCACTCCCCGACTAGTAGATTCCTCGACGCTAACCGAGTTCACAACCTCTGAATTTGTAGACAACTCGCAAACATGCTGACCTTTTTCGTTGAGCTGCGTACCAATCGATATGTTCATGACATTATTTTGCTCTAAGCAGACAAGGTCTCTTTCCATTCCATCGTCCTCTACTGTGAAGAATGCTTCAGCTTCTGCCTGAGGATAAAACGGGTACTAGAAAAATTCTGCTAGTGATAACAGGTTGAAGTCACTGCTGGACGATCGATAATGCTACTTTAGCGATCTGTCTGAATCTGCTTAGATATGGATCTTTATTCGACTTTGAACCAGGTTACTCGTCAGCGCGTTAGCGACGGACAGCAGGTATCTCTTTTTGAAAACTGTGATCGCAACCAACCAACCCTGCTCCTCATTTGGCCCCAGCTAGGCGACTTCGACACGTTGGAATATGCCTGGTGGGTTGAGCGTGGGCACAATCGCCTAGACGCTGCCAATGTTCAAGTACGCGCTATTGCCATCGGCGATCGCACTGCCGGACAAAAGTTCTGTGCTTACACGGACTTTCCTCCTGAGCATCTATACACAGACCCTACCGCCGAACTTCACCAAAAACTAAACCTCTACCAAGGACTATCTGCTTCGCTTCCCGGTCTGAGCACTCAACAAAACGGATATCTAAATCTATTGTTAATGTGTGCAGGCATTGGTAGCCCTGGCACGCTGAAGGAAGTTTTTCGTGGCTACAGAGGGGATCGATCTGCGCCGCAGCTAATCGCCGATGATGAAGTCGTTAAAGCAAAGCCGCTGCCTGCTCTAAAAGGAGAAGTGTTCAAGGCGGCGGGCGGTAAAGGTTTTCAAAGGCCGTTTGAGCTAGCGACATTGCGGCTGCGCAACATGGGTGAGGTATTGAGCAATTGGCAGACCTATGTGCCGGATGCGGCGTATCTGACCCAGCGCGGGGCGACTTTTTTGTTTGATGCGGATGGAAAATTGCTCTATGAGTGGCGCGATCGCAATATCCTCGGATTCGCAGAAAACATGAGCAATCCGCTATCGTTTCTGAACGATCTACCGACCGATTAATCACGCTAACTTCAGGCCGTAAGCTTTAAGCTGCCCAAACGCCCTCAACATCACAGCCTGAAGTAAATCCCCGCCTGGGCAGGGTGCCCGAAGCGAATTTGTTGCTCAGCTATGTCTGGAACACGACCTTGTGATTTCTCGCTATCCGTTGAAATCGAAGGTTACTGTCTGCACTCTAGATTATCAAGTTTATGAGTACCGTGAGCTTGAGGGCGATCGTCTGGTGCTTTCTTTGATATTTCCTGAACTGAAGATCACAGCTAGTCAGCTCTTAGCTGCCAAACGGTAGTGGCAGTTCAGTCTTGGTTGAAATAGCAAAGGCTGCTGTAGAGGTGGAAGGCTAGATCCCAATCACTGGGAGCGCGGCGGTCTAAGTCTAGGTTTGGCGCGATCGCTGGTAAAAGTGGAAGAAATTCCAGGGCACTTTTGCCGAATTTGGTGAAGTCGCTATGTTGGGGAGCGCTGATGGATGAGGTGAGCTGCGATCGCAATTCATTCCATTGAATTCGGCTGTTGATCTCATTGCCCTGACCAAAAGCGACACCTTTTTTGTACTGGTAGAGGCGATCGCATAGTCTCAGCACAATCTGTCTTCCCGGCAAATGCAAATCGAGCACCTGTGCATAATCCAGTACTTTCTCCTTATGAACGGATCTACCCCAATGTCCTATGTCCACAACCTGCTCAAAGATAGGCAGTTGAGCGCTCACAAGCTGACTCACTTCTGTCAGGGCAAAGCCGATTTTGCCAAGTTGACCGTTTGCGTTCTTGCAGATCAGAACTGCATTAGAAGATAGTGATTCAAAGTAGGTGACCTGGAATATTTGCAACGATTTAATTTGGCCAACTTTGGTGCAAAAAGTCGGAGCAGCTAGCTGCTGAGCGTAGTAGCTAGCTTCGCCCCAGGGACAAATGCGGTGAATGCGAAAACCGCTGCTAGGAAGTCTGAGTCGGGCGCTGTAGGAGTCGAGATTGAAGACTTTGGCAATGCTGTCGATGGCAGCTTTCTGGGCAGTCGTATCGGCAGTCGTATGGGCAGTCGTATCGCCTACGGCTGGAAGAGAGGCGATCGAGAGGATAGTCAATTCCGTCCCCCCCGCTGCTGATTTTGCCGCCGCTAATGCCTTTGCCTTAGCCGCTGTTTGCGCCTCTTCTATCCGCTGTAGCCCAGCTCTAGCCTGTCTGATAGCCTTCGCGCTACTCGACTGCTTGAGCAGCGCCAAATAGTTCTTTTTCGCTGCATCTACCTTACTCGTCTGCTCTTGCAGCTTCGCTGCATACAGCCGCAGCAGAGGACTCTCAGGTTCTTTCTGACGCCATTGCCTTAACAGAAGAGCAGCCTGCCGATAATCGCAGACCTCCAAAGCAGCCACAACGTTTGTTTCCATAACAGCGAGTAGAGATCACAGGTGAACCGCTGTTAGATTGCCCTGTTCCTTACTCCCTTACGCCCTCGGTGGCTGAGCGGAGCCGAAGTCTACTTTCTATTTCCTCGACCTCAATCCCAACTATCCTCTGCTTCTTCCCGCTTCTTCTCTAGCTGAGAGATAGCTAGACGGAAGACAGGCTGAAGGGTATCATCAGTTTCTTCTTCTAGGGCGGTTTTGATGGGTGCGATCGCCCCTCCATCCCCAATCTTCATCAAAGCCATCGCCACCGTCTTTCTCACGTCGCTATTCTTATCCATCAGCACCGTAGTCAGGTGCGGCACCATGTCTGAATTGCTAAGCTTACCCAGCGCCGCCGCCGCTTCAGACCGAACCATCGGCGAAGAGTCACTCAAGCTGCTGACAATCAGACCCAGTGCTTCTTGATCGTCATTCTCTTGGACCAGGCTAGTGAGGGCACCCACCACAGCGCTACGGACTTCCTCATGAGTAGAATCGACTGCCTGGTACAGATGCCGTGCCCCGGCTGTACCGACAAATGATAACCCCCAAGTAGCTAGCCCCCTAGAGCTATCGGGATAATCAGAAGAGGCGATAATATCGAGCAAAACAGGCGCAGCCGCTTCTCCCATTACCGCCAGTGCACCGACAGCAGAGCCTCTAACTACGGTGTCATCGTCATGCAGCAGCGAGTGGACCAGCGTTGGGATTGTCGCAGGATCCGCAATCAGGGTCATCGTTTTGGCACAGGCACGCCTGACAGTTGGATTTTCGTGATGTGCCAGGCCGTTTATCAGCGCAGGCGTCGCTGGCTTGCCGACTCTGCCTAAGATCTCAGCAAAGGCTAGACGCTTGAGACCACGGGTATCGTTGAATCCTTCGACTAGCTGCTCTATCAACTGCGCATCAGCAGCATCGAAGGTCCCTGTATTCTGCTGCGTTTGAACTTCGACGATGAGCGCGTCAGCTTCTGCTTGAGTAAGCAAGCTGGGTTGGCCAGGGCTAGTCATAGGCTTTAGTGGGCGGCTTTGAGTTGGCTTTGAGTTGGCTTTGGAATGATCGTACGGCGGCTGTAGTTTCTGATCGGGTTTTGATTTGGGTGCTTTCTAATGCGATCCTATTATGCAGTGAACAGTTTTGCGGGCCGCTTTCGACCAGGCTTGAGGTGCTATGACTAATCGGTTTTCTAGTCTGTTTAATCTGAGTGAAGCGCAGGCAATTGAGATCTTAGACGGACCCGCGAGTGATTCAGATGAGGCGTCGAGTCGTTATATTGCGGCGTCTCATTTGGTGAATTTTAATACGGAGGGAGCGATCGCGTCCCTAATCAGAGCCGCCAACAACACAGATGCCGATCTAGACAATCGAATTGTGCGACGCAAAGCAGTAGAAAGCCTAGGCCGACTAAAAGTGAAAGCGGCGCTACCGGCAATTCAAACCTGCCTAGATGATGATGATAACTATCTAGTCGAAAACGCAGCCTGGGCCATAGGTGAAATCGGCACAGACGACCCCACTACGCTAGAAAATTTGACTCAGCAGCTAGAACGCCCTGATCAAAGCTATCGAACCATCATTCACACCCTAGCTAGACTAGGTTACGAACCTGCTGCCGAACGAATTCAGCCTTTTGCCGACAGTGAAAGCGGACCCATCGCCAGCGCGGCACTCTCTGCCCTCTACCAGCTAGAGGGGCGACTGAAGGGTGACGAAAGCACAATGCCAAAGGTGCTGGGCTATCTGCAAGCCAAAAATGTAAATGCGCGGCGTGGCAGCATTCAAGATCTCATTGATGCTGAGTATTTCAAAGCAATTCCAAATATTGCTCGGTGTCCAGTTTCGATGGTGTTTCGACTGCGGGGGATCAAGCTGCTGGCAGAGAAGGGCATTGAGTCGGGGGCGATCGCCTTCTCTCAGGTCCAGCCCTGGCTAGAAAAGACCCTGCGCGATCATCCCAAAGACGTGGCGCTAGTCCATTCCTACAGCTCGCCGCCCGCTATCGAAGGACTAATTCAGGAACTGTACGGCACTGACTTTGGCCGCTGCTATCTGAGCACCCAAACGCTGATAGAAAGCTACACAGAGACCGCCCCTACCGCGCTAACCGAAAGCTATCGGACTGAAGGCTACAACGACTATGGTGCGCACTATCACATCATGCGGCTGTTCGGCTGGCTAAAGGTTGATGAAGCATACGATCTGCTAGTAGAAGCGCTGCATAACAAGGCTCCGCAGTTTCAGAAATCACGTGTAGCAGCGGCGATCGCCCTGGGCGAACTTGGTAACCCTACGGTCATTGACGAACTTAAAACCGCAACGACTGTCCCGATTTGGGACTTGCAGTATGCAGCGATTTTGGCCTTGGCTCAGTTAGGTGTTTCCGTTGGCGACTTAGGCATAGAGTCTACCGATTGGTTGGTTCAAGAAAAGCTCAATTCTTTGTAGTGTTGTAGATGTCGGCAGTGGATTTCAGGACGCCTAGCTATGTCAGCGATCGCAATTTTTCATCAGTTTTTTGATAGCTGCGTCGGCAGTTGGGATTCTGAGCGGACCTATCATTATTTGAGCGAAGGGGCGATTGAGCGATCGCACACCGAATTTCGCGTTCAGCCACTCACCACCGACAAAAAAGCCAAAGTCCTCTCAGACAATAACTTCACAGAAGGCACAGACCTAAACTACTGTCCTGGCTTTCACCTGATTTTCCATACCGTGTCCGAAGCAGGTATCACCAAAGACCAGTCGCTGAATTTAGCCTTTGTCCCTAACGATGAAACCATTGCTAACGAGCATTTTTTGGAGGGGGCTTATCTGCGTGATCGCGCCTACGAAGAAGACCGCCCCATCATCTCCGACTTCCGCTTCGACGCCCGTACCCG
>JBCCOH010000193.1:0-5462 GCA_039111275.1 Cyanobacteria bacterium P01_D01_bin.1 | reverse complement strand
GTCCCGTTTGAGCCGATCTGTCGGCAACAGGTCCAACAATTACTACAGCTTAATCGCGGTAAAATTCAGTATTATCTGAAGGGGCAGAAGGCTATGGATACCGTCATACAGTGCTTATAGCCGTTGTGTCACCCCTTCAGCCGGTAGAGAACAAATTAACTGGAGGTGTGAAGATTGTTCTAAACAACGAGACGGTGGTAACAGACATTCAATTACCAATTCCAAAAGTCGCCTTCGCACCAAAGAAGTTTAGAATGCAGACCTACGGCGTTCATGGTAGAGGACCGGAAGATAAGATATATTGGATTGGATCAAACAAAGGCAAATCGGGCATCGTCACAGGACAGCAAGATAAAGAAGAAGGAAATAATTCGTATATATTTGAGATAGAACGAGAGGATACTGAAGAAGGAGTAGCTCTGAAGGTAATAAACTACAAAGACGGAGACCCTAGTGAGAACTACTACTTACCGAACCTTAAAACCAGCCCATCCATCTACGTAGTAAGGCCTCCTTTAGAGAATGTAAGAGACTTAGCTACGGACGACAAGTACAACTTTATCTCTCTTGAACTAGAATCCTCTCCTAATCATTACCTGAGACATAGAAGTTATGTTCTACAAAATGAACCAGGTGACAAGAACCATATTGTCTACAGACAAGACTGCACATGGAAATTCCATGAGATTAAGAGCAAGTAGTCTGAGTTGAGACAATTAAATGTAGGACCAGTGCGGGCATTTGACCCAAAACCTACAGTTATGAAGTAGATGACGGCTGAACCCATCTACCGGAAAAGGTTTCAGCCATTTAAGGGGGCCGCGCGAGCATAGCTGTCATCGGTGGCAATTAGGGTTGCTTCATCGCCTGAAACGGCGAAGACTCGTTAGAAATTGAACCTAAACTTAAATTCTTGACAAAGAGATACTACAAAAGGACTGCCTTGAAACCCTGGTATGTTTACGCTTTTGAGCTAATTGATCCATGTGACAGCTACGCTTATACGACGCCTATCTGCATGGCTCAAAAGCTCTGAGTTTTAATACTAAGCGTGCCTTTAAGAGCAAAGACTAACTCGCTATAGCCATCCGCTGTGAAAAGTGAAAACCTGTAAGGCTAAGACCACGCTCCGTAAGCATAGGCATTTCAGAAATGACGCAGGATGGCTATATCAGTGTTCATACAAATTACGCTACTGGGCACTATACAACGATGTCTATATCAATCAAACTTGATTGAATGCGTAAACCAATGAAAGGAAGACTCCATCGAGCTGCGATCGCACTACTTCCCTTTACTCTCCTCGCAAGCTGCAACGCTAGCTCACAGTCCGTCTCTTCTACCGAGCCCTTTCCTAATAGCGCAGCCGCCAGCGAAGCTCTACCCGCTGGCGACTACTGCTGCATCAGCGAGCAGAACAACGAAACTACTTATGCTCGCCTTAGCGTCAGCGCAGACAACCGCGTCAGCGGCACGCTAGAACACAACTTTCCGGCAGTCGGTGGCGACGTGTCCGCTAGCAAGATAGAAGTATCAGGTCGAGCCAACGGCCCGGAACTCAGACTTGATAGAGAGCACTTTGTAGAGTACGACACCGTTTGGACACCCACCGATAGCGAGAACGGTTCGTCCGTTTGGCAAGCTACGCCCACTCTTCTCAGCGTTGATGACGCTACCGAACAAAGCATCAACACTAAGCGACTCTCCGAAGCAGACTGCGCGAGTATCAACACTGCATTCAGCGACACAACAGCCGCCAACCCATCTGAAGAATCAGCGTCTACCAGTCCAGCACCCTTTGCCAGCACGCTACCCGTCGGTGTTCACTGCTACATCGCCGAACAAGGTGAGTACAAAACCTACGCAGATGTCTCTGTCAAAGAAGATGGCAGTGTCGACAGTACCGTCGTCCACAAGTTTCCACCGTTAGGCGATGCTTACGAAAGCAGAATAGATGCCACCGGACGAGCAAACAATACAACGCTCAGTTTATACACTATTCCTTTCACCAAGTACGACACAGCTTGGCTACCCCTGCTAGACCAAAGTAAGGAGAGCGTATGGACAGCCACCCCAGAGAGGCTCACCGTTGATGCGGCTAGCTCTCAGCGTAACAATGTTACCAAGTTTGCCGCCGCTGAGTGCGACGATGTTCGCGCAGCTATCTACCCGCTGGGTGGCGTTTATGCAGGTCGCCCGGGCAGTCCCGCTTCGACCCTACTGACTGGCTATGAAGGTGTAAGAACAAGACCCGTCCAGTTTGAAGCAGGACGGTTCAACACAACAGTTAGTGACGCAGTGCCTCGCGGTATGGCCGATCTGTACGTACTCAGGGCACAAGCCAACCAAACCATGAGCCTAGACCTTTCCTCTAACGTAAACAACGCTGTGTTCGATGTGGTTGATCCAGACGGCAACATTCTCTCGTCGTCGCAGACGAATGCTGAAGTGACGCTACCGGGCGATGGCTTTTATAAAGTTGCCGTTGCTGGGACGGAAGGTAACGCCTCGTATGAGCTGTACGTAGGCATCAAGTAGAAAAGCGACGGATGAGTTTATGCGACAGATGTTCATTCTCGAAGTTCAAACTTCAGCTTATGGGCGATCACGATTCATACAGTGCTTCAAGTCAGTATAGTAGTGTTAGACAACAGCGTGATTTTGCTGATATGGCTACCGCAGCAGTTGATATAGGAACGCTCATTACTTCTACGCCAGGTTTACATGGTGGGAAGCCTCATATTCTTGACAAAGGTGTAACGGTTCGTACGATCGCCTTCCGATATAAGCAGGGGTTGAACGGTGAGGAAATCGCTGCCCAGTTTGGTCATTTGTCTTTGGCAGAGGTGTATGCAGCTTTGTCTTATTATCACGCGAACGTGCAAGAGATAGAGGCAGACCTGCTAGAACAGTCCATTGAAGCGAAGCGGCTAGAAGCTGAGTTTAGCAGGACTGAAGTGTGAGTCAAATTCGCCTATACATTGACGAAGACTCAATGGAGCAGAGCCTGGTAAGCGCATTGCGAGCACGAAATATCGACGTTTTGACTGTTAATGACACAAAAACATCTGGTCAAACAGATGAAGCTCAATTACGACGAGCAGCTCTAGATGCTCGGGTGCTATACAGCCACAATATTGCCGATTTCTGCAAGCTCCATAAAGCGTTTATATCGAATTCAGAGTCTCATGCGGGGATTGTGTTACTGGCGCAAGACTATAGCATTGGCAATCGACTAAAGGCTCTCTCAGCATTAGTTCTAGAATACTCATCTGAAGATATGTTCAATCAGCTGAGATTTTTGAGTCAATTCATTTATTGAAGGTTTGGATGGTGGCTGCCGTTCTTCTCTTAGAGCTGATTTCGAGCGTGACTTTTTTCTAAGTTACAGAAAGGTCTACCTTTCTGTACGATCCAGCACAGCAACAGATAACTAACATTATTCGGAAACAAGGCTTCCCACGGAAACAGAGTATCCGCCCTACTCTGTTTCCGTAGACCACGGGAAAGACCGTATATACTACTGAGCGAATACCTAGGCCGAATGCTGAAAGAATGGGATTTTATGACTGATCAACGAGTTTCTGGGCTTTCCCACATTCTTTCTGGTCTTCCTATGGGTGTTTAGCGTGCGTTTTGGTTCCTTGCTACTCAAACCCCGTTATCGGTTGAGGAGTTTAGAAATGGTTTCTATTAGCACATCTGGCTTAGTGGGCTTGGCCAAATGGCGCTGAAATCCAGCTTCTACAGCTTTCGTTGCTTCGGTGTCACTCACATAAGCCGTCAGCGCGATCGCTAAAACATCGCCGCCGCGCTCAGATGTCCGTGCCCGGATCTGTTCTATCAATGTATAGCCATCCATATCCGGCATTCCAATGTCACTAACTAATACATCCGGAACAGCTTTGTCGAGCATTCTGAGTGCTTCAGCACCAGAATGCTCGACAGAGACAGTCATATTCGCAAGCTCTAGTCCAAATGCCGCGATCTCAAGTGAATCGGGATTGTCATCAACAATTAAAACACTCACCCCGCTCAATTCATTCGCCTGTAGTTCTACATGTTCGGTGGCGAGAGAGGCCGCAGTCTGTACTAATGGTAAACGCATCGTAAAAGTAGCGCCTTTTCCTTCGCCAGCGCTATCTACACTGACACTCCCTTTATGCAACTCTATAACTTGTCTTACAATAGCGAGTCCCAATCCCAATCCGCCAAACTGACGAGTCGTGGAATAATCTTCTTGACGAAAGTGCTCAAACACATAAGGCAAAAACTCGGCGCTAATACCCTTACCTGTATCGGTTACGGTAATCTCTGCATAGTCTGTTGTCCCCACCATGTCTGCTGATATGTTTTCTGTTGTTGTCGCAGTAACTGATTTTAGCGTGACAGATATTCTCCCCTGATTAGGCGTAAATTTTACAGCATTCGAGAGTAAATTCCAGACAGCTTGCTGCATCCGTACGTTGTCACCGTTGACCAGGCAAGGCGTGAGTGCAGTTTGTATCTCAATAGATTTTGCTTCAGCGTCTGTTTGAACAGTTTCGAGAGCAGAGAGTACCACTGAGCGTAGCTCAATCGGCTCTTCATTTAGGCTCAGCTTATTGCGTAAAACGCGAGAGATATCAAGCAGGTCTCCGATTAGCTGTACCTGGAGCTGGGCATTCCGTTCTATAGAGGCGATCGCACTTGCTGTTCTTTCAGGGCTTAGGTTACCCCTTTTAAGCATTTGTGCCCAGCCTAAGATCGGATTGAGCGGCGGTCGCAGCTCATGAGAAATCACAGCCAGGAACTCATCTTTGATGCGGTTAGAGCGCTCAGCAGCGGCTCTGGCTATTTCTGCGGTCTGCAATAGCTGCTCTCGTTCGGTTTCTCTTTGTTTGCGCTGGGTAATATCATGGCCGACGCAGTAGAATCTGTTTTCATCGTGCAGGGTGGTGACGTTCCAATCGATCCAGCGATAGGAGCCATCTTTATGGCGATATCTGTTTTCAAAATTGATGACGTCAAAGCCTTCATATAGCTTTTGTTGGGCCTCTGTCGTTTCTTCAATGTCATCTGGATGAATGAAGTCCATGTAGGGCGTAACGGTGACTTCTGCTGAGGTGAAGCCTAGAATTTTTTCCCAGGCTTGGCTCACATACACGAAATAGCCCTGATTGCCAGCAATGGCAAAAATATCTGGTGAGATTTCAAAGAAGCGATCACGCTCCGCTTCTAACTGCTTCAGCTCAGTTAGATCTTGCACAACGCCAATCACTTGCTGTGTTTCGTTGTAGGGGCGCTGTAGCGTAGCAGCCGTAACCAGCACCGGAATATGGTGACCTTCCTTATGCCAATAGTCCGGACAAAAGAGGGAGAGCTAGAGACAGAGAAGCTACCCAGGATATAGGGTGTTAATAACCACAAAAACGCCCACTGGATAGCTATGGGAACCATGATACAAGGTCTACTGCGAGCAG
>JBCCOH010000192.1:0-5541 GCA_039111275.1 Cyanobacteria bacterium P01_D01_bin.1 | reverse complement strand
CACAGCAGCGCGGCGATTCGTTCATTGAACAAGTCGCTCACGCTATGGTGCTCAATGATAGAGCTGCTTAGGATTACGCTAAACACGTACATGCATTAAATGCATTAGGACGTTTGCTATGAGTGGCGAATGCTGTAGAGGGAGTCTACTCTACATTTAACTGTAGGCCCAAGATTTCAGCCGTGGCAGTTGATGCGTTTTGGGCTTCTCCTATCGCTTTTCAGGATCGCCTTGGCGTGCCATTTTCTCGATATGGTCCGTTAGCCAGTATCCACCTAGAAGACAGAGTACGTTGTACGGAATGGAAAGTACAAAAATCAGCCAGCCAACGCTGAGCCCGGTACCAGCGCCCCACTGGAGGTTCTTCCAAAAATAGGCTACTCCAGGAAAGTAGCCAGCTTGCATATCATGCACAACCCAGAGCATGCCCCCAGGAACTGAACTACAAACGACTGTTAGCACCATTACACCAACGATGGAGACTCTTCTTTGCCATCCTCTTTGAGTTCTTCCGACATGATTAGCCCACACAGTTGCGAGTCCGCTATATACAAGTGCTACTAGCAGCAAATATTGATAGGGATGCTGCTCGTGGTACAGATACATTCGGAACAGAGCACCAAAGACAAGTCCGTGTTCGCCGTAGATCGTCAGCTTTGTCGCTTTTAGTATTGCGTATGTGAGTGAGGTGAAGCTGAAGCTGGCGATCGCATACCCAAAAAACAAAGCAATCCTACGTTTCATATTTACCTGAGCGTGAAGTGAACTAGCGATGTTCTAGCTACATCAATGCACTGGCCAGAATTCCCAGAATCTTTTCGATATTGCTAATGTGATATTCGCTCAAATCAATCTCCACAACGCTACCTGAGAGCCGTAGAAAGCGCCACAGCGTTCCGATAGTGACCACACCGTAAACGACTTCGATAGGATTGCCTTTTTGTTGATTGAACAGTTGGGCTGCAACCATTTCAGCGATGCATTGGGGAAAGCCAATCTTGAGGTTTTCGTTCTTAGCTTCGACTAGCATGATGACGGGCGATCGCACTAATATTTGCTCAACCGAGCGACTGACCAAAAAGTCACAGACCCCATTCAGCCCATGCTCCGGAGCAACCGTAAAATCTATACCCGAAAACAAGCTAACCTGAGTATTGAAATGCCTTTTAAGATCGAGCAAAACAGGCATAATAATCAGCTCTGAACGAGCCTTTTCTGTACTGATAGCGACTGCTAGCTCTACATTCTCACGCAGCGTATCGGTCAGGTAAGCGCTGCCTGTTGCCGACGGAACCTCCGCAAACAGCCCAGATGATTCTTTGATAGAAAGGTCGAACGTCTCTATCAACTGCTCTATTGTAAAGTTGCCGTAAGCCATGAAGCACCGCCTTTTCGCGACTTACTAGACAGTATAAATGACTCACTCGAAGCTCAGAAGGAAAGAAACTGCTAGCCTGTATCTAATGCAAGTAGCATTCTCATAAAGCCGATGGTTGCGCTTAATAATACTCCCACTCGACAGTCACCGGACGAAATGCCCCGGTGGGTACCCGCTACCTGGGCTGACTATATTACCGCCTGCGAAGAGGCAGAGGCAAAAGAAGCCGACTACTTTCGCGCGTATTTCAATCAAAGCTATCTGTTCGTAGATATGGGTTGGGAAGGAATTAGCCATTCAAAATGCCGCGAACTGCTAACGATGATTTTCTTCGCCTGGTTTATCCGTCAGCCTGAAGTTGTTTTTGAAGCCTTGGGCGGCTGCATTATCGAAAAGCCAGAGCAATGTGGTGCTTCCCCAGATGAAGTGCTTTATCTAGGTCCAGAACCTCCTCGTTGGATACCTAGAGAATCACGCCGCATAAATCTACGGCAGTGGCGCGTACCTAATCTTGTCTGTGAAGTAGGTGATACGACGCTTGCTAGCGATTTGGACGAGAAGAAGGAAATCTACGCTGCGCTAGAGGTACCTGAGTACTGGGTGATCGATGTGAAAGGGCTTCAAGTAATCGCGTTTCTGTTGCAGGCCGATGGACGATATCAGCAATGCGATATGTCGCAGGCGCTCAGCGGACTTGAAATTTCTTTGGTAGAAAGGACGTTTGCGCGTTTAGCTGATGGAACGAACGGAAGTGCGGCTAAATGGTTTGCACAGCAGATTTCTGGCTAGTGGGCTTTGTGCATTTCTTATTTGTCTGCGATCACGCTACCCTGTGATCGCGCTACAGAGAATACCTAAAACTTGGCCGATGTTTTGGGTGTAGTACTCATCGAGATCAATCTCTACTACGCTTCCTCTAAGCCGTAGAAAACGCCATACCGTGCCAGAGGTCACAACACCATAGACAGCATCGACAGGATTTTCTTGCTGCTGATTGAACTGCTGCGCAGCCACCATCTCCGCAATGCACTGAGGTAACCCGCCTTTCAAGTTTTCGTTTTTCGCCTCTACTAGCATGATCACGGGCGCTCGAACTAGCAGCTGCTCCGCCGACTGGCTTACCAGATAATCGCAGACGCCACTCAGCCCTTTCTCTGGCGCAACTGTGAAATCTATACCTGAAAATAAACTAATTTGCTTTGCGAAGTGTCGCCTTAGCTCTAGCAAAATAGGCGTGATGATCATCTCCGAACGCGCTTTTTCTGTGCCGATAGCGACTGCAAGCGCTACATTTTCGGATAAGACACTTTTCAATAGGTCGCTACTCTCAGCTTCGGCAACGTTCCCTAGCAGTCCTGCTGATTCGTGGAAAGACAGCCCGAAGTATTTGATTAACTGAGCCAATGTGAAGCTGCTGTAGGACATAAGACTCTAGCCTTTGATGCTCAAATGATAGCAACAAAGGACATATCGCCTCGAAGAGGTTTTATCCTGTATGAATCGATAAGTATGGATGAACTCGGTTGAATAGTTCAGAACAGTTACGGCGAGTGATCGCACAAAAAATCCAACAAAGCGAACATCAGCGAATTACTTTCGCCGAGTTCATGGACTTAGCGCTGTATCATCCGCAGTTTGGCTACTACGCTACGCCGAGCAGCATCATTGGCGCACAGGGTGATTTTGTGACTTCGCCGCATATGGGCCGCGACTTTGGTGAGGTGGTGGCAGAGCAGTTTGTGGATATGTGGGAGGCACTGAGTCGGCCTGAGCGGTTTGACCTGGTGGAGATGGGTGCGGGGCAAGGGCTGGTAGCTGGAGATGCGATCGCCCACATCCAATTCAACCATCCCGACTGCTTCAGCACACTCAACTACATCATCGTCGAGAAGTCGGCAGCGCTTCGAGCGGAGCAGCAAAAGCGTTTGAGTCATTGGAATGAGCAGGGAATTGCGGTTAGCTGGACGGAATTGGATGCGATCGCGCCCAACTCCATCACCGGCTGCGCCTTCTCCAACGAACTTGTAGATGCCTTCCCCGTTCACTGGGTGGAGCTACACGGCCAAAAACTGCAAGAAATATACGTCATTTACAGCGAAGACGAGTTTGCGTCTCAGCTAGGAAAACTTTCAACACCGAAGCTAGAAAGCTACTTTGGTCAGCTCGATATTGACCTAAGCCACTATCCAGATGGCTATCGCACCGAAGTCAACCTAGCGGCGCTCGACTGGATTGCCCAAATCAACAGCAAACTAGAGAGAGGCTATCTGCTCACCATCGACTACGGATACACAGCCCAGCGCTACTACAGTCCGGCTCGCGCAGAAGGTACTTTGCAGTGCTACTACAAGCACAGCCACCACAGCGATCCGTTTATCCATGTCGGCGAGCAGGATATCACTGCGCATGTGGACTTCACTGCCTTGGAGAAACAGGGAACTAAAGTTGGGTTGCAGCAGCTTGGCTTTACTCAGCAGGGGCTGTTTTTAATGGCATTGGGATTGGGCGATCGCCTCAACAAACTCTCGCAAATTAATTCCACTAGATCCGCAAAACCCACAGACATTCAGGCCATCATGCAGCGCCGAGAATCCCTTCAGCAGTTGATCAATCCAATGGGCCTTGGGAACTTTGGCGTATTGATCCAGAGCAAAGGATTGACCCCAAAAGAAATCGCCAGACCCTTGAAAGGACTGACGATTCCGCCATTGATGTAGCTATTGCAATCGAACCTTATCAACCTAGAGAGGCCGGAAGATAAAGGGGTAGCGATAGGCTTTCTCTGGGTCTGTGACACAGCTGAGAATGGCAAAGATAGGTAAGGCTACCTGCACAATGCCAAGTAGAGCGACGAAGGGCAAGCCAATGATTAACCAAGCTGGAATGATCAGTAGCACGCTATAAAGCCACATATTGAAGTGAAAATTCAGTGCTTCCTTAGCATTGTCTTTCACCACTGGGTCGTCCGAAATAAACATCAGCACCGCAGGAATGCCAGCCGATAGTACCAGTTGACTCAAGAAGATAGATCCGTGAGAAGCAATTGAAAAAAGTTTTCGCTTATCAGAATCAAAAGTAGTTTCCATATCTATAAATCCTTGCGTTGCTTCAATGCTCAAGCTAGCACTCGTTCTCAGTTAAGACAGCACCGCGCTTGATACTCATAACTTTAGCGGCTAACGCAAAACGGAGGAACGTGGCCTGATTTCGTAAATACCGTCTGTATGGCAGCAGGCCATTCTTAGCTGCTCTAAAATGAAAAAAGAATACATCTAAAGTCAGGAACCCAAACCCATGCAAATGAAGCGCTTAGGCCACGTCGCTGTCTGTGTCGAAGACGTTTCAAAGGCTGTGCAGTTTTACCAAAACCTCGGGATGAAAGTCGTTTGGCAAGACAGCGACTGGGCCTATCTGAAGGCCGGAAACGACGGCCTTGCCCTTATGAGCCCCGACTACGATCAGGCAGGTCCTCATTTTGGTTTTGTGTTTAGCGATCGCGCTGACATCGACACTGCCTACGCCAAGCTCAAAGCCGACGGCGTCAAAGTCGGCAAAATCCACGACCATAGAGACGGCACCGCCTCCTTCTATGGCCGCGACCCCTTCGGCAACTGGTTCGAATACCTCTACGAACCCGACGACCTATTCGACAGAAAAGAAGCTACCCCCGCAACGGCTGAAGCATAGAAAATTGCAGACGGTAGATGAAGGCACTTCGCTTCTCAGTCTAGGCGCTTTAGCAATTCACCAATGGACCACACTGGGACTGAAGAGTCTAGAAAGCCTTCTTTGTCTCTGGTCAGGATTGCGTCAAGCCTCTGGAAGATAGCGCATTCAATCTGAATCGCATCTTCGAAGTCAGACAGTCCAGAATTCAGAGCCAACTCTAGAGTCTTAGCTGTCACCGGGCAAATGCTCATGAATGTCAAAATATCTGCTACTGCTTGCCTTGCCTTATCAAGGCTATGGGTGGTCTTACGAGTTATGTAGAAGATGTCTGTCAACGTGGTAGCGGAGACAAAAGACATTACCGGAAATAGTGATAGCTAGTTCAACCGTTGACCTGCTCTATCGTTTGCTCTTTTGTCACTCATCCCTAGCGATGAGCCAGCCGGAAGTTGTGAAGGCCACAAGCTGTTTCCATCACTTCGTCAACGAAGTTT
>JBCCOH010000191.1:0-5587 GCA_039111275.1 Cyanobacteria bacterium P01_D01_bin.1 | reverse complement strand
TTCCCAGGTGGCTTGTACCCTTTGATTGGCGTTTAGATACAGCTTGTTGTCAACTACGCTCCAGGCATTGGGATCAGTAGGAACTAGCGTATCTTTTGCTGCAACTGCCCAGGCACAGAATCCGCCGTATTCAGGAGCATACTGCTCAGGGTTGGCAGCGAACAAATCGCGGTTCTCTTCGCTAGAGAACTGCCAGGTTGTTCCTTGCCAGTCATAGGTGTAGTCAGCGCTGCCAGGAACATAGGTTGCTTCGGTAAAGTAGGCAACTGGATCGGCGCCGCTGATGGCGACACCGTTTTCTGCATAGGTTTTCGTTGCTGTTTTTGTCGCTGGTGCTGATTGCGCTGTATCTGCTGCGGGCTGCGTTTGGGCAACGGGCGAGCTGTCGGTGCTGCTCTGGTCTACGGTTGGGGTAGTAGTGCAGGCATTGACTGCGATCGCCAACCCCAACGCACCTGCAACAAGGGTGCTGCGTCTAAATAACTTTCTAGCCCGGCGGCTAGCTAATAGAAGAGAGATAATTCTGTTGAAGATTTTCATTTTGCCTCTGGTTTGAAGTAATTGTATTGAACGCTATGCAAACACGATAAATCGGACCTGCACGGGCCAAATGAATAAACCCTGATAGCAGACTTAGATTAGCCATGAACTTACAAGAAAAGTTTCAAGGAAGCGCCATTACAACCCATTAGTCGCGGCAGCCTAGGCTTTCGCGGGTGGAGATGCCTGTAACTGGGTTGATGCCGTCGGCGCGATCGCACATTTTCTTGACTTGGAAGCGGTCGATGATAGCGTCAGAGAAGTCGGCGCCAGTGATGATGGTGTCGCCAAAGGAGCTGCTGGTGGCGATCGCATCGACAAAAATTGCATTGGTCAAATCTGACCCGTCAAACAGCACCCGGTCAGCAAACGTCTTGGTAAAGTCAGTGTCTTTTAAGTTCGTGCGGATAAACGTCGCCTTCGTCAAAATCGTGCCGCTCATGTCTGCCCCCTCGAAGTTGGCATCGCGCGCATCGGCGGCTGCAAAAGAGGTGCCTGATAGATTCTTGCCAGAAAAGTCCGCGCCTGCCTGATTGGTCAGCGTATAGTCGACTGTATTGTCCTGGGCCACTGCAGGCATCGCCCAGAATCCAAATACCAACACTAGGCTGACGACCAGCATCACCGCACAACGCCTGACAGATGAAGCTGCCTTCTTCATTTCGCTTGCTAAGGCTACCTTCATTTGTCGATTGTTCATCTTCTGTCTACCTCACCCAGTGGTTGCTACGGTTTCTGCTTTCGCATCTTTAGATCATATCTGAAGAAGATCGTACCTGAAGAACCCAGCCCTAGCGCGGCTATGCCAGATCCTTTATGCCAGATCCTTCTGTAAAAGCTCGGAGAAGTCTAGGTCTTCAGACGCTAGCACCATCACCGTTGCTGGCAGGCCGACGATGCGGTTTTGCAGCGTTTGATAATACTCTTCGTAGTTGTCTACGCCTGGAACAGCCAACCCCAAGAAGACGAGATTTGCACTGGCTGAGGAGGCTTGCAAGATCTTGTCAAAGGGGCGCCCGTTGGCCAGGATGACCTCGGATTTGGCACCAATTCTCAGGCTGTTAGTCAGATTCTCTAAGTTTACGTTGGCCGCTTCTTGGCCTTCTTCATCGTTTACCACCAGCTTTAGCGTAATCTCAGCGGAACGCCACTGCCAGCTAGTGCGCAGCAGATAGGCCAAAATCAGCATCAGACCGCCGTTAGATTGCAAACCACCCCACCACACGTCAATTTTCTGCTTTTTCTGGTTCGCATACATAGGCGGCAGCAGCGAATCAGGCGCTTCAACTCCTTTTTGATCGCGATAGATGACGACGTTGCGTTTGGCTTCGTGACAGACTCGGATCGTATTGCAATAGCGCTCGACGCTTTCAGCATCAGGATCGTCCGAATCGCCTAGTAATACCGTGTTAGGAATCAACGGACCCATGCCATAGGTTTCTAGCAGTTGCTTGGTACCTATGAACGGATCGTCTGCGGTGATGATTTTGGCAAATGCCTGGACGCCGCGCTTGTCTAGAAACTCCCTCAGCACAACTTCGGCCTTTTCCTGCTGAGCAATGCTGCGTGAGCCGCTCGGAATGATGCTGGCAACCGTGATTAGTCCTCGGTTGTGGGTCAGCGCTCTAGCCATTTCGACTAGATACCAGCGCTTGGAAGGTGCGCCAGAAAGCACGAGTAAGTGAGGTCGCCAGTTCTTAGGATCGGCGGCGGTGTCAATATTGAGCAGCGCGGTGCGGACGATAGTCATCCAAACCCCCTGCCGGACGTCTCCCCATGTGCTCTCTATCTGCCGCCGCTCTAGCCAGAAGTAAATTAGGCCGACAATGACCAGCGCGGCAATTGTCGCCACCGGGTTGATCAAGAACATCACGGCAATACAGCCGAGCGCCCCGAGGAATGAGAGCGACCAATGGACTTTGAATGTAGGGCGGAAGGACGGACTTTGCAAAAAGCCTTCTAGTCCAGCGGCAATGTTTAGCACCGTGTAGGTGGTGAGGAAAAACATGGAAAGGACCGGGGCGATCGCATCCAAACTCCCCAGCATTACTACCGCCAGCACAATCCCCAGGGTAAACAGCGTCCCTAATCTGGGATCGTCCGTCGGTCCGTTCCCCTTACCTAGCCACCGCAGACTGCGAGGCAAAATATTATCGCGGGCCAACGCCTGTAGAATTCTTGGCGCACCCAAGATGCTGCCAATCGCACTAGAGAGCGTTGCTCCCCACACGCCTAGCACAATTGAGTCAACTCTGAAGCGCATTCCGCCGATCGCAATTCGCTTTAGTACCATCATTTCTTGGTTCAGCAGCGCATCAGAGGCAGTCGGTGTTCTCATAACAAGGACAAACGGAATTGCCATGTAGATTACGTAGCCGACTACTACCGCCGCTAGCGTTCCTCTAGGAATAGATCGAATCGGATCTTTAAGATCGCCAGACATATTAACGCCAGACATAATCCCGGTCACTGCTGGGAAAAAGACAGCAAACACAGCCCAGAAGCCAACTCGCTCAACCTTGGCCGATTCAATCGCATCAGAGGCATCGACGGTGACATCGTGGCCAAAGAAAAGAGCGATTAGAGACAGGGCGATCGCTGCCATGATTACGTACTGCGCCTTAATTGCAATATCGGCAGAGGTCAACGCCAGTGCAGTGACTAATACTGTGGTAACCAGTGCTACAACCACAATCGAAATGTCAGGGAAAATGTTTTCGACACTCTCAGCAAAACCGATGGTGTATAACGCTACTGATAGCGCCTGAGCGAAGTAGAGCGGAATGCCAACTGCGCCGCCTGTTTCAATTCCCAGTGAGCGGCTGATCATGTAATAGGCGCCGCCTGCTCGAACGACTTTGTCAGTGGCGATCGCGCTAATAGAAAGCGCCGTCAAAAACGTAATCGATGTCGCAATTGTCACGATCGCCATCGTCGGATATAGGCCTACTTGGCCGACGACCCAACCAAAGCGCAGATACATGATCACGCCCAAAATAGTCAAAATCGAAGGCGTAAATACGCCGCCAAATGTCCCTAATCCGGTAGCCTCATCTTTAGTCGGTAGCGTAGAAGGATGGGGTGATTGTGAAGTCATCAGCGTTTAAAGAAGGGATATACTGTGGCACCGTTCTACAGTTTAGAAGGCTTTGGCCTGCTCTATTGATATCGCCTGATATCGCTGCCACTACTTTCTCTACTGTTCTTCTAACACCTTCTAACACCTGTGGTTGATTCTGCGTCGTCTAATACTCCAACCGCTCCCTCAACTCAGTGGCAGCGTCTGCTCAAAAACGCAGGCACCTGGCAGGGCTCCTTTACCCAACTATCACCCCAGGGCGAAATCCTCTCCGATACACCTACGGAAGTAGAGCTAGCGCCTTATGACGACAATCGGGCCATGCGGCAAGAAGTCCGCCGCTACCCAGCCAATGCTCCGGCGCAAATTCAAAAGCTCGACTATCGCACCCTCAACCGAGCCACGCGCTTCTTTGAAACGGGCGCATTTTCACAGGGCTCGATTCAGTGGGGACCCTATTCTACTTTTGGCGCAGAGCTAGGATTGATTGCAGGCGATCGCCGTCTTCGCCTAGTGCAGCTTTTCAATAAAGACAACACGCTCAAGAGCATTACCCTCATTCGCGAACGGCGCCAAGGTTCAGAAGCGCCAGAGCGACCACCTTTGCAAATTTCAGACTTAATTGGCACCTGGCAGGGCGAAGCAGTGACAGAATATGCCGATCTGCGACCAGAGCAGCACAGCCAGACTCAGCTCACGGTTGAACAAGCAGACCGCACCATCCGCCAAACTATTACACTCAATTCCACCGCACCCATCACCTCTACAGGCACCCTCGAAGGGCAAAAAATCAGCTTCGCAGACGGCGCTCAACCCGTTCAGGTACTCCTCCTTCCAGACGGCGCTTCCTCGACTTGTCCCAGTCAGATCAATCCGCGTCAGCCACTCTTTTTAGAAGTCGGCTGGCTGCTAGATGCGCGTACTCGTCAGAGAATGATCCGGACCTATGACGCGACAGGCGCCTGGGTCAGCCTCACACTGGTCAATGAATCCAAACAATAGCGCTACTAACAAGCTAAAAGCTGTAGCTGAGCTTCCGTCAACTCTACGCCCTGGCGATTAAGGTCGGTTTGTTCAGCTAAGTCCATTGCCTTTTGATGTAGTTCTTGAACTGTACCCATCGATTCACACTCAAAATACTAGCGGTTGACGACTGGGTGCTGACCGTAGAAGGGTAGGACTGAGATCCAGTTGGGGCGTAGTCCTTTTTGATACTGGGTGTGGGCGATCGCACTCACCCCCACCACAGACTTAGCAATTCCCTCACTCATCGTCGTTTGAATACGCACTAGCGGCCTTTCCCACTGCGCTAGCCGCTGCGCCCATTCCGCCTCAGTCATGACCGTATCTTCAAACACAGGCGCTACACCCTCGGCTTCAGACCGATAGATCGCACCAAACACTTCCCCTCGCTTGGCAGGCATCATCACCGCGATCTCTTCTGACACGTGATCGCCCTTTACTACATCCATCGCTAGGGCTGCCAAAGTAGAGACGCCGAATAGAGGAATCTCTAGCTGCTGTGCCAATGTCCTCGCGGCGACAACGCCGACCCTTGTTCCGGTAAAGCCGCCTGGACCTTTGGCTACGGCTACATAGGTGAGGTCTTGCCAGGTGTATGGCGAGATGAACGCCATCATCTTGACATGTAGATGACTAGAGACGTCTCGGCCTAGATCCCAAACCTGATGCCGCTTCACTTCTATGTCTGCATCTTTGATGCTGCGCAGCATTAGACCGAGCTGGGGGCTAGTAGTGTGTAGGGCTAGGCCAAGCATAGAGAAATCAAAACCACTAAAATGGTAGGGAAATAGAAATAGCTGAAGTATTCAACCCTACCGTAAACCGCGAACCTGTCAGTCGCGGCCGCTGTGAATGGCCAACTGTAATTCTAATAACGGGAATATGAATGATGGGACTGTGTGTGAACTGTGTGGTCGCACCTGCCCAAAACTAACTGAGCATCAT
>JBCCOH010000190.1:0-5593 GCA_039111275.1 Cyanobacteria bacterium P01_D01_bin.1 | reverse complement strand
TCTCGCTCAATCGGGAATCCCTGCACGTCGAGGATGGCAAATTCGCCCGTAGTGCCTTCCGAAATGATGGTGTGCTGAGAGAGGACAGAGATACCAAGCCCACCTGCGATCGCCTGCTTAATTGCCTCGTTACTCCCCAGCTCCAAACTTACATTGACCGTAATATCGTTTTCTTCAAAAATCTTCTCCACGGCCTTGCGCGTACCCGAACCAGGCTCTCTCATAATAAAAGCTTGGTTATTGAGCGTTTCGATAGGAATATTTTTTTTCTGCGCTAGCGGATGGCTAGTGGGTGCCAGCACGATCAGCGGATTTTCTAAGAAAGGATGGATCGTCAGATCGGGCTGCGTCGGTGCCTGACTGATGATGTACAAATCGTCTTCGTTGGCTAGCATGCTCTCTTGTAGCCGCTGGTGGTTAGTCACTTTTAGCGAGATATCAATGCCCGGATAGCGCTTACAAAAAGGCCCTAAAATTCTAGGGACAAAGTACTTTGCCGTCGTAATCACCGCCAGCTTTAACTGGCCTTGCTTCATGCCCTTAAGATCGGCTACGGACATCTCAAATTGGTCCAATCCGGTGAAGATATCCTGGCAAGTAGACAGCAGCTTTTCGCCCGCCTGCGTTAGATATAGTCGCTTGCCAACCTGTTCAAATAGAGGCAGCCCGACTGCTTTGGTGAGCTGTTTGACCTGAATGGAGACGGTGGGCTGCGTCAGATAGAGCTCCTCAGCTGCGCGGGTAAAGCTACCGTGACGAGCCGTTGCTTCAAATACTTTGAGCTGGTGGAGTGTTGCATGAATCACAGCTTAATGGCCTCTATCTATATCTACTGATCTATCTTTTGTAGGTTGTGCGAGCTGGGGAAGTCTCCAGCTGCATAGAACTAAGTCTATCAAATAATAAAAGTATTGCTGACAATTTCAATGATAATTGTCAAAAAAATAAGGAGTGCGTACCTACCTTTGGAAACGCACTCCTTATTTTTTTGCTAAGTCAGTGTCTAGATGAGAGAGCTTTGGGCTACGTTTCTATCGGCGAATCCGACCAACATGATTGGTTGACTGGCTCTTGACGGGCACCGCAATCGGCTCATAGTTGGGGTTCGCAAATCCGGTGAGAGAGCCTGATTGGATGCTGGCGATAGCAACTGCTATCCAGCTCGCAACGATAAGTGTGATGAGGATTGTGGTCATCTGATTGATGCCTCCTGTGTGTTGTTGTAAACAATTGTAACGCACTTGTTTAATAAATATATGCACCTCTTGACATAGGCCGCTTTGGTGAATCCAGATATCTCTATTCGTTTTGCCGGTGAATGTGTTTGAATGCCTATCCAGTTTGGGCCTGTCCGGTTTAGGTCTACTTGGTCTGAGGCTAGGCTTGTTTGGTGCTAGCTTTAGCAGATATTGAGCTAGCAGTGGTTGAAGGAGACATCAAACAGTTGTGCCGATTTACTTTTTTTGGGGAGAGGATGAGTTTCGGTTGAAGCAGGCGGTGAAGAATCTGCGTGATCGCACGCTAGATCCAGCATGGTCCACCTTCAACTATGACCGCATCACGCCCGATATCACCGACGCCACAATTCAGGCGCTGAACCAGGCAATGACGCCTCCTTTTGGCATGGGTAAGCGCTTCGTGTGGCTAGTCGATACGACCCTGGCCCAGCGCTGTTCGGAAGCGACAATAGCAGAGATGAGTCGGACGCTGCCCGAGGTGCCAGAGACAGCGGTACTGCTGCTGACGAGTGCCAGTAAGCCAGACGGTCGACTGAAATCGACGAAGCTGCTGAAGAAATATGCAGAAATGCGAGAATTTGCTGCGATCGCTCCCTGGCAAACCGATCAGCTAATTGGACAGGTCCGACGCGCCGCCCAGGAAATGCAACTGCGCCTAAAGCCAGAATCCGCAGAACTCTTGGCCGAAGCCGTCGGCGCTGACACCCGCAGGCTATACAACGAACTAGAGAAGCTCAGCGTCTACTGGAGCTCTCAGGGCCAGGTCAAAACCGACCCTCTGCCGCCCGAAGTGATCACTCGCCTGGTTGCGGTCAGTACGCAAACGAGCTTTCAGCTAGCGGAGGCGTTGATTGCAGGGCGGACCGATCAGGCGCTGGGACTGGTGACAGATTTGCTGGCAAATAATGAACCAGCTCTAAAGGTGGTCGCTACGCTGGTCAGTCAGTTTCGGCGGTGGCTGTGGGTGAGTCTGATGGCGCAGCAGGGGGAGCGAGATGTAAAGGCGATCGCCAAAGCCGCAGAAATCAACAACCCCAAACGCGTCTACATCCTGCAAAAGCAGGTACGAGGCTGCTCGCCAAAGCAGTTCGAGAAAGCATTGTCTTTGCTGCTAACGCTGGAATTTAGTCTAAAGCGTGGCGCCCCCGGAGAAATCACGCTTCAGACTAAAGCAATTGAAATTGCAGCCTGCTTTGGCACTTGATTCAAGACTTGGAGCTCAATCCGCTCACATCACTGTAATATCAGCTTGTAAATTACGTGATATGGAACTGAACTGGTCATGACTTTGCCGCAACTTCGTTTTCATCAGCTTCGTTTTCGTCAGAGATGGTTTGCTCTCGCACTAGGCACCCTCACCCTCGCGCAGATTGGCTTTTTACTGACGCAAAAGCATATTCCCGCCGCCTACGCGCAGGCGTATGGCGACGAAGAAGTGACAAACTATGCCCGCAGCGTCGTTAACATAGAAGCTGAACGGGTCGAATCCTATGCCCTAGCGGGTGATGTTTTAGCTAGCGCCGACAGTGAGCTTAGCATCGTAGAAACACCCCTCAACTGCGCCAGCACCCGCTTAGCCGACATGCCAGACGTCTCTAGAGAGAGCAGAGTTGATTTACGAGCCGTGCTGGTTGCGTTTTGCAACAACGCTATCCAGATAGCTGAAGAGAATGACCTAACACCCAAAGTCTTTAATGAGATAACAGCCGCTCATCGTGAGGATGCGGAGCTTTCGGAGCGGATTCGAGATGCGATCGCATCGCTATAAGCCCCAAAGTTGGCATCAACGGTTAATACAAAAGTGGCAAGGGACAGAAGCCCTGAAAGCTATGACAGGTAGAGCTATTGATCCAGAGGATATTCACGGATGAGTCTAGGCATGGACATTCAGATGGGTGTGAAGCCTGTAAAGGGGCGTTTTATTCCAGATAGTCGAGAGCTAGAGATCGAGTTCAATACAGGCTCTAAGTATCGATGGCCAGTTGACGCGCTGGAGATGAAAGAGCGAACCAGCCAAGGCTGGCAGCTCATTCAGAAGCCAGAGAACTATCAGCTTGTCAATATAGAGATTTGGAATAACGGTGAGGTAGTCGAGTTTACGGATATAGAGCAGTGCTTCAGTATTTCTGGTCTAATGCGTGGTCAACTGGGGTCTGAAAGATGGATGAGAGAGCTGCTGAGTACTTCTGTTTGACTATTCCACTTCATCTGATTTTGAGATTGCGTCAGTAAACTTCGCGTTAAACTAGAATGCTACCTTTCTTTGCGACTCATGCAATTTATCGACCAGGCCGAAATTGAAGTAGAAGGTGGCACGGGTGGGGATGGCCTGACCGCGTTTAGAAGAGAGAAATATGTGCCTGCGGGCGGGCCATCTGGTGGCACGGGCGGTAAAGGTGGCTCTGTGATCTTGACTACCGATACCAACCTTCAAACTTTGCTGGATTTTCGCTACGCACACCGCTTCAAAGCAGAAGATGGCGAAAAAGGCGGACCCAAGAACAGAACTGGCGCAAGTGGCGAAGATCTGATCATCGAAGTGCCCTGCGGAACGTTAGCCTACGACCTAGACACGGGCGAGCTGATTGGTGATCTGACTGAACCTGGTCAGTCTCTAGTGATTGCCCCTGGTGGTAAAGGCGGACTGGGCAACAAACATTTTCTCAGCAATCGCAACCGCGCACCCGAAATGTCTCAGCGCGGTATCGGCGGCATGATTCGGCGGGTGCGTTTAGAGCTGAAATTGCTGGCAGAAGTCGGCATCATTGGTCTGCCGAACGCCGGAAAGTCGACACTGATTTCAACGCTGTCAGCAGCCAAACCAAAAGTAGCTGATTACCCCTTCACAACGCTAGTCCCTAATTTGGGCGTTGTTCGCAAGCCGACAGGCGATGGCACTGTTTTTGCTGATATTCCTGGACTGATTGAAGGCGCTCATGAAGGGCAGGGGTTAGGCCACGACTTTTTGCGCCATATTGAGCGAACGAAGCTGCTGCTGCATCTAGTTGATGGAACAGCGGTGGACCCAGTTGCCGACTATCGGACTATTCAGCAGGAGCTAAATGCCTACGGTCGGGGCTTGGCAGGTCGTCCGCAGCTGCTAGCGATCAATAAAGTAGATGCGCTGTTAGAAGAGGAAGTCGATGCGATCGCCTCTCAGCTAGCATTGCTAACAGGTGAGCAGGTGTTTCGGATCTCAGCGGTCAGTCGCCAGGGCACGGACGAGCTCTTACAAGCGATTTGGCGATTGCTAGACGAGACAAATGAGGCGATCGCAGCCGAAGCCGTCCGTGCAGAGCAAGCTATCATTGATTTCAACACGCCAATTCTACGCTCAGTTCAATAGCGCTTTTAGAAATAGCGCTCTTTGGATCTGGTCTGCGTTTACTCCACTCGCAACAGAAGTAGTTTGACCGACCTGAGACAGCGTTTGTTAGCCCGCCGTCAATCCTAGAAAAGTAGAACGAAAATCTTGAAGGCTCTGTTCAGGTATTTGGATGATCTAAAGTCAAATTAGCCCCTCTCGCCATGAGATTATAAATACAAGAGATAGAAGAAGAGCGATGAAAGATCTGATCAAGGGCTTACGCGAATTTCAGAGCAGCTACGTTCCACAGCATAAGGAACTGCTGCAAGAGCTGGCCCAGGGGCAGCATCCTCGAGTTCTATTTATTACCTGTTCTGATTCTCGCGTGCAGCCAGAGCTGATCACCCAGTCAGATCTTGGCGATCTGTTTGTGATTCGCAATGCGGGTAATATTGTCCCCCCCTACGGTGCGACGAACGGCGGCGAGGGCGCAACGATTGAATACGCGATTAAATCGCTAGATATTCAGCACATCGTGATCTGTGGCCATACGACCTGCGGGGCGATGAAGGGCCTGTTGCAAATTGGTGAGCTAGAAACGAAGATGCCGTTGGTCTACAACTGGCTAAAGCATACGGAGGCGACTCGTGAGCTGGTAGAAGAGCACTATGGCCATCTGGCCAAGTCAGAGAAGCTTTCGACGCTGGTGGCAGAGAATGTACTGACGCAGATTGATAATCTGAAGACCTATCCTTCGGTGCGATCGCATCTCCATAGAGGCGAAGTCCAGCTCCACGGTTGGATATACAACATTGTCGATGGCTCGGTTCTTACCTACGACCGGGCGAATCATTCATTCATGCCACTGTCGAGTTCGAGCAATGAAGATATTCAGGATATTCCAGTAGCGTATCAGTCGAATGGATCTTCGCGGCTGTCTCAGGGGCAACGCGATCGCATTTTCCGAGGCTCCCCTGCTTTCTACAACCAATGATCACTTTTTCTGAGCGAAGAGACATCGCCATTGAGCAGATTCTGCCAATTTATG
>JBCCOH010000189.1:0-5621 GCA_039111275.1 Cyanobacteria bacterium P01_D01_bin.1 | reverse complement strand
GTTTGCCACTGATCACCTCCAGTACCACTTTGGCCTTAAATTCGCTGCTGTAATTTCTTTGCTTGTTTGCCATGATGCCTGCCCCATATGGACTCTAGATTACTCTCTCTAGCCGCTGTCCTAAATTTGGGGGGCACTACAGGGCGAACGCAGCGCTTGCGGCTAATCCTGCTTTAGAGAGACCCTGGGTCGGAGCTAGACCCATTCGCGAGTTCGAGCAGATGCTGCTAGGCATTGCTACAGATAAGCAGATTCGCAAGCGATTAGCCTTGATTGAAGAGCGAGGATTCATTCAGACAAAAGCGCCTGCTAAGCGAGGATCTGCCAAGGAATACAGAGTGCTTCTACCAGAGCTTCAGCAAGCGCTCTTCGGTCAAATGACCGCTGGGGAAGCAGAGACTCGGTCAAATGATCAGCGACCCTTCGGTCATTTAACCAGCGGTGAAAAATCTCTTCGGTCAAACAACCAGCCTACAATCGGTCAAATGACTGGCGACCCTTCGGTCAAACAACCGATGCCTCTTCGGTCAAACGACCGAGCTTTAAAGAAAACTACTAAAGAATATAAGAAAGAAGATCTAGAAGAAAAAGACTTACTTACTTTTGATTCTAGTCAAGAAACTTTTGAGCACAGTCAAGCAAAGTCAGTAAAAAGGCACTCTCCAATTAAAATTGGCGTGGTTCGATATACTCAGCCGCCAGAAACGATTGACCTTGCTGACCTTTGGACGACTAATCCCGGCAGGGCAAAGTCTCAGCTGCGCTCTATAGCACCAGAGCACAAGCGTCTAGATATGGTCGCTCAGGGCTTTGGGAGATGGTGGGTAGGGCCTGGGTTGAACGATTTTGACAAGTTCTTGATCAGAGCCTGTCAAAACCGAAAACGCAAACTAGAGCAGCCTAGTGGCGTTGGCGATGCAAAAACGTTCATCAACAACATGGTTCGCAAAGGCGACTGGGCAAATCTTGCTTTGCGCTGTGATGAAGCTGTAGAGTTGAGCGCTCAGAAAACAGCAGCACCACGCCAACCAATAGCAGCGTCATCTGGCTCTACTAAGAGTCCTTTTCGGCGCAGTGAAGAAGAACAAAAGGAATCTACGTTGGGATTAGCAAGGTTCAAGATCTCACGGGGTCTGATAGAATAAGCGAAGGCGATCGCACAGCAGTTTGGCTTCTCAAATGCAGAGATCGGAGTAGCTTGATCGGCAGGGTTCGTATGTCTCAAGTTAAGATGAGTAAGTAGGCTAGAGACCTAACCTTATGAGTTCTAAAGTTTTATCGCTTGGCGTAGCCGATAGCTCAGCAGAACAGCGCGTTCGGTTAGAAGGCGTGAGTTGGCAGCAATATGAGTCGCTAATATCAACGCTAGGGGATAGCTTTCCAGCGCTAAGAATGAGCTATCTAAATGGCACTTTAGAGATCATGACTAATTCTCCGCTGCACGAGAAGCTCAAAAAGGTTATCGGCATGTTAATCGAAGCCTTTCTTTTGGAAACTCGCACTCGCTTTGCAGCCATCGGCTCGGCAACTTTTCGCGAAGCAGCTAAGCAGAGAGGACTAGAACCTGACGAGTGCTATTGCATTGGTGAAGAGAAGGCGTTTCCAGACCTAGCAGTAGAAGTTGTACTGAGTAGTGGTGTTGTCGACAAACTAGAGATATACAGAGGTTTGGGCGTTACTGAGGTTTGGGTATGGGAAGCTGGAGAGTTTGCAATTTATCACCTGCGTCAGAGTGGGTACGAGCGTCTTCAGACTAGCGAGCTATTGCCTAGTTGCGATATTCCACTCCTGGCAAGCTTCATCAACCCAGATCAGCAGTTTGAGGCTGTAATGACTTATCGAGATACGCTTAAGCAGAGACTATCCCTATGATGCTAACGGTTTACTACGCTTTTGACTGCGAAGCAAATATCGGATTCGGCTCAATAATGAACCATTCGTGATACAGCGTGGCGAGGAAGAAGCTTTCACCTACGATCTTCTCGCAAACGCTCATGTAGCCAGCTTCAAACATGCCATCGCCGTAGGTTGTATTTTTCAAGAAGAGTGTGCACTCCTATCAATTGGCTCGCCGTCTGATCGTAGAGTTTTTCGCTGTAGCGTTCTCAGCATCTGCTCAGACTAATCTGCGCTGCCGCTCAGCGTTTCCTCATGTAGCTCATTGTACGCTCACTTATAAAAGCGGAGGCAGCTTAAACAGTTGTTTTTTTTACGTAGCTTTTGGAGAGCTTCATCAATGTCGGATACTCAGGTTATTGTTTCTATTGAGAATCTAGCGCCCGAAAACGGTACGGCGCTGACGCCATTATGGGTGAGTTTTCACAATGGAGAGTTTGATACCTATGATCCGGGTGCAGCAGTTTCTGTTGGATTAGAAAGACTAGCAGAAGATGGGAATGCGACGATTCTAGGAGAAGAATTTGTTGCAGACGGAAATGGTCAGACCGCAGGACTTGTAGGCAATGCGCCGATTCTACCAGGGGCGATCGCAAGTGAAGAATTCACGCTAGATTCTAGCTTAGGTAATGCAAACTACTTTAGCTATGCGAGCATGATCTTGCCGAGTAACGATTTTTTCGTTTCCAATGGCGATCCATTGGCGCATGAGATATTTGATGAGAACGGCGATTTTGTTGGTACGGAATTCTTTATCGTTGGATCTGATGTCTTGGATGCGGGGACAGAGGAGAATGACGAGCGAGAAGAGAGTACAGCTTTCTTTGGTCAAAGCGCGCCGAATACAGGCGTAACAGAAGAGGTTGTGCGTGAGGCAACCGGATTTATTCCGGTAGAACAAGGTGGCAATATCTTGGCAGATGAAAGATTTGCCAACGCTGATTTTACAGCAGACGGCTACGAGATAGCGCGAGTTGTTGTTACCGAAGAAGACGGTACGGTGACGGTCTCTATCGAGAATCTTGCACCTGATGCTGGGACGAACCTCACACCCCTGTGGGTGGGCTTTCACAATGGAGAATTCGATCTCTATGACCGTGGAGAGCCGGTATCTGTTGGGCTAGAGCGTCTGGCAGAAGATGGTAACGCGGCTGTATTGGGGGAAGAATTTGAGACCTCTGGTAGTGGTCAAGCAGAGGGTACGGTCGGCGCAGCCCCAATCGCACCGGGCGCAACGGTAACGCAGACGTTTAGCCTAGATGCTTTGCAGGGCAACGCGGACTACTTTAGCTATGCCAGCATGATCTTGCCAAGTAACGATTTCTTCGTGGCGAATGGCGATCCGCTGGCGCACCGTATTTTTGATGAAGCGGGTAATTTTGTTGGCGCAGATTTTGTCATTACTGGTTCTGAGGTGCTAGATGCTGGCACAGAGGTGAGCGACGAGATTCCAGAGAATACTGCGTTCTTTGGTCAAGAAGCACCAGACACAGGGGTGATAGAAGGCGTGGTGCAGCCAGCAACTGGATTTATTCCTAACGGTCGCATTCTCTCGGCTGAGCAGTTTGCAGCCGGAGATTTTACAGCAGAGGGCTATCAGGTAGCGCGGGTAGAAGTATCTGAGGCCCCTGTTGTGGAAGTTCCAATTACCGAAGTGACCGTGACGGTAGAGAACCTAGCACCAACGAATGGAACTAGCCTTACGCCAGTCTGGGTAGGGTTTCACAGTGGCGAATTTGATACGTATGACCTGGGTGAGGCAGTTACAGAAGGCATCGAGCGAATTGCAGAAGATGGCGATGCGACTGTACTAGGAGAAGAATTCGCAGACAGTGGATTTGGCTCTACAGCGGGGCTAGTCGGCGGCGGGCCGATTGCACCAGGATCTGTGGTCAGTCAGACCTTTTCAATCGATCCAGATGCGCAGGAATCGTCTTACTTTAGCTATGCGAGCATGATCTTGCCAAGTAATGATTTCTTTGTCTCGAACGCTGATCCGCTAGCGAATCAGATCTTTGATGAGGAAGGGAATTTCCTGGGCGCTGATTTCTTCGTACTCGGTTCCCAGGTCGTTGATGCTGGAACAGAGGTGAATGACGAAGCGGCAGACTCTACCGCGTTCTTTGGTCAGTCAACGCCTAATACAGGTGAAGCAGCAGAAAACAGTGTAGCAACCGCAGCGACCGGGTTCATTCCAGAGGGTCGGATTCTATCAGCTGAGCAGTTTGCAGCGGCAGATTTTACCGCACAGGGCTATGAGGTGGCGCGGGTACGGGTAACAGCAGGTGACGCGGTGCCCGAGTCAGAGGTTTTGCCTACTGCAAGCGTAGAAGGCGACAATCTCGTGCTGGTGCGCGGCAATGGATCGGTGCTAGAGCTGAGCTTTTCGCAGCGGAATGCGAGCGAAGTGAATGAGGTGATTATGATCGCAACCCAAAACACCACAGGCACAATCAACGGCATTGCTCCCGGCGAAGAGGGCTACACAGCAGCAGTCATCGACGGCGCTCAAACAGTCTTTTCAGCGCTACAGAGAAATGAATTTTCTAACTTCAATCCTACCCGTACCTTTGGCGCTAGTAGCGGTCAATTCCTACAGTTCGCGGTAATTCAAGGCGGCAGTCTAGAAACCCTAAGAAATGATGGAATTGGAGAATTGCTATTGGCGACACCAGCTGGCAACGCAGATGGAGAATCGGCGGTCAGTATTGAGTCGCTCGGAGATAGTCAGCTACAGCTCAGCTTTAGAACGCCCGATGGCGGCGGTTCTAGCAGCTTAGGCGATCTGGTCGTCGATGCAGAATTTACCTCGGCAGATGCGCCATTAGGAACTGCCTTGCAGAATGAGCTAGGTCTGGAGGTGATCGACCTAAGAGGAGAGACTGGCCCAGTTGACGCTAGCTTTGAAATCCTGCGCGAGGCTGGCTTTGACAATCAGATTGGCTTCTACCAGATTGAAAATGAGCTGGGGCAAGTGCTAGCTGAAGATGGCGTGACGCTGATCTCTGTTGAGGATGAGGGATATCAGGCGGCAGCGCTAGCTCGTAGGCTAGATGATGTGCTGCTAGGTGGCGTCAACGGTCGCACGGTCACTAGCGAAGTGCAGTTTGCAGGCGATCAGCTACTCGCCCCATTCATCGTCTCTGATGGCACGGTCGATCAGCTACTAGATGCTGAAAGCGAAAGCGATCCAAGCATCTTCTTTGCCTATCTAGGGGCGAATAGTGATGGCGTCGATCACGTTCGACTGCTAGGCAATAATACCTTTGGCTTTGAAGATATTGCTGGCGGTGGCGATTTAGACTTTGACGATGTTGTTGTTCGAACAACGTTTGGATAAGCGTCCGTAGCGCCTGTTCCATATTTTGGTGTAGATCAAAGAAGGAGAACAGGCGCTATAACTTCTGTTAGAATGAGTTTAGATTGCCTACTGTGTAAGGGTTGTGGCGAGATGTGAGCGTTTTTGAATTTATCTCAGACAGAGGTCGTGCTGCGGCAATCTTCGGCAACCCCTCACCTGTTCCATAGGCTTGCTATGACGTTTTACATGAACTCTAGCGTCTGTCTTAAAAGAGACTCGTTTGGGCGTGGTTAAAAACCGGGTAACACTTTGGAGCGATCAAGTCGTCTCAATGCTTATCGTCATCTCGCCCTAAAACTCAGGACGGCACTCCATAATCAGCGTGATCAGTTGCTCTCCTTTGCCGGTGTTCTCGACCAGAAGC
>JBCCOH010000188.1:0-6012 GCA_039111275.1 Cyanobacteria bacterium P01_D01_bin.1 | reverse complement strand
GAGCAGCGATACTCTGAAGGCGTGGCCCCACCATCGCACCCACACCGATCTGTTCGTCGCCGATTTATTCGTTACCGATCCGTTCGTCACCGATCTATCAGTCGCCGATCCGTCAGTTCGCATGGAAGCCGTACATGAAGTCTGAGCAAAAATGGCATTGTCACCTATTTCGTCACAATCGTCACCTATTTTGCCAAGCTCTAGCGAACCAGAATCATAAACTCAAGCTTTCGCGCATGCCCATTAGCTAGATTGCATCGGGGTCAATCCCTAGCTCCCTCAGCTTCTGAGCCAGCCGATCGGCTCGCTGGCTTTCTTGCTCAGCTCGCAGCCCTTCCTGTTCAGCTCGCTGGCTTTCCTGTTCAGCTCGCTCTTCACCAGATGGCATCATTTGCCCGTGTCGATCCCACCAGCGCAGCCAGGACTGTTCATCTGGTAGTACGTAGTGACCTCTCCACACGCCTAGCTCTACACCTAGTGAAGCAATCTCATATCGACCGCGAGCATTCGGCTCTAACTTTTGATAGGCCATATCTTCTAAGCGATAGACCTCTAGCTTGCCAGTCTTAATCTCGTAGATAGCGTAATAGGGAATCCGAATCGCCGTTTCATACACCCAGAATTTTCCAGGCTTCGTGACTTCTCCCTCACTCGTTCTCGAGAGCGGGGTTCGATCTCTTTCTTCGCTGCCGTTGCCGCTAGCGAATTCTAAAGCAATTAGTGGTGGAGCATATTCTTGCCACATCACGTAAGAACGACGAATTTTCCCGTTCAAAAGTGGCGGTACGTTCGGTACATAGAACCAGTCCGGAGCTTCTGCGCCTTTTTCTGGCGGGTCGGCCCCTAGTTGCCAGTAGATGCCACAGTCTTGACCAATGGCGTAGTTGCCGTCCGGGTGAAGTCGGTCTAGCAGCGGCTGAATTGAGCTGGTCAGCAGCATGCTTTGGGGATGCTCTTGGAAGTTTTTCACGAACGTCCCGTCCGATTCAGGGAGCTGCGTGTGATCGGGCAATGGAACTCCATCAGGCCAACCTGTGAAGTGATCGGCGAGGCGGTTTGTAGGTTGAGTGGCTGCATCTACCATAGCGATCGGTGAGTTATCTCAAATAGACGTTCTGTGATAGCTGTTTTAGTCTTTATCCAAATTATAGAACGCTCCGCTTGGCAGGGCTTCGGCCATTGCCAACCCTGATAGATAGGCCGCTTCGATATGACATAACTGTGAATGATCGGGTGACTTTATTGATGACTGCGAGGGCGATGAGCACCAGTCACCTCCAGCGACCAAAGAGGGCGTGACGACCATACATTCCTTTGTATATGCTTTTTTGACCTGAGAATAGCGCCATTGATGGATCTGAAACCAGTCGGGCTGAGCTATCCAATCGCAAAACTTGCGGGCGCTGGCTCGCAAGAGTACGGAAGCGGCTGGCTGTAAATCGCCCGTGTTCAGGTACCGTTCTGCAAAGGCTGGCTTGCTGTGAATAACAATGACTGTCTCTGCTGAGTCTCTTTTACTACTGTCGAGTCCTACCCAGTCGGTCGAGCTTCCGATAAGGTCAGTGACCATCCAGCCTTTGGGGTCGAGTTTGCCCATATCTTTCTGGCTGCTGTAGCCTGCCATTACTGTTAGGCAGGGATTGTATTCGACGGTCTCTAGTTTTTTTAGCGTGTCTGACAGTGACGTAATTTCGTAGGCGTCCAGATTGGCCCTGAGCAGGTCGGCGGCTTGAGGGGCGGGAATGGCGATCGCACACCGCCGCGCCATCACCACTTTCCTATCCTCACACTCGATCTGCCAGCCATTCCCCTCGGGAATCAGCCCAGTCGCTCGGTAGCTGGCCAGCAGGCTCTCGTCTGGGACTAGGCCGCTGGCCATATGCTTGGCGATCGCACTCATGCCCTCTCTTGCCACATAGACCGCTGGTCTTTCTACCTGCACCAGAGTATCCTGCTGACGCAGCTCATAAGCACTCACCTCCCACGGCTGCAAGACGCCCGCGGCTATCAGCTCATTTGTCAGCGGCTGTAGTGCTGCCGACGGCTGCCAGTAGCGCAGTCCGTGGTCGACTCGCAGCGACTTTTGTTCTGGGTTTGACTCCTGTCTTTTGTCCACTCGCCGCGTGGCGATTCGGCCTCCTAGCCCTCGCGACTTATCAAGTACACAGACCGCTAAACCTGCCGCTCTTAGCTGCCGCGCACAGGTCAGCCCACTCAAACCCGCTCCAATGATGGCTACATCCCACATAATTCACCGACCTCTTATACTTATTAGAGTAAAAGGTATGTCAAAGACGCAGCAGGCAAAGCGAGTGGATGAATTAAGAAGCGGTCTAGAACTCGCCACTGATGACGAACTACACGCGATGGCGCAACTGCTCTTTCAGCCTAAGTTCAACCCGCTAGATTATCTGTATACGCCGCAGCCAGTCGACGTTAGTAGGCGCGATCGCCTAGAACAAATCGCCCTGCTAGAGCGTCGCTTTCGCTACCTCGCTGCCGATGGTCTCACCGTCTTACAAAACCGCGCTCAGCAAATCAGCTACCGACAGGCGCTGCTACAGGTCTGCCGCTACCTAAAGATGCGCCAGTACGAGAACTTGCCGACCGCTGAGCTAGAATCCGAAGTCTTTTTGGTCCTATTAGAAAAAACCTGGCAGCAGCTGCCTTACAAAGAACAGCAAAAAGTCACCCAGAGCCTGCGCAGTGCCATTGTGGACACTAGAGAGTTCGAGCACCTCCCAGACACGCTCCAAAAAAATCCGCTGTCGCTGCTAGCAAAAGGCAGCAGCGCCCTAGCCGTAAGTGCCCTCGTCCGGCCTTGGCTGCTAAGGCAAATTGCCCATCAGTTTGCGCTGCACATGGCCCGCTACCAAATCGCTAAACAGACTTTGGTAAAAGGCGGGCTGACGGTCGCCGCTCAGGTGCAGTCCAAAGCAGCCGCCCAGATTGCCGCGCGCGGTATGCTTACCACCTCTGCTCGCTACGGAGTCACTCGAGGACTGCTTTCCTTCTTAGGACCAGCGCTTTGGACCTGGTTCCTAGCCGATGTCGGTTGGCGCGCCGTTGCCACCAACTACAGCCGAGTCATTCCAGTTGTGTTTGCGATCGCCCAGATCCGCCTCACCCGCGCCTCTGCCAACATCACCTACGATCTTGCTCAAGCCTAGACGCTCTCAACCCAGACTAAACAACTCGACCCGCTTCAAAGCAATGCCAGATCCAACTCCTAATCTCCCTACGCCCTCGGTGGCTGAGCGTAGCCGAAGCCACTACGATCTGCTTGGGCTGCGCTCTAATGCTTCTGTTCAAGAGATTCGCCGCGCCTATCGTGACCTTAGCAAGCTCTATCATCCCGATACCACTGAGCTAGAAAGTGCGATCGCCACCCGAAAATTTCAGGCACTCAACGAAGCCTATGCCGTTCTTAGCAGCCCCGAAAAGCGCATCAGCTACGACTACAAAATTGGCTATTCTCGCCTGTCTGTCATGCAGCCACTGAACAGCAACAGATCTGACGGTCTTCCGCCAAAATCATACGATCCCACCGCGAGCGCCTACCTAGACCCTACCGATCGCCCCCTTTCAGCCGGAGAACTCTTCGCCCTCTTCATCCTCGGCGTCACCTTCATTGGCTGTCTCCTTCTCGTCTTCACCATTGGCCTCACCCAGTCCAACCCAACCGCATAGCGTCAACATTCTTCGTTCCTCATTCCTCCTTCCTCCTTCCCCAAATGCCTCCCGCCACCGCCCCCCTCTATAATCATCCGCTTCCCGATATCGAAACCTGGCTAACAGCTCAAGGATGTCACCGCGATAGCGACAACATTAGCCAGTGGAGGTTCGCTAGTACAGGCTGGACTGCCGAGCTCTTGCTAGATCTAGACTCAATTGTGGTCTACTACGCCACTAGCGATGGCAAGACGGTTCAGCGCAGCTTCAAATACTCGCTTAGCCGTAGCGATTTAGAGAAAGTTATATTCTCAGGGCCATAGAGAGAGATTGGGACACAGAGATTGAGGCATAGAGATTGAGAGCTTAGAGCCCCGTCTATATCTTTAGAAGTACTTTTCGCAGGCATCGTCGGCGCAGGCTGCGTAGTCTGAAGTGTAGGTTTTATCTCTTTTGCCAAAGAGTCTGTAGCGGTTGTCTCTAATGAACTCGTAGGCGCGATCGCCCCCAAATTTCATTCCAGGTAGGGCGCGATACGCCTGAACAAACAATGAGCCCATCGGCAGCAAGCGGCCAATTTCTTCCGCAGCGTCGCTGCCCTGCCATCGCTGCTCAGCCGAGTCTGCCGTCGCTGGCGCGATCAGTATCATCCCCATTTCGCACTCATCTGCAGTCACGTCTAGACTTGCCAGTGCCTGCTGGTTCTGCATGGGCACGTAGCTAAACTGCTGACCACCGTCTAGCTTTTCTAATAGCTGTACTAGTGTCACGCACAAGTTGCAGTTGCCGTCATAAATTACAGAGTACATGTCAACGAATCGTCCTGATTTGTATGAAGGAGTGTATTTCAAAATACATAGAAGAATGACAAAGATGTAATTCTAAGGGCGCTCTTCCTTAACCTACCCTTTACTTTTTGTCGGTAGCTTTCAGTCAGAATGCGACTGTGCAATTGCTTAACAACCACAAGTCGATGCTACAGTCGGTGAGCATTTTCAACCGGAATTATTTCAACAGGAATTAAAGGAGTGATAGGTTCCATGCAACGTTTTACCCAAAAGATCAAATCCGCCGCGAGACCAGCTCGTCTCGCTTATTCTTTCTCTATCCTAGCGCTAACGGCTAGTCTTGCAGCTTGTGGTGGCACAGCCACTACAGAAGATCCCGCCGCTGATGCAGGCGCAGCAGACGCAGGCTCTGGTGTCTCAGGCGAGATCCAAGTCGACGGCTCTAGTACCGTATTCCCGATCTCCGAAGCGATGGCAGAAGAGTTTCAGATTGCTAATCCTGACACTCGTGTTACTGTCGGTGTTTCTGGTTCTGGCGGCGGTTTTCAGAAGTTCTGTAATGGCGAGACCGACATCTCTAACGCGTCTCGTCCAATTAAAGAAGAAGAGGTAGCGCTATGTGATGAAGCAGGCATCGAGTTTATTGAAGTGCCTATTGCTTACGATGGCATCACACTAGTTACTAATTCAGGAAACGACTGGGCTCAGTGCCTGACAATCGACCAGCTCAACACCATGTGGGCGCCTGAAGCAGAAGGCACTGTCGATAACTGGAATCAGATCGATCCGTCTTTTCCTGACGAGTCGTTGGCGTTATTTGGTCCAGGAACTGACTCAGGTACGTTCGACTACTTCACTGACGAAGTCAACGGTGAGGAGGGTGCTAGTCGTGGCGACTACACAGCTAGCGAGGACGACAACGTCATCGTCACTGGCGTTGAGTCCTCTAATGGCGGCCTAGGCTACTTTGGCTATGCCTACTACGAAGAGAACCAGGACCAGCTAAAATCCATTGAAGTCGAGAATGAAGCAGGCGAATGTACAGCCGCTTCTCGCGAGACAATTGCAGATGGTTCTTATAATCCGATGTCTCGTCCTCTATTCTTCTATGTCAAGAAGGAAGCTTACGACACTAAGCCTCAGGTAAAAGCGTTTGTTGACTACAAGCTCAGCTCTGACAATGGCGAGCTAGTACAAGAAGCTGGCTACATTACGCTGCCTGATGATGCGCTAGCAGCGTCCAAGGCGCGAGTTGATGAGGGTCAGTTGGGTAAAGACCCTAGCTAACTTTTAGGGTCAGTTGAGATAGTCGGATAGAGAATTTCCTCTATCCGACTATCTGCTTGTTTGTTGCAATTAACGCAAATTCAGAGGTTTCTTCAATGACGGCCAACATAACAGGAGATATTGCACCGGGTAGCTGGAATCCGAAACGCGATCGCGCCAAAACAGTCCAGACCATTGTCAAAATTATCTTCGGCGCATTTGCTGCCATCTCGATCCTCACCACAATTGGCATTCTCGGCACTCTAATTTTCGAGACGATTGCCTT
>JBCCOH010000187.1:0-6032 GCA_039111275.1 Cyanobacteria bacterium P01_D01_bin.1 | reverse complement strand
CACCCCACCACGCCTGGGAAGCCCGCTTTACAGATATCGGCTGTGGCCTGCAGCCTACCCTAGCCGAGCATCAAGACAAGTTCGGCGGCATTTTGAACGGTATCGAATACACCATTTGGAACCCGGAAGTGGACAGCAAAATTCCGGTCAACTATTCAGTCAATGACTTTGAAAACAAGGCGCTGGTAAAGAAGGCACTTAGAGAAAGACTGCTACTAGCCGCCTATGACAAGCCTGTCGTTGCCTTCATCGGTCGCCTTGACCAGCAAAAAGGAATGCACCAGGTGCACCATGCTCTCTACTACTGCCTAGAACAGAATGCACAGTTCGTACTTTTAGGATCTGCGACAGAACCTGCAATCAACGACTGGTTCTGGCACGAGAAAAGCTTCCTAAACGACAACGTAGACTGCCACTTAGAGATTGGCTTCTACGAAGAACTTGCCCATCTAATCTACGCGGCAGCAGACATCATCATCGTCCCGAGCAACTATGAGCCGTGCGGCCTAACGCAAATCATCAGTCTAAAATATGGCACGGTACCCGTCGTGCGCGGTGTGGGTGGCTTAGTCAATACCGTATTTGATTGGGACTATGACGAGCGACCAAAAGAAGAGCGCAATGGCTTTGTGTTCTATGAAAATGACAACATCGCTCTAGAATCAGCGCTAGGACGCGCGCTTGACCTGTATCGAAACGAGTCGGGGCTGTTTGAAAAGTTGGCAAAACAGGGAATGCGCTGTGACTACTCTTGGAAAAAGCCTTGCGAGCACTATTTGAAGGCGTACGACTTTATTCGAGCTTAGTCGATGTGGGCTTGAGAAAGCTATCGAAGGCAGCTTCTAGCAGACCTCTCTCTTGTAGCTGCCCTTCAAACTCTGGCCAGTTCGTCACTTTATCTGACACTGACTGATTTTTATCTTGTTTCCAATATTCAAGCTTGAACTCCGTGTTGAAGAGGCCGATGTCAATACCTGTTGCGGCGCTGATCTTCTCACAGCTGAAGGTCAAATTTTCTAGATTCGAGCCACGGATAAAGTCCTCGTATCTAAGCACTTCAATTCCTTTTTGATGAGTCTTTAGGTATTGGCTGGCGCACAGAGTGTAGTAGGTATGGCGATCACGATACCAAGTCACAAAATCGTTAATATCAAGTGTTGGCTTTACCTGGGTGGTGTCTAGCTTCAGCCATGCCTTCGTTTCTGTTGCTTTGATAAAAGAGATATAGCTGTCAATAATTCTGCGGGTGAGGGCGATCGCACTATACTCCTGAATCATCCGAGCCAACACCACAGGCGGCAGATGGCCTTGAAATACCTTGAACGAGAAAATCTTCTTCTCCGCCGACAGCCCACTACCAATGCGCTCGATAATCTGGTGAGGGCAACTTTTGAAGCATGCGACTAGGCGAGCATCACCTCTATCGGTAAACGGCCAATCCTGCGCCTTACACAGCGCCTTTACCTCTTCGTCTGTCATCATAACGGCCACATTTGAGAAGATCTCGTAATAAGCGGCGATTTGGGGGTGGTGAGTTAGCAACGCACACAGATAGTTGGTGCCAGTCCGTTCTGAGGCGATGATGATGAGAGGTTTAGCGGGACGGTTCAATCGATCGGGCATTGCGTGTAGCAAAGTAAGGATGCAATAGAGGGGCATACGAGAAGCCCCTTCTGATGACAGCATAGCTACCCTAGAACCCTCTCTCCTAAAGATTTGAGAATCTGCGCTACTCGCTCTAGTTCGTAGTGCTGAGGAAACAAAGAGAAAGAGCAGAATACATCGTATTCGTTTTTACTTTAGAGCTTCAAAAAGACAAATTCATCACCATTAGTGACGCTGCTGCAAGTCGTTACTTTTCAATCTGGCGAAAAAAGCAGTTCCCGCAAGGGCTATGAGCCTCGCGGGAACTGGAAAACCATTGGTTTGTCTACGAAGCTGGTGATCCGACTCGAACGGACGGCCGGCTGATTACAAATCAGCTGCTCTACCAACTGAGCTACACCAGCAAAGGAACTTGATTATATCAAACTATAAAGCGATTTTGGAGGCTGAATCAAAATTTATCTATCAATGTTAGTCCATGAAAAGCTGACGCAAAAGGTCAGCCGTGACTCCTCCCGAATCAGCCTGCTTCATCGCCTTGGCATACTACCATCAAAGCTTGCCGGAAGTGAACAAGTCCAAAGCAAACCCATCCAAAGCAAACCCGTCCAAAGCAAACCCATAGTAAGTAGAGCTTACGCTTTGTTGTTTTCTACCGCCCAGCGGGCCAGCTCAGTCCGGTTGTGCAGCCCTGTTTTTCCCAACATGTTGCTGACATGGCTCTCAATCGTTCGCTGGCTGACCTTCAGCTCATCCGCAATCTGGCGGTTAGCCATACCCCTAGCGACAAACTGCACAACTTTCAGCTCAGTAGGCGTCAGTTCCACATCAAAAGGGACCTGAATAGTTGGGATTGAGTTTGGGCCTTTGTTCTGATGATGAATCAGACGGGTCGCCTGCTTCAAAGAAGACTCAACTTGCGCAACGAGTTCTTCTGGCTCAAAAGGTTTGACCATATAGACATCAGCACCCGTCGTTAGACCTTTAACACGGTCCTGACTCTGTCCTTTCGCTGACAGAAATAATATAGGAATCCAGCTTTTACCGGCGTCCTGACGCACCTGCTCTACAAAGGCGTAGCCGTCCATCTCTGGCATCATCACATCGCATATGATCATATCTGGTGACAGTTCAGAAAGTGTCGAGAGTGCCTCTTTTCCGTTGTTAGCGGTCACTACCTGATAGCCACGAAATTCTAAGTAGTCCTTTACTAGCAAGATGAGATTAGGATCATCATCAATCAGCAATAGCTTTTTCTGTTCCCCTGTACTGGATTCTTTCATGCCGTATGTCCGTAGTCTGCTCTGTAGAGAGGTTTGCACTGATGTTTGCACTGATATACGAGGGTAGCTGTGAACAATGTTGGACTTAGCTGGTTGCGCTTTGCTTAACCAATAGAACCTTTGTATCAGCCTATCAGTTAACACATAGAAGCGCGGTTGCGCAAGCGTTAGCCTATCAATTTCCTATATCAACTATTCCCAAAACATTGGATGAAATCACCCAGACCAGCCGTGTCTACCAAAAGTGAACTATTCAGCGCTTTTAGACAGGGAATGCTGCATGAACACGTAGTCCGATACGACATTTCCACCGATTAAATGCTCTTGAATGATTCGTTCAATCACCTCGGGGCTGGCACTGTGATACCAAACACCTTCGGGGTAAACCAGCAGAATCGGACCGTTTTGACAAACTCTGAGGCAATTTGCTTTGGTTCTAAATATGTAATTGGAGGGCTGGTCGGTAGAGATATCCAAGTTCAGCGCTTTAAGGCGTTGTTTCAAATATTTCCAGGCAACAATGCTCTCTGCCTTATTACAGCACTTAGGAACTGTCTGATCTGCGCATATGAAGACATGCCTTGTAATGTTATCCAAGGCGAGGGCCGTTACACTCTTTTCAAGCGTGTTGGCATCTGGCATGGGCTAATTTACCGACTTATCAATGACGCTAATCACATTAAAGGTAAGTGGTTGCGTAATATCAATGATCGCAGTCACAGACAAAAGGTGTCAACTTACACCTAACTATTGCGTGCAATCACAGGCAACGAGGGAATATCTCTTGATGTGAGTAGGTTTGGACAGAGGGCGTTGTTGTCGATAACCAAATCAAGAAGATTCAATGATTTAATTATAAAGCGTTTCGCTTTCACGTTGAGAATTGAGGTCTAAAACAACACATCTGGTACCTACAGTCTCACTGTCTACAGTTGGCTACATATGACGATAGGCAAGGCTATTCAACGGCTGCACTGTTTCTAGTACGTTTGGTTGATTTGTATAAAGCTAGCAAACAAAGCTAGTTAGTGTCCTTTGAACTACCGTAGTCTTACGCATAGGCACTTATCCGGATCGACACATCCCTTACGGAATATCTCAATAGGCGGAATATCTCAATAGTCAAAAGATCTCCGTGCTTTATGTTGAACTAATGGATATCTATGATCAAACTTACCGGAATAGGTGCGTTCGAAGCTTGTTGGCGATCGCTCAAAACAATGTACTCTATCAATCCTCATGAGAGCCAGATGCTGATGCAATCTATGGGTCGACTGGTAGACAACTACGCTAGCCAGTCTGAAATTGCCTCAGAGCTTCCTCTGCCTCTGCGCAAATTGTTTAATCTGCTCGTACAGTCCTATCTAGAAGGCTATTGGATAGAGGATGAGACGTCTTCGCTGGATGCGATCGCCTGCTCTAGAGTTTCTGAGTCTGGTGCTTCTGAGTCTGGTATTGCTGAGCCTGGTATTGCTGAGCCCAGTGTTTCTGAGCCCGGTGTTTCTGAGCCTGTTCACTTAGGCGCTGCTTGTTCGCTCTTCCCAGCAAGAGTCGCCGCCACTCAACGTAGACAGCGCCGAACAATTCAGCCAACGGCAGCTAGCGAAGCCGATACCTGCATCATTTTCATTCCAAGTAGTAGCTGATCGCCTTTGTCGTTTGAGAAATTCAGTTTAGACAATCTTTTCATAGAGACGATATCTTAGTAGTTATAGCCCTACCCAAGGTTAGCTGCGCTTGTACGAACCTCTCCATCACAAGTATCGACCCCAGACGTTTGCTCAGCTGGTGGGTCAAGGCGCGATCGCTGATACTCTCACCCATGCCCTAGAGCAAAACCGAATCGCTCCAGCCTATCTATTTTGCGGTCCTAGAGGTACAGGCAAAACGTCCAGCGCGCGCATTCTAGCGAAATCGCTCAACTGTCTAAATGCAGCCGCTCCTACACCAACTCCCTGCGGCCAGTGCGACGTTTGCAAAGCAGTTGTTCAGGGGATTGCTCTAGACGTAGTCGAGATTGACGCTGCTAGCAACACTGGCGTAGACAATATCCGCGAGCTAATTGAGCGGGCTCAGTTCGCACCCGTACAGTGCAGATACAAGCTGTACGTACTCGATGAAGTCCACATGCTGAGTACCGCAGCTTTCAATGCGCTACTTAAAACGCTAGAAGAACCGCCTGATCGAGTGGTGTTTATACTCGCGACAACCGATCCACAAAGAGTACTGCCGACCATTATTTCTCGCTGTCAGCGATTTGATTTTCGGCGGATTCCGCTGCCCTCTATGGTCAAACACCTCAGCTACATCTCGGCTCAGGAATTGATTCAAATTGAGCCAGCCGCGATTCAGCTAGTTGCCCAAATCTCTCAAGGCGGCCTGCGCGATGCCGAAAGTCTGCTAGACCAGCTCAGTTTACAGACCGATAAAATTACGGTTGAGACGGTTTGGGACCTAGTCGGAGCTGTGCCCGAACGGGATTTGTTGAATCTGGCGCGGGCGATCGCAGCCGACGATAGCACTGTCCTACTAGAGCGTGTCCGACACCTAATGGATAAAGGTCGAGAGCCGCTGGTCGTGCTTCAAAGCTTGGTTGGCTTCTATCGCGATTTGCTCATTGCCAAACGTGCCCCGAATCGTGAGGATCTAGTCGCCATCACCTCGCCGACCTGGACCGAGATGACCACCTTCGCGCAGAAGCTGCCTGCCGCTATGCTTTTAGCCAGCCAGCAGAAGCTGCAAACCGCAGAAGTTCAGGTCAAGAACACCACCCAGCCTCGTCTGTGGTTAGAAATTACGCTGACTGGCTTGCTTCCGAGCGCAATCAGCGCCACTACCTCCGCGAATGCACCAGCAGCAGCCGCTAATTCGAGAGCGGTACTGCCCGTCATTTCAACCGAACCGACAGGAGCTGATACAAAGAAAGCCGCCGCTGACCCCGCACCTACGCAAAAGAAAATAAATACACCTACTGTCCCAAAGGAACCTTCTCTGTCAGAGAAAACCACTTCTCCCAAAGAACCAACCAAAGAACCAACAGAGAGACCAATAGAAAAATCAGTAGAAAAGCCAGCAGCTGTTGCTTTCGGTAGTTTAGCCGATCTATGGAAGCAGATTCTAGCTGTGCTCCAGCCTCGCGGCACT
>JBCCOH010000186.1:0-6050 GCA_039111275.1 Cyanobacteria bacterium P01_D01_bin.1 | reverse complement strand
TCAAGAATTTGACATCGGCGGAGACCTTTTTCCAAAGCTAGTCTCTGCTAATGCGGCATTCTACGGTATCCGCATGGACTTTGAATGGGTCGATATCGGCAAGGTACCGGACTACTGGCAGGCTATTCAGGATGTACTGACTGGTCAGGTCAAGGGAGTCAGCATTCCTGGGAATGAAGTCAGACCAGGCGTATTCGCCGGGCTCAATGTCAAAGCTAATTGGGAAGCCATCGATATAGAAGGGCCTGTCTACATTGGAGGAATGACCCAGATAGAAGACGGTGCGAAGATAGTCGGGCCTAGCATGATTGGTCCAAATTGTTTAATCTCTAGCGGCACCATTATCGATAAAAGCGTCATCTTCGAGTACTCTCGCATCGGCTCCGGCGTTCGACTGGTCGATAAACTGGTCTTTGGTCGCTATTGCGTTGATAAAACCGGCGCTTCTATTGACGTTCAAGCTGCAGCACTAGACTGGTTGATTACGGATACTCGTCAGGCTGTTGTTGCAGAACCCCCTATCGAGCACCGGGCGATCGCAGAGCTCCTCAACAAAACCATGGCAAAGTAAATCGAAGACAAAGTGAATTGAACGGTCAGAGATAGAGATAGGCCAAAAAGTAGAACAAACAAAAAATGGACTAACCCGATTGTCGGGTTAGTCCATTGCAGCTATGAGAACAGCGTTATTGCAGTAACGCTTACAGCACTACTGAAGAACCAGACGTACATTTGCATTTTGTAGGCCAGGACGCTTAACTTCAGCAAGAGTCTTGTTTACAGCGTACTTCTGGTTGATAGAGTTGATTAGCTCTGTCTGGTTGTGCTTCTTAGCAACACCCCAGAGATCAGCAATCAAGTCAAAAGAACCATCAGCATTGCGAGACCAGCCGATATCGTAGTCGCCTTCAAGCACAGCTACAATGTCAGCGCGGACGTTCTGACCGTTGTAGCCACGGATGTTGTCTTCAGTTTTCACAGTCACCCCCAGGTCACATAGTGAAGACTTCAGAATTTCGGCATCGGTGATCTTAGTGCGTAGAGTACTAAAATGAGACATTTGAGTTTCCTCCTGGAAAGAAATTGAGAGACAACGAAGTTAGAAATCGAAAGTAGATCAGCCATCAAACGAAACAATGTCTGATCCTTTAAACCGCCAGCCGCAGCAGCCGCAATAGCCACAAGGCTGACCCTTCTTCCTGTAGGAGCAGGAAAAAAGACTGTTAGAACTCCATCCGTTGGTATTCCGCAACCGATGAAGCCGCTGGCCGGGCTCTTTGCCTGGCCCAATCGCGCAGAGCTGTAACTTGTTCACTCATCGTCTTCGACAGCGGCAGCGTAGCGCGAATCGCCGCAATAATATCGAGCTGAGTGAACTCTCGCCCCTGCGCAAACGCCTCATACATCGCAGAGATTAGTCCCTGCTCTATTTCAGCGCCTGAAAAACCTTCACAAACCTTGCTTAACTGGTCAAAGTCAAACCGTTCTATATCGCCACGGCGTTTGCCCAGATGAATTCTGAATATCTCTTTTCTCTCTTCTTCATTCGGCAGATCGACAAAAAAGATTTCATCGAACCGTCCCTTCCGCAAAAATTCGCTAGGCAGCCTCTCAACCCGGTTTGCCGTGGCGATTACGAATACGGGCGACGTCTTCTCCTGCATCCAGGTCAAAAAGCTACCAAATATTCGGCTAGAAGTTCCACCATCCGAGTCAGCCGAACCTGCACTTCCGGCAAAGGCTTTATCAATCTCGTCGATGAACAAAACGGCCGGGGATATCGACTCTGCGGTTTTCAAAGCCCCTCTCAGATTGGCCTCCGAACGACCAACCATAGAACCATCGTAGACGCGGCCCATGTCCAAACGCAGCAAGGGCAGACCCCATAGCCTAGCAGTCGTCTTTGCAATCAGCGACTTCCCACAGCCAGGAACGCCCAGTATCAGCATTCCCTTGGGTTGAGGTAGCCCGTACTCACGCGCTCTTTCAGTGAAAGCGTTAGAGCGCTGCTTCAGCCAATGCTTCAGCTCCTCTAGACCACCAACAGAATCGAGTGTTTCGTCTTCCTCTATGTAGTCTAATATGCCATTTCGACGAATTAACTGCTTTTTCTCAGACAATACAATGTTGACTTCGCTTTCAGTCAGCTTTCCCGCCATGACTCTGGACTTGCGGAAAACTTTCTCCGCCTCATCGCGAGTCAGTCCCAAAGCGGCTTTCAATAGCTTTTCGCGACCCTCAGTACTGATGCTAGTAACGCCAGACTTTTGTAGCTCTGCGCTCAACACTTGGTTCAGCTCCGACATGTTTGGTAAAGTGAAGTCTAAAACAACAACTTCCTTTTCCAGCTCTATCGGAACCTCTTGAACAGGAGACATCAATATGATTGTCTTCTGAGTACCCCGAAAGCTCTCAATTGCATCTCGAAGGCTCCGAGTCACCTCTGGACTATCTTTAAAGGGATGCAAATCTTTGAATACAAAAATACTAGGGTCTTTCTGTCGCATCGCCCAGTTGACCGCAGCCTGCGGAGAGACCGTATTGTTTTGCTGGCCTGCGCCACCCTCTCGCCCGTACTCAACGACACCATGAGTCATCGTCCATGTATACATCCGCTGTTGGGGCCGCTGTTGAGCAAGCGCCGCTATTGCTCTTTCTGCCCTCTCCTCTTCAAAGGTGACCAGATATATCAGTGGATACTGAGCTTGAATTAGTACGTTTAGCTCTTCTCTCATGGCGATCGCCCCCAAATAAGACGATTTAGAACATCTATCTCAATAGAACCAACAGACTAGGATACAAACAACAAACTTTCGGTAGCCGGATTAACAAACTGACACTTCATCACCAGAAAACCCATATAGCTATCAAGCAGTAATTAGCTCTCCCTCGTCTGGGCTCTTAGATCCCTGACCAGATTCCTGACCAGATTCCTGACTGGCTCCCTCACTCGACCCTCTATCAGCATCGCACCCCAAACTAGAGATAGTACTCAGATCAGCTAACTCATCCACCACACTAGTGCCATGGGCAGCAACTAAAGCTAGACCGTCCTCCTGAATTGTTACAGCAACGTTACACTCCGGACAGTTGTGGACTCTATAAGTATTTCCATGGACATGATCAGAACTCTCTACAAGCTCAGCATTATTCATGTAAAACTCTATCGCTCGCTGCGCCATTGACGACATCGTTTCGCCATCAACCGCTGCTCTAATTTTGAACTGCCGATGCAGTTCATCCGAAAGATAAAATGTTACTTTTTGCTTGCCTGGCATGTCCGGTTGAAATAATGTGGCCCAGATATGAATATACAGTACCCGGCCTTTCACTAAACAGTCAAGACACCAAGCCGTCTTGACGTCAAAAAGTTTACGTAGCTTAACAATTTACAGCTTAAATCGGCGGGTACCCTCGTATATAGCCAAGAGCAATCCTTTCATTAGTATGTCTACAGCGCCGAATCAGCAACACTCCCTGGAAAGCGCGCTAAAGCATTTCTTTGGACACGAACAGTTTCGCTTTGAGCAAAGATCTATCATTGAGCAGGTTCTAAAAAACAAAGATGTCTTAGTGATCATGCCGACAGGTGGCGGAAAATCGCTTTGCTACCAGCTGCCAGCCTTACTCAAACCGGGAATTACAATTGTTATTTCTCCTTTGATTGCATTGATGCAAGATCAGGTAACAGCGCTGCAAGACAATGGCATAGGCGCTACCTTCTTGAACAGCACGCTCTCTTTTGAAACGGTGCGATCGCGTCAGAACGACCTGCTCACCGGTAACATCAAGCTCCTCTACTTAGCACCAGAGAGACTCTTCACAGGCTCCTTTCACACTTTTCTAGAACAGCTTAGTCAAAAAGTCGGCATCAGCACCTTCGCCATTGATGAGGCTCACTGCGTCTCAGAATGGGGACATGACTTTCGGCCAGAGTACAGACAGCTCTTTCAACTCAAGCAACGCTATCCTCAGATTCCGATTATTGCCCTCACGGCAACAGCCACAGAAAGAGTCCGCACAGACATTGCGCAGCAGCTGCGGCTCAATGACCCAACTATCTACATCTCTAGCTTTAACAGACAGAACCTCTACTACGAAGTTGTCCAAAAATCGAAGAAAGCTTATCACCAACTCTTAGAGAAAATTCAACAGTTTCAAGGCGAAGATAAGGGCGCTGGAATCGTGTACTGCCTTAGCCGCAAACACGTCAACGAAGTATCAACCAAACTAAAACAAGATGGTTTTTCAGCACTACCCTATCATGCAGGCCTTACTAACGAAGAAAGAGAAAACAACCAGAACAAATTTATTCGAGATGACGTTCAGATCATTGTTGCGACCGTAGCTTTCGGTATGGGAATCAACAAACCTGACGTCCGCTTCGTCATCCACTACGACCTCCCTCGTAATTTAGAGAGTTACTACCAGGAAGCAGGTAGAGCAGGACGTGATGGCGAAGCGGCAAGCTGCACGATCTTATTTGGCTGGGGCGACGTGCATACAGTCAAATACCTAGTTAGACAGAAAGCAGATGAGAATGAACAACGCATTGCCCAACAACAGCTTAATCAGGTTATCAGCTATACAGAAAGCTCTGTTTGCCGTCGAAAGATCCAGCTCGGCTACTTTGGAGAGCACTTTGCTCCCCCCTGCAATAACTGTGACAACTGCCTCAATCCATCCCCTGTAGAAGATTGGACTATCGAAGCACAGAAGTTTCTTTCCTGTGTCTACCGATGCGATCAACGGTTCGGCATGAATCACATCATAGATGTTTTAAGAGGGTCAAACAAAAAACGAATAATTGAACTAAGTCACAATCAGCTTTCCACTCATGGAATCGGAAAAGATCACACAGCAGATGAATGGAAGATGCTGTGCCGGGCACTGATTCATCAGGGCTATCTAGAAGAAACAACTGATGGATACTCTATTTTGAGACTAAATAGAGAGAGCAATAAGGTGCTCAAAAAACAGATCTCAGTAGAAATTCGCGTCGTTCACAAAATCACCAAACCAGCTAGCGCAGCCACAAAACCAGCCAACGCCGAGCTTACAAAAGAAGCTGTTTTACTTATGAGCCGGCTTAAGAGCCTGCGCAAAGAACTTTCTGACAAACAAGGTGTACCACCGTACGTTGTCTTTTCAGACGCTAGCCTTCGTCAAATGGCTCAGACACGGCCTCAGACACCAGAGGCGTTTTCGAATATTTCCGGTGTAGGCAGTCGAAAACTAATTCAATACGGTGAAATCTTCACCAAAGCTATTCGTGACTTCTGTCATAAGCACGAATTAGAGATTCTTCCAGAATCGCCCTTCCCAAACCAAGGCGAAGAGACGCGCAAGACCATCTCAGAATCAGACGTTGCTTCTACGCACCTCACAACCTTAGCGATGTACAAAGACGGATTATCGTTATCAGATATTTCACTCAAACGCAGCATCCGTCTGAGCACTGTAAATAGGCATATCGCTATATTAATAGGAGCAGGCTATCCGATAGATATCGATAAGCTGGTCGATAGGGCAAGACAAACAGTTATAAAGAATGCGATCGCAAAAGTCGGCTCACATTCTTTGCGAAACATCCGTGAAGAAACAGGCGAAACCTACGACTATCAAGAAATTACACTTGTCCGATCAAAATGGGAGCTTGAGCACAACAATTGACGATCAAAAACTCAAAAGCCCGTCTTACGAGTTGTAAGACGGGCCTGTTGGAGAAATGGACCTGGCATCGAGCTATTTTGACAAGGACTTGCGTCCTAACTATCTTCGCCGCTGCAATGTTTCACGTTCGAGTTCGGGATGGAGTCGAAGTGGGTCCACTGCGCCATAGACACCAGGAAAGCTGTTAAGCTCGTTTGCTGGCTTAATCTTCTACCTCAAGTGGTAGAAGTAACCACTAGAGCCTTGAGAGACTGCATAGAAACTATTCACTATTGCTAGTGATGATAAGAAAGCTTGGATGGATTGGGTGTCCAACATAGAGAAGAAGGACAAGCCCTCGGTCTGTTAGTATTCCTCGGCTACATACATTACTGCAC
>JBCCOH010000185.1:0-6211 GCA_039111275.1 Cyanobacteria bacterium P01_D01_bin.1 | reverse complement strand
GTTTGTAAGACACTTTCTCAGAGCTAAGGCGGTAAACGAGTTTTGTTCGTTTGAGGTGTCTCGCAACTTGTTTTATTTTCTATGTGTCACTATTGAGTTAGGTAGACCAGTTTTGAGACGAAAATATGAAGGTTGGCTATGCGCGGGTTTCTACTTTTGAGCAGGATTTAGATTTGCAGATGGATGCGCTGGAGAAGGAGGGATGCGATCGCATCTTCTGTGACCAGGGCGAGAGTGGCGCGAAGGGCAGTCGCCCGGAATGGGATAACTGCCTCGATCATCTTAGGAAAGGTGACACGCTTGTTATCTGGAAGCTAGATCGCGCCAGTCGTTCGACGAAGCACCTAATAGAGCTAGCCGAAGATTTGAAGCAACGAGACGTCAAACTTAAAAGCTTGAAAGAGCAAATTAACACTGCCTCTGCGATGGGCAAGTTTTTCTTTCGGATGACAGCATCGATTGCAGAGCTAGAGCGTGACATCATTCGCGAACGCACTCTGGCAGGATTGGCAGCAGCGAGAGCCAGAGGACGAAAAGGCGGCAGAAAGAAAAGCATCACCGAAGGACAGAAGCTGGAGGCGAAGCGTCTTGCTGACGAAGGCAAGCTGAGCATTACAGACATCTGTGCAAAGGTAGGAATCAGCCGTGCTAGCTACTATCGCCTCGTCGCTTCAGAGACAGTCTCATAAGCGATTATTCTGTAAGGGTCTTATGTTTACAGCTCTCTAGGCTTCGGGATTGCAATGACAGACAATAACAATGACTACAGCGATTGTCCTCCTCAGTTCACGACTAAGCCGGAACATCAAGCAGTAATGAAAGAGCTGATTCAACGTGAACCCCTCTTTCATCATCCTGAGTTTGGCAGAAACAAAGAAGACTTCGAGGCTATGACTGATCTGGACTTTTGGGAAGTTGGCGCGTCTGGTCGGCGCTACAGCCGAGAGTATGTGATATCAGGTGTAGTCAAACGATACGAAGATCCTCAGTACGAAGGTGTGAAATCACCACCGGAGAACACTTGGAAGACAGAAGACTTCTACTGTAGAGAAATAGCGCCGAGCACCTACCTACTGACATACACGCTCGTTCAGGAGGAGCGTATCACCCGACGAGCGACCCTTTGGCAGAAGTGTAGCGACAACTGGAAGATTCTGTACCATCAAGGGACTGTCGTGCAAGAGCCCTCTGGCTAGCTGCGACCCCAGCAACTTAGGCAAAAAAGGGGAAAAGTGTAGTTTGCTCTAAGCGTTTTTCGTCTATTCAGCACAGAAGTCACTATGATCTCACAGCAGCAACTAGTTCTAGAAAGAGAACAACTTCTTCAGCGCGTATCAGCTTACTTCTCTAAGCAACAAGATGTAGTAGGTGCTTTTGTCGCTGGCTCAATTCCTAACGGTTCAGCAGATGCCTACTCCGATATCGATCTGAGAGTGGTCGCTACACCTGCTGGGCAAGAACGTCTCATCAGCGAAAAGTTTGATATGCCTATACTTTGGGGTGATTGGCTATTCAATGAGTGGCGCAGTGGAACACAGCATTGTGTATCGCATTTTCGCTCCTTTCTCAAGATTGATGTTTTCTATTGGAATGTAGAGACGCTACAGCCCTCACCTTTTCTTAGATTTGACGCTGATATTCTTTTTGATCGCACTGGACAGGTACAAGAGCTGCTCAATCAGTCTGCGCTACTGTCGTTTCCACCGCCAGAGACTACAGAAATCAGCCGAGTGATGAGTAAGGCGCTAGCCTGTGCCCACGAAGTCATCCGTAAGGCAAAGCGTGGGGAGTTATTCCACGCGCAGGCTTTGCTAGAGAGTCTACGCTCATACATGATTCAGATGGAAGACTGGCTTTGTTCGTTTGAGCCTGTTGCTGTGGCCGACTTCAAGGTAGAGCATCGAATCAGCGAGCGACTTAGAGCTGCTTTGGCATCATCGTACGCACCATTGGAAGCGACCACACTCGAAGCTGCGACTATCGAGCTAAGCAAGGTACTTTCAGAGCAGATATCCGAACTGCACAGTTGTTTTGCTCTACAGAGGCCGCTAGAGAACGATGTTTACGCGGTAGAGCTTGTCACAAAACGGTTGGTAGGCTGAGAGAGTCTTACTATCTCTAAAATGTTTTGAGAAAGGCGTTTTGAGATACGCAATGAGACATATTTTCAGAGGGTATAGAAAGGTCTAAGTTTCGAGACTGTTCGATATGTCTTGATTCTCCTTTTCCGAGTCACCCATCACGAATGACATCGCTCGATGAACAAGTGTTGTAGATGTCGTAAATAAGGTAAATCCAGTGAGCGGGTGTAAGATACCTAGCGGCAGTGGCTGCTGAATATGTGCTGTCACAAATTGTACAAGCAACAGAATCACCATCGCTTTTGTGAGCGCTTGAATCCTTTTTGGGAAAGGCGTTAGAAAAGTCCCGATTAGGAGCAGCACCGCTAGCCCCCCATAGCCACGAACCAGCCAGACATGAACCTGCCACCAGCTCGCATCAGAGAAGAGGGCAAGGCCCACGGTTAAAAGCTGGGTAACTAAGCAAAGGTTGAACAAAACAGCAATGGCTAAGAAGCCCACCTGAACCCAGGTTTTTTCGTTCTCTGTCTCGATGGGCAATGGCCCAGAAGGGTGATGAGTGGTCATGGCATTGGCCCCATCGTCTGGAGCATGTACTGCATCGCTTTTTCTATCAGCTCAGGCCCCGCTTTTTCAGGTGAACCCACATCGTAAGGCGGCGCTGGGTCGTACTCCATCAAAAGCTGGCTGATTTTGGCAACATCTTCACCATAGAGTGCTTTTGCAACTGTTAACCCAAAGTCAATTCCAGCAGTAACGCCGCCCCCCGTCATTCGATTGCGATCAACCACCACACGCTCCGTGCCGACTTCCACGCCTAACTCAGCTAGCTTTGGCCGCGCTGCCCAGTGAGTGGCCGCGCGATAGCCTTCGAGCAGCCCTGCTTTAGCAAGAAACTCAGAGCCGCCGCAAACAGAGGTCACGAATTTAGCTTGTTCGCCCTGCGATTTTAGAAAATCAAGCAGCTCAGCGTCATCTATAATTGCGCTCTGTCCGCGACCGCCGCCAATGCAGATGACATCGACAGGCGGACAATCTGAGAAAGTAGTATCTGGCACGATAACCATGCCATCGTCTCCTGTGATGGGCGCTAGCGTTTTCCAAACGCGATGAATCTCAACGTTAGGCAAACCAGCAAATACTGTTTGAGGGCCAATCACATCTAGGGTAGTCATCCCGGGATAGATGACAATGCCGATAACGTAATGTGGCCAGTCAGTTTGTAGTTCAGTCATTTTTTCTCCAACTTAAGGCGGCTAGAACGATGCCAGAGAGCATCTATGCCATCTACGATAGAGAGAAGCTCGGACGACGCCTAGACCACGTTCGGGTAGTCTTTTTGAAGTGTGCTCATTTTCTGTAAGCATAAGAAGTTAGATGAAAAGCCAGTTGAAGAGCCTGTTTCAAGCGATTAACCAAGCGACAGACGAAGATGAATTGCGATCGCAAGTTGCGCCAAAAATTGGAGAACACTTCGCAGCCACTCGCTCAGGCATCTTCTTCTTTGATCGCATCCTCGCCGCAGAACGTAACCTCAACCCTGCGCTCAAAAAGGCGGTAGAAACCGTCCTTTCAACTGAACGAAATCCAATTGCTCGCTACCTAGCCGAGCGACACGCTCCAGTCCATGAAAGCCTTGTCACCTCACCCAGAGCCTGGCAAATTATCTGCCCTCGCCCGGATCACTGGCATGTGATGGCAGGCCCAGTGGTTACGAAGGGGCAGCTCGTCGGTGTGCTGGGTTGCACTCGCGAGAAATCTCAGCCTGCATTTAACAACCAAAATCTAGCCGATGTGAGTGCGCTCTGCCTACACTTATCGGTATGGGCAGCGACCGTGCGTATTCAACAACCGCCTAGTTTCGTCAGAAGTTTTGGTGGTAGCGATGCAACGCCCTTATCAGCACGCCTTACTGCTCGTGAGCGTCAGATAGCAGACCTTGTCTCTTTGGGTAAGAAAAATGCAGAAGTTGGCGCTGAGCTTTGGATCACCGAGAACTCTGTCAAGCAAGCACTGAAGAAAATATTCCGCAAGCTTGAAGTCTCTTCTCGTACCGAAATGGCTACACAGCTTTTAGCAGAGAAGCAATGACAACAATAGGTATTCAATCAAACGTCATCGCTCAGCAGTTCTCAACAGCAGAATTCTTTGGGTGAGCGTGTTTGGAGCTGCTCAATAAGGTTTACTGCTGCCATGAATTTCGTAGTACATCTCAATATTGCCAATCCTGGTTTTGGGCATTTTGCATCTCTTCCATCGCAGCAACGACGATCCTATCTTGCTTCATCAGCATCCCTGAATTGGGAATGAGCGATTCAGAACAGAATTTCTACTGAGCACTTCTCACCGAACACCTTTCAACCGACAACCCTAACCACTTGAATGAAGCAGTCGAACCACCCGTTGCAGGTTACCTTTGTTGCATACCGATTAACTCTCAACAGTCGGTATGCATGGGCGTTAGGGATCGAGTCCGGATGATGAAAGTGGGCAGACTTCCATGGCTTGAATTAAGCCATTCTCAATGGCGAAACGATGGCCGACGTGCTCATCGGCAAGTACGGTTCCGGTCAGATCGCGCACGACCTGATGCACCTCAACCAAGACCTGGCCATCATCCTCCGTGTGAAAGGCAACCGGCTCGACGTGTCCATTGATCTCATTCCACTGCTCCGTCCAGTAAGCGCGGACTTCTTCAGGGCCACGGACAAAACCGCCTTTGAATGCTCTCGGCCAATGCACGTCGGGAGTCATGAGGGCAAGGGCGGTATCAATATCACGCGCGTTAAAGGCCATATACGCCGTACGTAGCAGCTCGATTTCTGGTGCAGGTTGATCTGGCATAAAAGGTAAGCGAAGGAAATGGGACAGTGCCTAACTCGCTATTGACAGTAGACGTAGCCGTAACGTGCCGTCTCATCCAATTCTGCTAAAGTTATCCCAATCCTGCTTGGAAGTGAAATCTCGATTGGGCAAAGCCTATGGTGAATCACGCAACCGCCACACTTGACCTTACAAACCAGGAGGAAGCCGCACGAGTACTTCCACAAGCACCCCTAGTCACTAGCTATCATACTGGGTGGCAAGGGCTAACCTTCACGCACTACTGTCATCCTCCTCATGAAACAGTAGAGCATCGTCTTCTACAACATTCACTGGTGATCACAGACCCCAAAAGTTGTTTTCAGGCGGAGCGTCATTTGGACGGCAAATTTAAACGCTACGCCCACGGCAACGGCCGCGTAGATGTTATTCCAGCATTTTTAAGTCATTGCACAAACTGGGATCAGGAAGTCGAATTTTCGGTGATCGCGATTTGTCCAACATTGTTGAATCAAACAACTCAGAAGTTGATGCAGCGTGAAATAGAGCTGATTCCACAGCTTTCAATCAATGATCCAGTAATTCAACAATTAGCCCTCGCGCTCAAGATAGAAATCCAAACGGGCTGTATGTCTGGCAGGTTGTATGGCGAGTTATTAGGAACAGCACTCGCTGCCCGTTTAGTGCAGAACTATACAGTCAGTAAGCCTTCGATTGAGTCCCAGTCCAACGGTTTACGCCAGTCACAGTTGACGCGAGTCATTGATTACATGAAAGCGAATCTGACGCAAAATTTATCGATTTTGGATTTGGCAACCCTGACCAGCATGAGCGAATCCCACTTTAGCCGATCCTTTAAGCAATCAATGGGAATTTCACCCTATCAGTATTTGATGCAACAACGTGTGGAACAAGCCAAGCAATTACTAGAACAGCAATTGCTTCCAATTAGCACCATTGCCCTAGATTGCGGCTTTGCAAATCAAACTCACCTAACAAAAGTCTTCCGTCAGATGACAGGAATGACACCTAAAGCTTATCAAAAGCGATGATCAAAAGTGAGTTTTGGGGGTACAGATCTGCGCACTTGTTATAGGGGCATCAGTAGCATCGGGTACTGTTGGCAAACTCTAAAATAGTATATATGAACCTCTCAAAAACCTTCGGATACTGTTGGCCAATCACTTTTCTTCCTACTAGGCTACGTCTAAAGCTTTGAACCTAGAGGTTCTTGTTTTGGCTATCGGTACGCCGTCGAACCAGTTGATTAGACGCTCGAAGTTGATAGCAGTCCCTATCACAACGTT
>JBCCOH010000184.1:0-6241 GCA_039111275.1 Cyanobacteria bacterium P01_D01_bin.1 | reverse complement strand
TGCTGCTCTAGAGCTTTTGCGAAATCTTCGGCTGAAAACAACGGAGAAATCTCCTTGGTCAAATTAAATAGTTTTTCAAATATAGCAGCCTGCACTTAGCTTGCAACATAGACAAAGATTATGACTCTGATCGGGCACCTATTGCGCCAGCTACCTAAGCTACCACCTAACCTGTAGGTCTGCACTTAATCGCCCACCATCAAGGACTATTCGTCAAGAATTATTGAGCAGATCCATAAAAAATCAAACGATCTGCCACGAAGAGCAGATTCCCGACTAATCTCTAAGGTAGATAATAAGATGCCGTCATGGGAGCGCGTCATAGTGGTCCAGTTCCATATTCAAACCGATAGCGAAATACCTGCATCCACCCAGCTCTACGACCAGATTTGGTTTGCGATCGCATCTCGCCAATACCCCCCCGAATACCGTCTACCTAGCACTCGCCAGCTCGCGATGCAGACTGGGCTACATCGCAATACGATCAGCAAAGTTTACCGTCAGCTGGAAGACGCAGGCGTCGTCGAGGCGATGCCCGGCTCTGGGATCTACGTCCGCGCCGAAGGGACAACAGAAATTGTTAAACCTGGCTCACCGCTACTTACCAAGTTTCCAAAGGCCCAAGATCTAGTAGAAAACAGTCTAGATGAACTGCTGCGTCAAGGCTGTTCACTACACCAGGCGCGTGAGCTATTTATGACCGAAGTTGACTGGCGCTTGCGCTGTAGTGCCAGAGTGCTCGTCACCATTCAAAAAGAAGACGGTGCGGGCGAGCTAATGGTACGAGAGCTAGAGCAGGCGCTGAAGATTCCTGTGCAGCTTGTGCCCTTAGAGGAGCTTGATCAGGTATTGTCACAAACCCGATCGGGGACTGTTGTTACCAGTCGATATTACGTGAACGAAGCAGAAGCAATCGCTGCGCCTAAATCCGTCCGCGTCATTCCCATCGACATTTACGACTACGCCAAAGAACGCGAACTTCTCAAAAACCTACCAAAAGACACCTGCCTTGGCCTCGTCAGTCTTAGCAGCGGCATCATCCGCATTGCCGAAGTCCTCTCCTACAGCTTGCGCGGTGACGATATTCTTGTAATGACCGCCCAAACCGAAGATGTCCAAAAGCTCAGTGCCGTCGTCCGCAGCGCTCAGACCATCGTCGCCCTAGACACCGCCAGCTATCCAGCCATAAAAGAAGCACTCCTTGCTGCCCGTAACGATATCATTCGCCCTCCAGAAATTATCCGCTGCGAAAACTACATCGGGGAGAAATCCATCGAGCGACTTAAGCGAGAGCTAGGACTAGATTGACGGTTGAGTTTTGAGTTGTAATTTATGGTACAGACGCCAGCTAGGATAGCGACTCTGACAAAGTTTCTAACTTTACCAGAGTCTAAGCTAGCCAATGAGTTCATCAACCAGATTCTTCAGAAGCTGATGCTTCAAGGTCAGCACAGCACCCTACAAGGTGACCTGATGACGCAGCTCAATCAAGTGGTAAAGCCAAACAAACAAGCCTGTGCTTTTCCAGAGCTACGCTGCACTTTTGGCGGGCGCTCAACCGTGCCTTATGTTGCTGTTTTCACCTGGGAGCGCATACCGAGGCTACCAGACGGCAACATCGCAAATCAATCGACCAAACCAGCTGCCGAAATCCCTAGAAGAAGGCGGTCAGTCTTTAGTTGTCCCTCCTTTTGCCGATGGGCTAAGCCTGATTGCGCGATCGCTTTTCGATTGGTTGAAGGTATAGCGATAAGCCAGCGCTTACAAGCATCTTTGCTATCGTGAAGCAGCTTGAGCTGTAGGAGTGGTATGAGCAAAAAAAGGATAAAGAGAGAAAGCCACTAGAGTTCTATCTCAATCTCAGCTATTCAATCACACTCTATCCAGAATACGCTCGAAGAAGCATTTGAGATGATTGCAGAGGCAAAAGAGCTTTGGCTAGAAGTCGCATAGGATTACAATGACCCAATTCCGATGCCGTCAGCAGAGACAAAGTACAGCGGTAAGACGATGCTGAGAATGCCAAAGTACCTATATGAAAGGCTAGCAGAAGCTGCGAAAAGGGAAGAGGTCAGCCTAAATCAGTACATCGTATCTCTACTCAGTGAGCGAAACGCACTATAACGGCAATCCCAGCAAGGAGCTGTCGTTTACTCAGCCGCAGAAGATGCTCCAGAGTACGTAGAGGTTTCTACTAAGGCTTAGATGACACGTCGTAGATGCACGTCATAGGTTGCTATACAGATACTGGCGCTTCTGCATTTACTAAAAATGAGTTAGTGATTTCTAAATAGCTCTCTGCGTCTTCCATCATCGGGAAATGGGCTGTGTTGGGCATCTCTACATATTGGATGTTGTCGCTCATCTCAGCAGCTTCTCTACCTAATTTCGCAGGGGTGATCTTGTCGTATTGCCCTGAGACCATTAGCGTAGGCACTTTGAGCGTGGCAAAGGCAGCAGGCATTGATTCGGTTGCATGTTTGCTGACGGCGGCCTTTAGCGTGCCGATTGAGGTTGCGCTATCAGCCATGATGAAATCTTCTAAAAAAGCTTTCTTTTCTGCTAGTGGGATTGAGCTTTTAAGGAAGCGCTGCATGAACATCTGGGGGGCAAAAGGAACTTTGCCAAGCCATTTGGGGCGGAAGGCGACGACGTAGCCGCCAAATAGATAGAAGGCTTCGAATGCCCACTTTTGGTAAGGGAAACTGCCGTTGCAGGTCAAGATTGCTTTCTTTACACGCTCTGGATAGCGATCAAGGAAGTAGAGACCGATGGAACCGCCCATAGAATGCGCGTTCATATAGACAGGCTGAGTTAGGTTCAGCTCGTTTAATAAGGCATTGAGATCTTCTGCGAAGCTTTCTAGGGTACTCAGCTCTGGATTATCAGCGAATTGTTCTGGGGTAGGGGCTTTTGATCGGCCAAATCCCCTTTGGTCATACAGCAGACAGTCATACGTATCCTTGATTGCCTCTGCGGTAGAACACCAGTAGCGAGCAGAGCCAGCCCACCCATGCAAAAAAACCATCACTGGCTTTTCATCCGATTTTCTTTCGGGGCCAGGATGGTCTTGGGTAGAGATCCATTCGTAGTAATGATCAACGCCGTTGACACTAACGTAGGGCATCGTTGCTATTCACCTTTTGACGTTCAAGCTTAATATTCGAGAAGTTCGAGCGGGAAGCGCTTGGGCTCTTTGTCCTAGGCAGACTCTGGCTTGGGTAACGAGGAGGGATGTACGAGTAAATCTGCTGTCGAGCGATTTTCTACCATCTGGCGAGTGATCGTGCAGATCTTGACATCATCTCGTGAGGGTAGCTCGTACATCACATCTAACATGATTTCTTCAATGATGCTGCGTAGTGCCCGGGCGCCAGTTTTGCGGTTGAAGGCTTCTTTTGCGATCGCCCGAATCGCATCCGGCTCAAACTCTAGATCTACATTGTCCATCCGCATCAGCTTTTTGAACTGCTTCACCAAAGCATTCTTCGGCTCCGTCAAGATAGAAACCAACGTCTTTTCATCTAACGGCTCCACAATCGAAACTGCCGGAATCCGCCCGATAAACTCAGGAATTATCCCAAACTTGACAATGTCATCTGGCTCTAAATCTTGCAGCGTCAAAGAAGACTTCTCGTCGCTACTAATTTCCTTACCCGGCTGCACAAAGCCCATCGACTTCTTGCCAATTCGCTGTTCTACAATCTTGTCCAGCCCAACAAACGCCCCACCGCATACAAACAAAATATTGCGCGTGTCGATCTGAATACAGTCTTGGTAAGGATGCTTGCGCCCTCCTTGAGGGGGCACGTTCGCAACGGTCCCTTCTAGCATTTTCAGTAGCGCCTGCTGGACGCCTTCACCCGAAACATCGCGGGTAATTGAAGGGTTCTCACTCTTGCGAGCGATCTTGTCGATCTCATCGATGTAGATAATGCCGCGCTGGGCTTCATCTACGTCTAGATCGGCGACTTGCAGCAGTCTTAGTAAAATATTCTCAACGTCTTCACCCACATAGCCAGCCTCAGTCAGCGTCGTCGCATCCGCGACTGCGAACGGCACCTCCAAAATAGCCGCCAGCGTCTGCGCCAGAAGCGTCTTGCCGCAGCCAGTTGGGCCAATCAGCAAAATATTGGATTTTTGCAGCTCAATATCATCCTCAACTTCACCGCCTTCAGCCTGCGCGCTCAATCGTTTGTAGTGGTTGTACACCGCGACTGAAAGGACCTTCTTCGCCTCACTTTGGCCAATTACGTGCTCATCTAGATAAGACTTGATCTCACGCGGCTTGGGAATTTGGGTTAGAGACAGCGTGGAGGAAGACTTTCGCCGCCGCTCAGGTGACTGATCACGGCGTTGGGCAGGTGGAGCAACTGACGAATTGGAGTCGAACAGTTCCTCATCCAAAATTTCATTGCAAAGGTCCACACATTCGTCGCAGATGTAGACCCCTGGGCCAGCAATCAGCTTGCGCACCTGCTCTTGCGACTTGCCACAAAAGGAGCACTTCAAATGGGAGTCATACTTCGACATGATTGTTACCCTACCGCCGTCAGCTTAGTATCCGAGAGCATTTGCCTAGTGACGACCTCATCAATCAAGCCGTATTCCTTCGCTTCTCCAGCAGACATAAAGAAGTCTCGCTCCGTGTCTGCTTCAATTCGCTCCAGGTCCTGACCCGTATGATCCGCTAGCATCTCATTCAAACGCTTCTTGAGATACAAAATTTCACGCGCCTGAATCTCGATATCAGCAGACTGCCCTTGGGCGCCGCCCGAAGGCTGGTGAATCATAATCCGAGCGCTCGGTAGGGACATCCGCTTACCCTTGGCACCGCCCGAGAGCAAGAACGCACCCATACTCGCAGCTAGACCAAAGCAGATAGTCACTACGTCCGGGCGAATTTGCTGCATGGTGTCATAGATAGCCATGCCTGCTGTCACAGAACCACCGGGGGAATTGATGTACAGCTGCACATCTTTTTCCGGGTCTTCAGCATCTAGGAAGAGTAGCTGAGCCACGATTGAGTCGGCGACGTCATCCATTACAGGCGTGCCGAGAAAGACAATTCGCTCTCTTAGTAGCCTTGAATAGATGTCAAAAGCGCGCTCACCCCGGCCAGATTGCTCTACCACCATGGGGAGCATATTGCGGGTTGCTGCCTGGAAAGCAGGAAACCCTGCTTGTAGATTCGCTACTTGAGTGGCATTTTCTAGGGTGCTATGCCTAAATCTCTCTAGTGGGCTGCCCCAGTGGAGGTCTTGGGGGTGCGATCGCCCACAGGGTTGAATCGATCTGTCCATATAAAAAGTGAAGCGGCTGCCTGTATACGTGCTTAATGTACCGCATCTAAACCAGAACTAAAGTTAAGACGCGATAACACTGTAGCGAAGTCATCTCACATTCGACATTAGTTGCGACACGTACTTAGTCGTGCTACGACTCGCTAATCCTCTGCGACTTCAACCTCTACAGCCTCAACCTCTACAGCCTCAACGCCTGTCTCGGCATCTGCCTCATCCGTGGTGTCTAAGGCGTCCGCTGCTGGCGCTTCTACAGAGTCTGCCTCTTCCTCTGGTTCTTCAGGCGCTAGAGACCCTTCAGGAACCAGCTCAATTTCTGAATTTTCCTTCAGCCATGCCAGAATTTTTTCTTTTAGTAAATCTTCATTGACGACCTCATTTAACCGATCAGGATCAACCTGGCTAGGATCTTCTACCTCCGCCATCATCTCTTCGGTGCGCGCTGCTTTCTCCTCTTCGGTTACAGCGATGGCTTCCTGTTTCGCAATCTCCCCTAGTGCCAGCGTCCGGCGCAAGCGCTCAGTCGCTTCTGGTCTCGCATTCTCACGCATGTTCTCAACCAGTTCTTTGGTCAGGAATTGATTGATATCAATTCCTTGACGGCTGAGCTGCATGACGGTTTGAGTGACGATAAAGTCTACCTCGCGCATCACTAAGGTCTTAGGAATCTCGGCTTCGACATATTTTACTAGCTCGTCGAGAAGTGCCTGGTCGATATTGCCATCAGTGGCATCGGCGGCGTCCTTTTGATATCGCTCCTCCAAAGACGCCCGTAGTTCTTCGAGCGTTTCAAACTCACTGACCTCTTCGGCGAAATCGTCGTCTAGCTCCGGCAGTTCCTTTTCTTTTAGCTCTTTGAGCGTAATTTCAAAGGTCGCAGGCTTACCTGCTAACTCGGCTTGAGGATAGTCTTCTGGAAAAGTAACTTCTACCGCCTT
>JBCCOH010000183.1:0-6673 GCA_039111275.1 Cyanobacteria bacterium P01_D01_bin.1 | reverse complement strand
TCCGGGCGATACTGATTGGTAGAGAGTGACGCGTTTCTCAATGAACGAGGACTATGAATCGGTAGACTTCTACCTTAAGCTCTCTTTTTCATAACGGGTTTACTGCTAACCGTATAGGGACGCTAAACACGTACATGCTACGCCCCTGCGGTGTTACCGATTCGAAGCGGTATTCGAAGCGGTAGATTGTTCAGGCGCGCGTCCCTTATAGCATAGATACATTAGAGCATGGATACATCGACAGTAGGTGGCACCAACACACTGTCAACGACATGAATCACGCCATTGCTAGCCATGACATCCGGCATTACGACAGTCGCCTCGTTTACAGTGACAGTCTCTCCATCTACAGCTACGTCCACCGATTCACCTCCAACAGTCTCGACCATTCCGGGCGCGATATCGCTAGAGGGAACTTCGGCAGGCACAACGTGATAGGTCAAAACCTGCGATAGCGTTTCTTGATTTTCTGGTAAGAGCAGCGCGTCAAGTACGCCTTCGGGCAAGGCTTCAAAAGCTTCGTCTGTAGGCGCAAAAACGGTGTAGGGGCCTTCACCGCTAAGAGTTTCTGCTAGACCCGCAGACTCAATAGCAGCAACCAAAGTATTGAATGACCCGTTACTAGCAGCTACGTCTACGATGGTCCCGTCTTCGGTCGGGGTTTCCGCCGCGTCGGTTGGCGCTTCAGTTGTCTCAACAGGCTCGGTAGTTTCTGACACTTGAGTCTCGCAGGCAACAACTACCGGTAAAACCATCAGTGCCGCAGCAACGCCGACGAACCGACGAAAAGACTTGTTGAAAATTGAAAACTTCATGTATTTAATCTCGAAATCAAATGAGCAGATAGAGTCAAATCTACGAAGGCTGACACAATGCAATTGCTGAGTTTCCATGACTCACAGCAACCTTCAGTAAAGAAATGTTCTATCTAGACCTCAGTGTAAGAACAAAAACATAGTTGTTGGTTCCTGTTTCGGTGACACAATTGTAATAAACTAAACATTCTGCCTTGCGGCCTATGTCAAAAGGAATAAGCTGCCAATAGAACAACCTGATAACAGAACAACTTATTAATAAAACAATCTACTAATAGAACAACCTTAGATGAGCTGTTCTCGCTTTGCCATTCATGACCAGCCAGCAGAAAGACAGTCAGCACAAGCAACTTGTCGATTGAACAAGTTGCTTGTGCTGTAGCGCTTCAAGAATAAAATTGCTCAGATAGCGGAAAGTGCTTGGTGTGCGATCGCAAACCCGCCCATTATCCCCGACTGATTACCTAGCTTAGGCGGCACGATGTAGCCGTCAATATCATCCAGGATGTTGGGAATTTCTACATAGGGAGAAAGGCGATCGCATACCTCCAACCTAATCATCTCAAACAAATGAGTCTGCTCCATAACCCCACCGCCTAGAATTATCCGCTCGGGCGAAAACGTCAGTACAAGGTTCACTATGCCAACGGCTAGATAATGCGCTTCTAGCTGCCATGCGGGATGATCAGGCGGCAAGTCAGCAGGCTGGCAGTTCCATCTTTTGGCGATCGCCACCCCAGAAGCCAATCCTTCCAGACAATCGCCATGAAACGGACAGCAGCCCTCAAACGGATCGGCCACGCGGTCGTGCGGAATTAAAATATGGCCCATCTCGGGGTGCAGCAATCCATGCAGCGGCTTGCCACTCACTATTGCCCCGCCACCAATTCCCGTACCCACCGTCAGATATAAGAAAGTCTCAAACCCCTGCCCGTGCCCCCACTGATACTCACCGAGTGCCGCCGCATTCACGTCCGTATCAAACCCAATCGGCACGCTAAATTCACGCCTGAGCGCACCCACAAAATCGATCTGCTGCCAGCCCGGTTTAGGCGTATTCAAAAACCAGCCAAACTTTTCAGAACCCGTCCGTGCATCGACCGGACCAAACGCACCAATTCCAATTGCCGCCAGCTCGCCATGCCGCAAACTCTGCTTGTGAAAGAAGTTAATCACTCGCTCAATTGTTGCAACTGGCGTCGTAGTTGGAATCCTGATACTTGTGCTCAGATCACTTACATCATTACCAACCGCGCAGACGAATTTTGTTCCTCCTGCTTCAATCGTGCCTAGCAGTACCATTTACTATCTCTATGAAAGAAGCCTCTGTAAAATCTACTTCAGCAACTGGTCGTATTCTTTGTGCGAGCCAATCCAAATCCAGTAGTAGCCTTCAGTTTTTGATCGCTAATGCTCTGTAGTCTAATGTGATATGCACAGCAGCCCACAAGCTTCTATTATTTGCTTTCTTAAAGTGTAAAGAAGGATGTTGAGGATTATTTTGCCACAGGCGATATGCTTTTTTTGCTTCTAGTTTGGTGTTTTCTGGTAGCGTGTTTTCTAGTAGCTTGTTTTTTGGTAGCTTAGCGTAGCAGTTCCAGAACTTAGCTGTTGTGAATGACCTCGTCCAACTCCTTTTCTCGACCGGCAGCTGTATCTGCTTCAGCATCAGCTATCAAAGTACCAGCTATCAAAGTATTAGCTATCAAAGTATCTGGCCTACCCGCCTTAGCATCAGCTTCAATCTGGTTATCCTACTCCATTTCTAGGTATTGCTGGAAACCATTCTGCAAATTGGTGCAGTTCCTGCGGAGGAAGCTGTTGTAGAGCGGATTCAATCTCTGTCAGAGTAGTCATGTGAATTGCTGCTCGTGATTATCAGAACCGATTACATCTTAGACGGTATCTTCCTACCAAACCTGTCAACTATGGCTCAAGAGCGCGAACCTTTCATCAGTCTGGCGCTGTATCACCTATTCAAGTGGTCGGTGGTGAGCCCGGTGCTGCATGGCTATTTGCGTGGACGCATCTATGGGGCAAAGAAGGTGCCTATGCAAGGACCGCTGATTGTCGTAGCGAATCATGCTAGCAATTTTGATCCGCCGCTGCTGTCAAACTGTGTGAAGCGGCCAGTTTCATTCATGGCGAAGGAGTCGCTGTTTCAGGTACCAGTGTTGGCTCCGGCAATCAGAGCGTATGGGGCCTATCCGGTGAAGCGGGGCTCAGCGGATCGCAGCGCGATTCGAGAGGCGCTAAGGCAGTTGGAGAATGGCTGGGCGGTTGGAATATTCTTACAGGGGGTGCGCACGCCGGATGGGAGAATTCCAGCGCCCAAGCTAGGGGCGGCGCTGATTGCAGCCAAGGCGCAGGTGCCGTTGCTGCCAGTGAGCCTGTGGGGAACGGAGAGAATTCTGCGCAAAGGGTCGGTGCTGCCTAGACCAGCGGCGGTGACGGTACGGATTGGAGAGACGATCGCACCCCCAGCCACCAAAGATAAAGCCGAACTCCAAGCCATCACACAGCGCTGCACCGACGAAATTCACGCGCTACACAGTCTGGGTAGGTAGATTGAGCGCTTTATCTAGCCGCTCTTCTGTGCGCCCTATACGCTGAGTAGTTGCGAAATTAGTACTACGGTAGAGAATTACTATCGCAACGGCCACCACGAAACCTTGTCTCTAGTCGCCCCGTATACGGCTTTCATTCCTTCTGGATCGCAAACCTGGACTAAATCCGTTGCATTTTCTGTTTTAGCGTTGGCTTTGAGTAGGCCCGCTTTGGTCATACCCTTTAGCACCTGCTCTACGGTGCGGTGATTGAGCTGACAGGCTCTAGCGATGATGTCAATTGGCAGATCGAAGCTGAATATGCTGTTTTTAGCAGGCTGATTACCTAGCGATCGCTCTTGATAGATCAACGCTCGCAGTAGTGCTGCAACTGCCTGGGGCGGATAGGTACTACAGTTAAGTAAGTGATAGCGAAACTTCTCTCTTAGCTCGAATAGCAGTGCATATCGCTGCTGAAAATCAGGATCGTTCTGGTATAGCGACTGAATGACAGCCTGAGGAATTTTGACAACGTCGGTTGTTTTATATGCCTCTACTAAGCTAGGAAATCCGTAGTAGATCTGTCCGTAGCTAACGTTGAGATTGAGCATGCCAAAGCAGCCGCCTGTGTAGACCAATGCAATCACTCGGTCAAGCGGTGCACTTCGAAAAATCACTGGACCACCTTCCAAAATCACATAGAGATCTTTTAACGGCGCATCGGGTAGGTGGGCTGTATAGATCGGTCGACTGGCGTATAGCTTTTCTAGGACACAGGTATCTGAATTCATCTGCTGAAAAAGCTCACTGGGATCTAATCCTCTAAACAAAAAGCAATTCTGGGTGAGGCTTTTTGCCCAATCAGCAGTAATCTGCGCATTTTTCTGGGTCACTTCAATACGGCCTGCCGAAGCTTTCTTTTGTCATTTTGCCATGCAGCTCAGTAGAATTCAGAGATTTTTGCAAGTGAATTTAGAAACATTCTTGATTCATTCATGATTTTTACGGGATTTTCTACAGTAGAATTTTGAGCAGACAACTATTCAATTTGCTTCTTCAGGCTTTGGCTTATGGTCACGTGGCGGCTGTTGGTTGGGCGATCACACTTTTCCAGACGATTAGATTTCGCTTTGTGGATTGGAATTGGGCTTGTGGTCAGCATGTTCTGTGCTCTCCTGCTAGATCAAAGCCTAATGGGTCTGCCTTGGCAGGCTTGGCTGGCGATTGCCACGGTCTGCGCCGCTTTCTTGGGCAATGCGCTGACTAGTTTACCTGCTGATATTGTGTTTCTAGGCGCAGCGGCGGTACTTTTCTTAAGCGGCGTCTTGGACGAAAAAGCAGCGCTCGCAGGCTTTAGTAATTCAGGGGTGATCACAGTCGGGGTGCTCTACATTGTGGTGGCAGGCTTGCAGCAGACAGGTGCCCTACAGTGGGTCTCTCAGCAGGTCCTAGGAATGCCTAAAACCTCTAGAAAAGCCTTAGTTCGGCTGATGTTACCGGTGATCGGGGCAAGTGCATTTCTCAACAACACGCCTGTGGTTGCCATGTTCATTCCCGTAGTAAACGACTGGTGCCGCAAGCTGCGCTTTAGCCCGTCTAAGCTAATGATTCCGCTGAGCTATGCCGCAATTTTTGGTGGCCTGTGTTCTTTGATCGGGACTAGTACGAACCTGGTCGTCAACGGTTTGTTGATCGATGCGACGGGCGATCGCGGCCTGAATCTGTTTGATATTGCCTGGATTGGGCTGCCTTGCGCACTCTTTGGCTTTTTGTTCCTATTAGTGACGCAGTCATGGCTGTTGCCAGACCGTCAGTCTGTGTTGAGTGAAACCGATGATCTTCGTGAGTACACAGTAGAGATGCGGGTTGAACCGAAAAGTCCGCTAGTTGGCAAAACAGTAGAAAAAGCTGGGCTGCGACATCTGCCCCATCTGTATCTAGCGGAAATATATCGAGGGGAGCAGGTGCTGCCAGCAGTTGGACCTCAGGAAAGATTGCTAGACGACGATCGGCTGCTGTTTGTTGGCGGGGTTGATTCTATCCTAGATTTGCAGCGAATCAGAGGACTACTGCCTGCAACCGATCAGGTGTTCAAGCTAGACAGCCCAAGGGCAGAGCGCAGCTTGATTGAGGTAGTGGTCTCGAATACCTGTCCGCTGTTAGGTCAGACAATTCGTGAAGGTCAGTTTCGAGCGCGGTACAACGCGGTAGTACTAGCAGCGGCTCGCAATGGCGATCGCCTAACTGGTCGAATCGGTGATATCTGTCTTCAAAGTGGTGACACGCTTTTGCTAGAAGCGCCTTCTACTTTCTTGAGCGAGCGTAGGATCTCGCGCGATTTTTATCTGGTTAGCGGTATTCCTAATTCTGAGCCAATCCGGCATGGGCGATCGCGTATTGCCTTTTCTCTTACGCTAGCGATGGTGCTATTGGCCGCAGCGGGTTGGCTGAGTATGCTACAGGCTGCGGTACTGGCGGCAGTTGGAATGGTTGCCTTGGGCTGCTGCTCACCAGCTCAGGCCATGCGCAGTATCGACTGGTCGGTGCTGCTGGTAATTGCGGCGGCGCTAGCGCTAGGAGAAGGGCTGACCGTAACTGGCGCAGCCGAGGCGATCGCCAACAGCGTCATTAGCGTAGCGGGCAGCAGTCCCTGGCTGACCCTAGTCGCCGTGTATGCAGTGACCACCGTGCTGACCGAAGTCGTGACCAACAACGCTGCGGCGGCGCTGATTTTTCCAATTGCGCTCTCTTTGGCCGATCAGTTAGGCGTTAGCTACATGCCGTTTGTAATTGGCATTATGGTCGCGGCATCTGCTAGCTTTTCCACGCCGATTGGCTACCAAACCAATCTGATGGTGGCCGGACCCGGTGGCTACAAGTTCTCTGACTTTATGCGAATCGGAATTCCCTTAAATTTGCTGTACGGGATTGTAACCGTGACAGTCGCGCCGTTAGTCTATCCCTTCTAGGCCGGATCTTGCTAACTATCTCGTCAGATATGGGGAGAAACGGCTTGCTTGATAAATACGCAATTGGCAGAAATATCAGCCGTTGGATGCTCTGATTAAGTGCGTTTCCTAATGCCTAAGGCCGTTTGCTCACTATCCTGCTTGCGATAACTTGATGGCCTAAAGCCAATTTGAGATGTCCTGAGCATGGCAGAGCAGGCAAGCGTTTCTATCATTATTCCTACGCTAAATGAGTCAAATACGCTGGCTAGAACGCTGCGGCAGCTAACGGTCCTCGATCCGCCCGTGAAAGAAGTGATTGTTGTAGATGGTGGTAGCCAAGACGATACGGTTACGATCGCCC
>JBCCOH010000182.1:0-6899 GCA_039111275.1 Cyanobacteria bacterium P01_D01_bin.1 | reverse complement strand
CGTCAAATACGGCGGCAAACTGAAAGCTTAGAGACGGGCCTGACGGGATTCGAACCCGCAACTTCCGCCGTGACAGGGCGGTGCTCTAACCAATTGAACTACAGGCCCTTGAGCAGGAAAGGATTGGTGCTTTCCCTTCAAGGCGATCTCCATTGTGCGGATCTAAGGTCGCTTTGTCAAACGATTTTTTGTAGGGTTTTCCTAGCTATTCGACTCCCTAGGCACCTGGTCAGCTAGTCGAACTTGGTCGTTTTTGACAATGACCGTAACCAGTTCTAGACCGCGTCTGGCTGGACCTTGGGTAACCTGACCATTCTCACCAAATTGAGAGCCGTGACACGGGCAGGCAAATATCTGTGCGGCAGCATCCCACTCAACAGAGCATCCCAGGTGCGGACAGAGGGCACTAATAGCTTATTTGGCGATCGCAGGTCCATCCTCAATCACCAAATAAGCTAGCTCATCTAGACCCTGTGCAGGAATGCGATCGCCCACTCCTACCGCCGCTAAAACTGCCGACTCCACGTAGGGCTCACTTTGCTCATCCAACGCCGCTACGCCTGGCAGATAATCGTCACAGCGAGAGTTGTAGGGATATTTTAGACATAGATTTTCTAGATCACTAACGCCTTCAGAAGCATTGGCAGGCCAAACCCAATCGAGTGCGATCGCCGCTGCACTTCCACCAATGAAATAACGCAGAAATTGCCGTCGATTAGAACGTGAATCAGTACTCATAGAAAAATCTCTAGACTCTTCTTCATAATAAGCCTAGCTAGATTAATCCAGTGGTGGATCTTCTACTTCGCTCTTGTCGTGCAAGACGCTGTAGATATCTATTTCTAGAGAGATTTGATAGATTTCTCTTTTAGAGAGACTGCTGTTTTTTGAAAGGTTTCGACTCGCTTCTGTGCGAGATTTACCCTGGGCTAAAAGACTTTTCAATTCTGTTTCGACTTCTGTTCTAGAGAGCGAGAAAGTCGCTATAGCGGGCGAGAGTAGAAGCGTGAATTCTCCTTTTGGCGTTGTTTTTTGGTAGTGGTTGAGCGCTGCTTTTAATGTTCCTCGCCAAAATTCCTCATAGCGTTTGGTAAGTTCGCGGGCAAGTACAACCGGGCGGTCCGCACCTAACGTCTCTACTAAATCGGCTAGCGTTTTTACTAATCGATGGGGACTCTCATAAAAGACGCTGGTGCGAGGTTCAGTTTTGAGCGCTTCGATGCGGGCATGGCGCTGTTTGCCTTTGACCGGAAGGAATCCCTCAAAGACGAAGCGATCGCACGGCAGTCCAGCAGCGGCGATCGCCGTTACCACCGCCGAAGGTCCAGGAATCGGCACTACCGTAATCCCAGCTTCCACGCAGACGCAGACCAGCTCATAGCCAGGGTCAGAAATACCCGGCATACCCGCATCGGTGACTAGAGCGATCGCACTCCCGTCCTGTAGCTTCTGCACAAGCTGTGGAATTCGCTGCTGAGTATTGTGAGCGTGATAGCTAATCTGCGGTGTCGTTACTTGAAAATGGTGCAGCAGTTTGCCTGTGTGCCGCGTATCTTCAGCCGCAATCAGATCCGCCTGCTTTAGCGCCCGCAAAGCTCGAAACGTAATATCTTCTAAGTTGCCAATCGGCGTGCCGACTAGGTAGAGCGTACCAGGCCGAAGCGAATGAGCTTCTGAGCTAGAGTCTGTTACCGAATCCGTCACGAAATCTGTCATCTAATCTGCGAGTGGAGCAAGCCAAGATAGCTCTATATAGCAAAGTAAGGATGCATTCTTACTTTGCTAGAAGAGTTGCCTGTTGCCTTGTAACGGTCTTAACCTATGAGAATGTCCTAAGCAACTCTTCAAAAGCTACAGTAAAAAGCCTAACAGCAACCGCAGCGATGCATCACGAACGAGCTATGAGTCAGCAAGCAGATCAGCCAATGAAGCGGCATGGGCTTTTTGTCGGCGTGACTACGCTGGACTGCATCTATCAAGCTGACCATCCGCCCGGTGCGAACGAGAAAGTCGCCGCCACCAAAAGTCTGATAGTCGCAGGTGGACCCGCAACTAACGCCGCCGTTGCTTTTGCCCGGCTTCAAAGTAGTAACCAGGCAACGCTAGCTTCTGTGATTGGCTCGCATGCTTTGACCGGAATTATTACAGAAGACTTGCTAGGCCAAGGTGTGACGCTCGCCGACCTAGATTCCAAAAGGTTAGCGCCGCCGCCGATTTCGTCTATCGTCGTCTCGGCGGCAACAGGTGAGCGGGCAGTGGTTTCGCGCAGTGCAGAAGATGCTCAGATGTCAGCGGATGCTTTTTCGACAGCGGGCTTGTGCAAAGTCGATATCGTCTTAATTGATGGGCACCAGATGGCGGTAGGTGCGCAGGTGGCGCAGTGGGCCAAGGCGAAGCAGATCCCGGTGGTGGTCGATGCGGGTAGCTGGAAGGTAGGCTTTGAGACTGTTTTGCAGCTAGCGGATGTAGTCATAGCGTCTGCGAACTTTTTTCCGCCCGGCTGTGAGCGGACGGCTGAGGTGATGAGTTGGATGCGATCGCACTCCCCCGCACAAGTCGCCATCACCCAAGGCGCGAACCCAATTCTCTACCAGACAGGCGACACCATCAACGAGTTAGCAGTCCCACAAATTCGCGCCGTCGACACGCTAGGAGCAGGCGATATCTTTCACGGGGCGTTCTGCCACTTCTATCTCACCCACCCTTTTGAAGAAGCCTTGTTAAAAGCTAGCCGCACTGCATCGATGGCCTGTCAGTACTGGGGCACCCGTGACTGGACGAAAATTTACCGGATGACTGGGAATGATGACGATGAAGAGATCGCAAACTAGGTGCTACCTTTTTCTGAAGTTTGCCAGATCGCCCGTAGACTGATGAAGGTTTTATCACAAAAGAATTAGGGAGAGTTTCTATGGCTTTTGAACAAGAGAAAGCGGTTGCCGTTGCCGCTGCGACTGCCGCTGCTATCGTCTGTGAAAAGGTTCGTGCAACCATGGTGCCAGAAGCCATCGAGAAGAAAGACAAAAGCCCGGTCACTGTGGCGGATTTTGGTGCGCAGGCGGTCGTATGCAAGGCGCTAATTGAATCTTTCCCGAATGATCCCGTTGTCGGCGAAGAAGATGCTGCCGAACTCAAAACGCCTGAGATGGCTGAGCGACTAAAGCAGGTGACTGGCTATGTGCAAGCAATCATTCCCGATGCCTCCCCGGATGAGGTGACGCGCTGGATCGACCACGGCAACGGCGCAGTCGCTAATCGCTACTGGACGCTAGACCCAATTGACGGCACCAAAGGCTTCTTGAGAAAAGATCAGTATGCCGTTGCCCTGGCGATGGTAGCTGATGGTGAAATTAAAGTCGGCGTGCTGGCCTGCCCGGCGCTGACGTTAGAGCTAAAAGACGGTCCTGCGACTGGCATTTTATTCGTAGCGGTGCGCGGTGAAGGGGCGACGATGCAGGCGATTGACGGCGGTACGCCTGAGCCAATCAAGGTGACTAGCTCTGCGGATAAGGAGCACTTCCGCTTTGTAGAGAGCGTGGAGTCTGGGCATGGAGACCAGACCTTGCAGAGTGCGATCGCCCAGGCCGCAGGCATCACCACCGACTCCATGCGGATGGACTCTCAAGCCAAGTATGGCGCAGTCGCCTCTGGCAACGCCGTTCTCTACCTCCGATTGCCCTCTCCCAAGTATCCCGGCTATCAGGAAAAGATCTGGGACCACGCGGCAGGTGTAATCGTCGTCGAAGAAGCTGGTGGCAAAGTCACCGATATGTACGGCGAGACGCTGGACTTTTCTAAGGCAGATAGACTTAGCACTACTGGCCTAATTGTCAGCAATGGCGAAATTCACAACAAAGTGCTTGAAGCGTTGAAAGCGGCTAGCTAGACGAATGTTGAAACAGTAATTCTCTTCTACGGACATTCCCTTTTCTAAATAGAAGAAATAAAGGCGTCTGCTCTAAGGAGCAGGCGTTTTTGCTTAAGAGGATTTTGGGCGGATTTGTAGAAAGCGTAGACAGCTTTTGAGACAAGTCCGCATGGCAGCAGGTGAGATAGACTCAGACAAGCGCTATTGATATTCATTACTTCTATTTATGTCGGTTACTTTTACTTTTGTACCGAGCCAGAACCAGACGTTTGAGCTGCGGTGTGAGCAAGGTGTGCGATCGCTCCCCCAATCCGAACTGAGCGATCTGATCGAACAGTGCGAGCAAACCTACTACAGCGGTCGTCGCAGAAATAGCTGGGGGCAGTTTGTTGATAATCCAGAGGATCTAGTCCGCTTTGGCCGCACGCTCTACGGTTGGCTAGATGGGCGCGAAGGGTGGCTCAGATCGCGAATTGCGAGTGGCGACGACCTGGCGATTTATCTGAATCTAGATTTGCCTGCGGACATGGCGGCGCTAAATCTAGATACGCAGCGGGTGGCGATGGGGCTAGCGCATCTGCCGTGGGAGCTAATGCACGACGGCGATACGTTTGTAATGATGCGAATGGATGTAGCCGTGCTGCCTGTGCGACAGGTAAAGCAGCGCACGGGCGATGTCGCCGAGCCTCAGAATAGACCTCTGCGGCTACTGCTAATGGCGACTGCGCCAGATTTACCAGGGATTGCAGATCTGCAATATGAGCAGGAAGAAGCCAATATTCTACAAGCAACCAAAAGCCAGAATCAGACAATAGATTTGGTGGTCGAAGAGAGTGGTTCGCTAGAAGAGTTGACAGGTTTAGTGCAGTCCTATGCGGTGGACCATTTCGATGTGTTTCATCTGACTGGCCATGGCTTTGTCGAAGCGGGACAGCCGTACTTCCTGACTGAGAATGCTTACGGACAGCCGATGCAATCTACGGCGCAAGACCTCTCACGGGCATTCAAGCGGCGTTGGCCGAGGGTTGTGTTTTTGTCTGGGTGCCATACCGGGGAGGTACCAGACGGGGGAACGGTGCCTAGTATGGCAGCGGCCCTAATTCAGGCAGGGGCACCCGTGGTATTGGGCTGGGCGCGACCTGTTTATGATCGTACGGCGATTGTCGCGGCTGAGGCGCTGTATCAATCACTGGCGACGGGAGCAAGCGTAGAAGAAGCGGTACAGGCCGCGCAGCAGGAGATGATTGCGCGACATCTGGCAAATGCGAACGAGTGTTCGGACTGGCATTTGCTGCGGATGTATCAGGATTCGCGGACGGTGGCGGGGCTGGTGACACCGCTGCGAACAAAGAATAGAGAGAAGATCAGACAAGCACGAGCGGATCAAGAATTCCTAGACGAGAACGGTGAAGTCAAGGTTGTCGGAAGGGCTGGGTTTGTTGGACGGCGGCGACCTTTGCAGCGTTGCCTGCGGGCGATGCGAGGGACGAGCGACTATATCGGCGTGTACATCCAGGGTATGGGCGGTCTGGGCAAAAGCACGCTAGCAGCCAGGATTTGCTCGCGGGTGAGAGGACAGCGAGGGCAGTTTGAGCAAGTGGTGATTGTCGGTCCACTGGATGAGCAGCGGCTGCTGAACGCATTATCGAGCAAGTATGAGCGCTATGCCACTATTCCAACGCTGCTAAATCAGCCACAGGTAAGCTTGCGAGGACGGCTGCAAAATTTCTTTGAGGCCATCGAGAACGAGATCGATCAGCCGCTGCTGCTGGTGCTAGACGACTTTGAGCAGAATATTCCTCGCGGCTATATCGATGATGGCTCGATGCGGCTGACGCAGACAGCTTTTGAAGTGTTATCGGCGATTTGTGAGGCGCTAGCCGACCGGGTGAGTCGGTTGATAGTGACCTGTCGGTATCACGAAGCGCAAGCGCTACCGTCTGTGTGTAAAAAGCTGTATGTAGAGTCGCTGCACCGGATGAGCGAGGCAGATATGGCCAAAAAGCGTGGGCGGCTAGTGGCTGATCTGTCGCTAGATAAGCAGAGAGCAGAGAAAATTACAGAGGCTGCGGATGGCAATCCGCGTTTGATGGAGTGGCTGACGGCTGCGGTTAGTGAGGGTATCACCGACGAAACGCTGCTAAATGAGCTAAAAGCAACAGAGGAAAGATTTCGAGAAGACGTATTGGCGCAAGCACTGCTGGCCGCGCTGTCAGAAGACGAGCGGAAAGGGCTGGCAAGGCTAAGCGTGATGCACCTGCCAGTCGCTGTTTCGCTGATGCCGGATGACGTATGGCTAGGACGTACTGAGATAGTCCTGCGTAAGCTAGTCGGGTTGGGTCTGGTAGAACAGTCGAAAAAAGGAACAGAAGAGCGCGCCTACCGAGTGAGTCGTATATTAGAGCCGCTGCTGCTGTCGATCTTTGACCAGGCAGAATGGCAGTCTGCATATCGAACTACGGTACAGCAACTGTATCGGGTCTGGTGGATAGAGGCAGAAAGTAGCAGCGAACTTCAGCGGTTAGAGCTGATTAGATTAGCCATAGGTGCCCATGAGCCAGAGATTGCTGCTGTTGTGGGTGATGCGCTGGCTACTAGTTGGTATGGTCAGTCCAGGTTTGTCGAATCTCTAGAGCTTTGTCAGCAGCTATTAGAGACGTTTGAGGACTATCGAATTCTAGGTACGATTGCTAGATCTGAGGTGATTCTAGGATTTGTTGATAGTGCGATCACTCGCTACCAAAAAGCACTAGATCTTTGCCCAGAAGAAGATCTAAAAGAGAAGTCAGCGACGCTCCATAACATGGCCGGAGTGATTGCGCAGCAAGGTGATATCGAGCGCGCCCTCTCGCTCTGGCAAGAGTCGTTAGAGATCAAAGAACGCATCGGCGATGTCCAAGGCAAAGCGGCGACGCTCAATAACATGGCCGGAGTGATTGCGCAGCAAGGTGATATCGAGCGCGCCCTCTCGCTCTGGCAAGAGTCGTTAGAGATCAAAGAACGCATCGGCGATGTCCAAGGCAAAGCGGCG
>JBCCOH010000181.1:0-7151 GCA_039111275.1 Cyanobacteria bacterium P01_D01_bin.1 | reverse complement strand
GGACCCGGCGTCTTCCCAGAAAGCACCGCACTGTTAATAGGTTCGACCGCGACCACTCGAAAGCTTGGCTTCCGCTGTTTGATAATCTCCCCAACACCGGTGATGGTGCCGCCAGTGCCTACACCCGCCACCAAAAAATCTACCTGTCCTTCCGTATCCTGCCAAATCTCCTCTGCCGTCGAACGCCGATGAATCGATGGATTTGCTGGGTTATCGAACTGTTGCAGCATGTACGCATCAGGCAGAGTATCCACCAAAGTCCGCGCCCTGTGAATGCAGCCACTCATCCCCTCCATACCTGGGGTCAGCTCTAGTTCGGCGCCGTAGGCCCGCAGCATCGCCCGCCGCTCGGAGCTCATTGTCTCCGGCATCGTCAGCACTAGCCGATACCCTTTGGCGGCTGCCGCCATTGCCAGCGCAATCCCGGTGTTTCCCGAGGTCGGCTCCACTAGCGTCGTCTTCCCCGGCACAATATCTCCCGCCTGCTCAGCCGCCTCAATCATGCTGATGCCAATCCGGTCCTTCACCGAAGCCGATGGATTCATTCCCTCTAGCTTCACCACAATCTGAGCCACACAGCCCTCACTCTCAGGAATCCGCCCTAAACGCACCATCGGCGTATGCCCGATCAGCTCAGTCACATTATTCGCAATCTTCATTAGAACCCTCTCTTTAGCGCCAATAGAAAATCAAACGCCTACAAGCCGAGAAAACTCCCCTCTCTGGAGCGGTAGGACCTCGCGTCGTCGCAGCGCTAGGAAATGCCTACCGAGAAAGGGATGGCCGCAGGCCGGGGTGGGTCTCTTACCTCCTAGCTCAAAAAAATGTTGAGAGGGGCCAGAGCGCAAGCAATTAGATGTAATACATCAAATCCGCCTGCTGACTAGCATTCCGCTTGTCCACCAAATCTTGCAGCGTATACCCCTCCAGCACCGCTTCTGCCGAGTGCCTCACCTCTTTCCACACCTCACTCACCACTGCAGCCTCTGTCGTTTGTGGCGACTTCACTTCTTTTGCCTTCGCCTCAAACCCCTCAATACAGCTCACTACATCTAGCAGTGTCACTTTCCAGGGCTCACGGGTCAGTAGATAACCGCCCTTTGCCCCCCGCTGGCTTTTTACAAACCCATTTCTACGCAGGGTTGCCAAAAGCTGTTCCAAATACCTATCAGGAATGCCTTGCTCTGCCGCTATCTGACAAATTCTCAGCGGTTCGCCCTTGCTGTAGTGCAAGCTCAGCTCAATTAAGGCCAGTAGTGCGTACTCACTTTTGCACGATAGTTCCACAGATATCAATAAGAAAAGCCAACATTAGATGCGGGCCAATCAAAAACGGTGCAGCCAGCATTCCTTATTATATCCCGGTTCCACGGTGGGGATTGCTTCTTTAGAGAACGCAACAAAAAAGCCCTACAGGTATGTAGGGCTTTTTCGCCGATCTATCGATTTTTCAAGACCTAGAACCTGTCAGAATGGCACAGAGTTTAGAAATTGAAATTAGCGCGAATAGCACCGTAGATGTTCTCACTGTCTTCGCCAGAATCATTGTCAGCGTAGATCACAGCAGGTGTTACCGAGAAGAACTCGTTGAGAGCTAGCTGGTAATATGCCTCAACAACCAGAGGCTCATCATCACTATCAGGCAAGATAGTGCCGTAGAGGCCGAGCTGATTGCCAGCACCGAACAGATCTGGCAAGGAGATACCCCCACCATAAGTGTCGAGGTCGCCATCATCAGCTGGCGAGTAGGCATAATGACCACCTACCTCAACGCGACCAAAGTCGAGACTTAGCAAACCTGCAATGGTGTAATCAGGAGAATCTTCATCATCGGTTTCGCCATCAATATATGTAATTGCGGCGTTAATTAATCCGTCAGTCAGAAAGTTGAGCTGCGCAATGTAGCTGTATTCCTCGAAGAGACCACCGTCGGGGCTATTATCGTTGCTCCCCGAAGAAGAGTAGCCGAGGTCCAGTACCAAATTGTCGGTGAAGGCAAAATTCACACCAGCACCGAAATTGCCGCCCGCAAACTGGTCATAGAACAAAGGGCCACTCGCATCAGCAACCGCAGGACCATCGAACGGAACGATAGTGCTAGTCACAAAATCGTCTGTAACAACACTGTTGGCTGCGATAATGGCGCTAATACGGTTACCAACCGGGAAGCTGTAGAAGACGTCGTCTAAACCAACGTTGTCTTCCAAATCATTCCGACGACCACTTTGGCTAGCCAGACCGCCTGCGTTGACCAATGAGCTGGCAGAATCAGATGCCTGCAAACGAATGCGCAATCTATCTTCACCTGTGAAGCTAGTATCAAAGTTCAAACGAGCGCGATATTCAAAAGTAGCATCCGCCTCTTCCAGCGTTGCGCGAGTAGTAAGTGGCGTACCATCCTCGTCTGTCACTTGCTCACCATCGTCACCTAGCAATGGAACTTCACCCTCAGCTTCGCTGAAAGGGACAACTAGGTGTGCATTCAACTGACCACGCAGCTTAGTCGTTGTAGAGAACTGGTTTGCCTCTAGCTCAGCCACATCAGCTTCTAGTAGATCTGTGCGACCACGCAGGGTAGCTAGCTCTGCTGCAAACTCTTCTTGCAAACGGCTAACGCCATCAAGTCCGCCATCGCCAATCAACTGAATGACTACATCCAAACAAGCGTTCAAGCCAGCTGCAAACTCGAAGCGAGTCATAGCGCGGTTACCACGGAAGGTGCGGTCAGGATAGCCCTCTAAACAGCCGTACTCTTCAACCAAGCGCTGAAGGGCGGTAAATGCCCAATCGCCTGCGCGTACGTCTGATAGCTCAGAAACGCTAGTAACCTGTGCGAGCTGGATAGGCTCTGCAACGACTAAGTCTGTATCCGAAACGACGACATCTGTATCTGCCGCTTCGACATCTGCCGCTTCAACAGCAACACTTTCAACGGGGGTTTCAACTAGACCAGTCTCAACTAGACTTTCTGCGGCTAGCGCGTTGCCGGATACAGCTAGAACTGCACCGAAAGCAGCAGGCACGGCAAGCAATGCTCTCAAATTTTTCATTTTTTCTTATTCCTCACACTAATAAGCAAAAAGTTTGACCTTGTTTGCCAAGCTAGAAAGTGACAGTGGGTACATAGAGCAAAGCACCTGTATAACCACACCTCTCTAACTTGATGGCAATGCTAGCAGATCCTTTTGGTCTGACACAATCCCTAAGGCCACTTTTTTGACACTTTTTCGGCACATCTTTTTCACAGTGCAAATTCACAGTGAAAAAGATGTGTCGGTTGATGTCCTCTATGAGAAAGATAGATACTGACACGCTAGCTTACTTGTATCGGTCGCAAGCTGTAGCAAATACCAATGCCATACATGGATGCGGATGTATGAGCAAGCAGATTAGACAGGTAAATCTGTTTAAAAAACTATCCGCTCCTACCCTTAAACGTTCGCTCTAATAGCTGAGCAAGCATCGTTGGGTAGGAGCGGTCTAGTCGGGTCTTCAGGTCAAACCAAAACTGCCGGGAGGACTTCTAGTCACCCTGTAGGCACCTCAGCTGAAACTGATGCTTTAGCGAGTCTAGAGGACAGCCCCGGCGCGCAGCCGGTTTACATCAACCTGGAGACCCACGCACATATCACTAACGTTCATGGGCATCACCTCCTGTATTCCTAAACGGTTTTGTTTAGTGGACAAGCAACCTCGGCTGCTTGAATACAAAGATAGCACGGTCCGACGAAAGTGTGTATGAGCGCTTAGTCTTAAAGAAGCTTGAGAATCTTAAGAAGCAGTTCAAGAAGATCGAGAAGCAAGCTAAAGCCTTCATCAAAACGGCCTTAGTTAAAACGGCCTTAGTTAAAACGGAACCTTTTTCTTCGCGTCTCGGCCGCTTTCAAAGTCCAGCTCCTTTAGCTTCTTCATGATGCGAGTAAAGTACTCTTGCAGGTAGTCTTCTAGAGTTGTAGTTTCGCTCTTGTCGATACCAAACGTCTCATAGACTTCTGCCATCGGCGCATTCATTGTGTTCCCGCTGGCGCTGACTTCTGTAAATGCTAGGCGATCGGCTAGGTCCCATGTCCATTGGAAAAAAGCTGCTACACTCCTAGCCCCCCTTAGCAGCGCAGGCGGCATGTTAGAGACGTTGGCGTTTTGTTCGGAGAGCCGCTCGCACAGTCGAATGATTTCGTATGCGCCCCAGGCTCTTGCTCCTGCCAACGCGAACGTCTTGTTTTCCGCAGCCGGTAGCTTCAGCGCCTTTACTGCGAACCTGGCGATGTCCTGGCTATTCATGTAGGCGATGGGTCCCGCTTCGCCCATGACCCACACCGACTGTCTCTCTAAAATGGGAATGGCATATTGCCCAATTAGTCCCTGCATAAAGCCGCAAGGTCTAAAAATGGTGTAGTTTAGGCCAGATTCTTTGAGAAAGGATTCGACGCAGTCCTTAATTTCCATTAGCGGTACGTCGGGATACTCACCTGCTCCCAAGATAGAGAAGAAGATAAAGCGCTCTACTTTGGCTGCCTTGGCTGCTTTGATAAGTGCTACCTTGCCGCGCCAGTCCACGTCATATATGCCTTCTTTCTCCGCAGGACGGGAAGTTGCAGCATCGATCACAGCGTCTACATTCTCAAAACAGGGGGGCAGACTATCAGGCCCAGTCAAATCTGCTTTGACCAATTGAGCGCCCCACTCCCTTAGAAAGCTTGCTTTCTGAAAGTTTCTGACTAGGCACTTGACCTCATAGCCTTCATCCAAAGCCCGACGAACTATTTGCCTGCCTAAAGTGCCAGTTGCGCCAACGACTAATAAGACCATGAGTTAAGGTAAACAAAACTTAATATACATCTCAGTTTAGCAGAAGTCGTCGCCGACACAAATATCTCAGGACTGAATGTAAAGATGGGCCAGTCCTGTTTTGGGTCGTTCTCGCGGTTCTGCTGGCAGGTTTTGCTGGGATGAACTATTCTTCACTGCCCTGAACTTTGAGCATCAAAAAGCCCACGCTGAGCCCGACTAAAATCATGCCGAATACCAACACTGCCGTAGAAAAAATCTCGCCGCCCATATGTCAACTATCTCCCATTTTATAGTGGATATCTTTTGATATTGACCCTCATTTTAGAGCGTTTTGGAACCCCTTATGACATCTGTATCGGCGATGAACTCTTCAACGAACTTTTTGCAGAAAGCTGACGGTGTGAAAACTGTAGCAAAACCTCGCCTAGTGATGACTTTGGGAGACCCGGCTGGAATTGGCCCAGAAGTGGTGCTAAAGGCGTTGAGCAATCCTATGTTCTCAGAGCGAGCGGCTATTTCTGTGATCGGCGATCGCAAGCTTCTACAAAGCACATACATCCAGCTAAAAACCGCCTCCTATCCTGATCTGGTAGATCCAGAAAGTCTAAATTTCATTGATGCTGGCATATCACAGGCGATCACGTCTGAAGTGATTCTTAGTGTCGAAAGCCGTAGCAGCGGAGAGGTGAGCTTTCGGACTTTGGAGCAGGCGATCGCGCGTACTCTGCGAGGCGAATTCGACGGCATCGTCACCGCTCCAATTGCAAAATCGGCTTGGCTCGCGGCTGGCCACGCCTATCCTGGTCAGACTGAACTGCTCGCCAAGATGTCGAATACATCACGGTTCGGCATGCTGTTTGTGGCCAGATCGCCCAAAAACGGCTGGTCTCTTAGAACATTGCTAGCGACTACGCATATCCCACTCAAAGCTGTCCCGCAGCTTCTAACACCTGAAGTTATGACTCTGAAGCTAGAGCTGCTGATTGAGTGCTTGCAGAGGGATTTTGGTTTGAGTGAGGCTAGGATTGCAATCGCCGGACTAAACCCCCACAGCGGTGAACAAGGACATCTAGGCCGAGAAGAGCAGGACTGGCTAGTTCCGTGGCTAGCTCAGCAACAACAGCGATTCCCCAACGTCCAACTAGACGGCCCCATCCCCCCCGACACGATGTGGGTCACCCCTGGCCAGGCTTGGCACAGCCAGGGCTCCACTCAAGTCCACGCACATGATGGTTACCTAGCGCTCTACCACGATCAGGGTTTGATTCCGGTTAAGCTGCTTGCTTTTGATCTAGCTGTCAATACCACTATTGGCCTGCCATTTATTCGTACGTCCCCTGACCATGGCACAGCCTTTGACATCGCTGGCAAGGGAATAGCCAGACCGCAGAGCACAGAAGCCGCATTGGAGCTAGCTATTGAGCTAGTAACTCAACGTCTAAGAAAGAGATAAACCAAGCAGGGAAATTAGTAAACAAACAGCCAGCTCTCTTAGAACAAGCTCAGCTGCTCCGACGGCTGCTGCAAATGCATCCAGGGCAAAGGCGGTACTTGCACACTCGCATCCTCTAGCATCAACTGAAAATATTTGGCTACCTGAGGCGATTCTACTTCCCTCGGACAGTGCACAAAAAAGTAAACCTGCTTGCCTGCACTCAACCATTTGTCGACCCAGCTCACCCACTCAGTCAGGTAATCCTGATTGCGCAGTATCTGTGGATGGCTGATGTAGCGAACAATTGCAAAGCCAGATGTTACCTGCGGCTGTAGAGGAACCTTTGGCTTGCGCCGATTAGAATGCATCTGCGGATCGACATCATCTTCGTTTTCGTGAGCATACATCATCCTGCTGTCGAGCAGGACTTGTCCTACATTGGAGTCGGACAGTAGCGCCTCCAATCGGTTCGATAACGGTGCTCGAAACCAATCTAGATGCCGAACCTCTACCGCAATTGGCGCACTCTTTGTAGGCCAAGCCTGAATGAAGTTTTCCAGATCAGCCAGTGCGGCAGGGCTGTAGCTTGGTGGTAGCTGAATCATGATCGGACCTAGGCGATCGCCTAGTCCTTCCATCAGTGACAAGAAAGATAGCGCCGCTGGCAAATGGGCCATCAGTGGCCCCTCATGGGTAATCGCTCGAGGAAGCTTCGGGCAAAAGCGAAAATCTGATGGTGTATTCGCAGCCCAACGCTGAACCATGTCCGGTGAAGGCACTGAATAAAACGTAGTGTTTCCTTCTACTGCCCGCATCCGCTCGCCGTAGAGCTTCAGGAAGTTCGCTGGCTGACTTTTAGGTGGATAAAAACTACCGACCCAGTCTTTGAATGCCCAAACCGCACAGCCCATCCGAAAGTTGAGCG
>JBCCOH010000180.1:0-7237 GCA_039111275.1 Cyanobacteria bacterium P01_D01_bin.1 | reverse complement strand
TTGCCGCCGCGACGGGCCGGGCGAGAGCTGATCTGCAGTTGGCTAATCTCTTGGATGGGCGTGACCTGATGGAAGAATTCGACTAGATCGGGCTGTTCGTAGATCAAGGCGCGGTAGTGCTGGCGCGATCGCACTGCCAACTCTTCCATAATCTCGTTCCAAGCCTCGATGCCGTCAAAACTGCTGCCGAGCACGCTACCCTGAATCACCGCTGTGGTCACCGTCTCTAAGTTGTACAGCGCCAGATCGGGCAGGTTGTATTTAGAAGCAAGTACCTCGCCCTGCTCAGTAATTTTGATGCGACCGTCCACGCTGCGACCGGGCTGAGCCAAAATTGCCTCGTATGCCGGACCGCCGCCCCGACCAACCGACCCGCCGCGACCGTGAAAGATTCGTAGCGCCACCCTGTAGTTTTCGGCCAGCGCCTGCAACGCCTGCTGCGCCTTGTGAATTTCCCAGTTGCTGCTCAGAAAGCCTGAATCTTTGTTGCTATCCGAGTAGCCTAGCATCACCTCTTGCAGCGCTGTTTCCGCCTCATTCGGCCTGACTTCGGCAACTTTGATCGCCTCATAGCCGCCCTGTAGCATCGCTCGGTACAGTGGCAGCTCCCACAGCTGCTTCATCACATTCGGCGCTCGGCGCAAATCTTCTACCGTCTCGAACAGCGGCACAATCTTGATTGCCCCTATGCCAGTAGACGGATCGAACAGGCCCGCCTCTTTTGCTAGCAGTGCCACTTCTAACAAGTCGCTAGCGGTATGGCTCATGCTGATGATGTAGCTCTGGCAGATGTTGGGACCAAACTCTCGGTGCAGCTTGCGAACCATGCGGAAGGTAGCGATGGTTTCGCTGGCCTTTTTAGAAAAGGGCAGCTCGCCGGGAATCAGCGGCCTGCGGGTACTAAGTTCGCTGATTAGCCACGCTGTTTTTTCGGCTTCGCTTAGGTCGTTGTAGGGTTTGTCGAGCAGTCCTAGATAGTCGGTGATTTCGCCAATCGTGTCAGAATGGCGGGTGCTCTCTTGGCGAATGTCTAACTGAGCAAGGTTGAAGCCATAGATTTCTACTTGAGCAATCAGCTCTTCTAGCTCTCGGCAGTCTATGTTTGTTTCTTTTAGATTGGTGTGAATTAGCTTTAGCTCGTAGAGAAAGTCTTCTCCAAAGCGATAGAGACGACCGCTAGAGAGTTCGCTATCTAGGTTTGTTTCTCTTTCTTGTAGATAGTCGCCGTTGTAGAGTTTCTTGGATCTTTCTAGCGTGTTGATTAAGCGCTGTTCGATGTAAGCCAGCTTTAGGCGGTAGGGCTCTTGGCGATAGCGGATGGCCAGCTCTTCGTAGATTTCTGGCATCTGGGTCTGATCTTTTTCTAGCGATTCGAGTAGTTCAGAGAGAATCTCGCTCCAGTGCAGCGACAGGCTTAGGCGCTGCGTCAGATTTCGAACAGAGGCAATGTATTTGCCTAGCACCATGTTGCGCTGGTAGTTGGCAGTTTTCCAAGTGACCTGGGGGGTGACTGAGGGATTGCCATCGCGATCGCTCCCTACCCAAGAGCCAAACCGGCAGAAGCCATGCTTGGGCGGCTTTAGCGTCGGGAAAGTTCCTTCTATGGCCCTACAGATTCTCTGATATAACTGCGGCAATGTGTCAAAAAGAACCACATCAAAGTAGTGCAGCGTGAATTCTACCTCGTCTAAAACCGAAGGCTTGAACTGATGTAGCTCGTCTGTGCGCCACCACAGGCGGATCTCTTCGACCAGCTGCTTTTGAAGGGCTTTAACCTCCCAAGAAGAAGCCAGACTAAGCGCCCGTGCGCCTTCTTCCTCGCGGTCTAGCTCGCGCAGTATTTCAGAGATTCGCCGCTGTTTATCGCGAATGGTGTGGCGCACAATCTCGGTCGGATGTGCGGTAAAGACCAAGCGGACATCTAGCTGATCTAGCAAACGCTGAATCATCTTGGGTGGTACGTTGAGCCGTTTGAGTGTGGGAAATAGCCAGTAGAACGTGCCAATATCTCTAAGGTTATCTGTGGCACTGCTAGTAACGCTACCAGTGCCCGTAGCAGTACCAGCAGCACTACTAGCGCCCCTAGTCTCGCGGACGGCGCTTTGCCCATTGGAGCCGTTTGCCACTTTCTTTGCCGCTTTCTCAGAGCGTCTAGAGAGCGGTGTAGCACCGTGCTCCCTTGATTGCTCTGCCGCAATTTCAGCTTCTTCGTAAGCGGCTCGATACTGCTGCTGCTGGCCGCGCTGCTCGTAGTGCTGTTCTACGATGTTAATCAGCTGAAAGTAGAGCGCAAATGCTCTGGCCATCTTGATAGCATCGCTTAGCTCTAGATCTTCTATTAGCTGTAGAACGGGTGAAGCATCAGCAGCGTTAGCCTGGCCATCGGGGGCACACAGCTGCCGCAGCCGGGTCAGCAGTGCCACTAGGCTAGGACCGCATTCATCTTCTAAAACAGACGCCCATGTTTCTTCGACGCTGGTGAGCCGATGGCGGAGTAGCCAGTCTTGGGTAGCTACAGACTGCGTAGATTCGAGGGCTGATGCGTTTTCAAGCGTCGTGGGCATTGACTATTCGCTAGTAGGTTTAGTGAGCGTTCGAGATGATTGTATGAGTTTTGGGGGCACTGCGAGCGAGAGTTTACGGACAGGATGTTGTGACTTGGTCATCTGTCTATATATTTGTCTATCTATATAGAGAGCTAGATAGAACTAAAAACAGAGAGCTAGAATAGAGACAGCCAATTGCAGATAGATTCAAAGCTTCAGTAGTGGCAGGGTCGGTAAGCGGTCTCCTCGAAAGAGTTCTTCGCTGCTGTCGCCGAGCTGTGTGAGGGCGTGGGCGGCGAGCTGGCTAGAGATGACGATCGCCAGCATGGGCAGTGTAGCTAGGCCAATCGCAATATCGATAGGTAGGGGTAAAGCAACCGAAAAGCTAGAACTTTCCGGGTCGGTGGATGTGCGAGTTGAAGGCTGGTTGACTGGTTGATTGGATGGCTGATCGGGCTGAGTGTAGCTGCTCATATACGTACGTAGCTGGGTGTGGTTAACTGTTGAAAGTTTACTTAATGATCACATAATATTTACTCGTGCAAAGTAAACAAGTGTGATTTAGAATCAGCGAGCGGTGCGGCGGTATCAGCTTTAGTCTAATTTCTGTGCGGCTTCCGTGTGTTTTGTAGTTATGTATGCTAGGTCATCTCACTCGAAAACCAGCTGATACGGATCCGTCTGTATTGATTCCTTTGCTCCAGCAGAGTCTCCTTGATGACGAGGACACTCTTGGAACGCGGGTTCGAGTCAAGCTGCGAGGAAATATTCTGCATGTCTTGTGTGAGTCGGCCAGTCCGGGGCTAGTCCGCGAGAGGGTGGCGCTGCGGCTAGTGCGATCGCTTCTCCACTCAACAGATAGTTCGACAGATAGCGAATCACCAGACATTAGGGCCCGTCTGGAATCAGATTTTCCGCATGTATATCAGATCTATCTCTACAGCCGAGAGGCAGGGGCAGCAAAACCCGTATGGGGCACCCCGGTCTATCTCAATCGACTAGATAGGCATCTAGAGCGGCTAGAGCAGTGGGAAGAAAAACAGTGGAAGAAGCAGTTTCAGCAAAGCTCATCGCCGGATCGGCTGCCTACAGACTTAGCACCAGAGTCGGTCCCGGTTTCGCCGCCAGTTTCAATTGTGAAGCTGGCCCGACAGGGTGATTCAGATGCGATCGCTCAGTATCTAGGAGAAGCTCTTGGCGCGCTAAATGTCAGCGTCAAAGTTAGCGCTAGGGTTCTGCCCAGCAAAAATAATGAGACAGCCAGTGAGATAGCCGATGGAGCAGCTAGTCACTCAGGCGAGATAGAGCGCAGAGTGGACCAGGCGATCGCCTCTCGCCTATGGATTCTTTGCGAAGCCGACTACAGCCCCGACCCGCTGGTAATCGCAGAGCCAATCGCCCAGCGGCTCAGACAGCTCCGGCTCAAGCAATTTCAAGACGCGGTAATCACTATTCAGGTGATGGGGGAGGCTGCTTCCGACTGGCGGCTGCGTGTAGATCTGACGCCGCCCGAGGAGATGCTGCATCGCTGGGGACGATGGGGCGATGTTTCTGCTATCTCTCTTCTAGTCAACCAAATTTCAAAGTCCTACGGCCTGAAGCTGATTGCAGAAGTTAAAAAAGAAACGCTTCATCTCATTAGCTATCCGATCAATCCGGTTGATAGCCGTACGGACAAGCCACTGCTGATCTCTGCAGATGACTGTCGGCAAAAAATCGACGTAGAGGGATTAGCTGCTGCTATCAATCATCGACTGCGGGCGATCGCACCCCAGGGCTTTCAGCGAGCCATGCTCTACGGACCGTCTACAGACGACATCAGTCCAGAGTGGCTAAAAAGCATCAGTCTACCTGCTGTAGATCGGCCGACGCTACAGAAAACAGCCGCAGCGCTGGCATCTGAGGGCAATATAGAGGCGCTTTCCTACTGCTTAACTAGAGCGCTCAATCCGGATATCCGTGTGCAGCTAGCCACTGGTGGCATTAGGGTCCAAGTGCTGAGCAAAGATAAGCTGCTGCACATTATGACGGATGGCCCCGTCTGTCCATCAAAAGCCGTCATCGTGCCTTTGATTAGCCAAGTGCTGAAGCAGCTACAGCTACCCGATCTTGATGGTATCCGGCTGTATGGGCGTAGAGCCGGACAAAAGCAGCCGATTTGGAGCTATGGTCACGACTACAGAGAACGCGAACGGCTAGTGCCCGAAGCCACCGCTGAGTTTGCGGCATCGGATGCCTATGCAGGCGAGCTGATCACCTCAGTCAGCGAAGAAAGCTTAGCGGATCTAGCGACCGCAGACGAAGCCGATATTAGACTAGGCGAAGTCATTAAGCGAGCTTTGCAGCGCATCATGCTAAAAAGCCAGGTGTTCACGCCGCTGGATGAAGGTAATAATCTGCCAGTCAACCTACCTGGCGCTTTTCAGTCAAACGGCGGCAAAATGGCGCTGTTTTGGGGAGCAGCGGGCTTGCTGCTGGCAGTGCAATTTGACTTTATGGTGGGGCAGGCCCTGAAGCAGGCAGCAGCGCCACTTCAGTCAACAGAAATCCAGGCAACAGAAGAGGGCATTACGCGAATTATGCCTAGCCAGCTTGATGACGAACTGAGCCGATTGGATTGGAATAAAGAACACGGTACTGGTAGGCAAGATGCCGATGAACAGCTCTTCGGCAGTGGAGCAGGCAATGGCGAAGGTAGTGAATTTCGTAACGAAAGAGCAGAAGCAGGAGGCTTTACGTCATCTGCGATTAATGATAGCGAGCTGCTCTACAGCCCGCAGCAGTCTGTAGTAGAGTCTGAAGCTCTGCTCGCAGGCTCTACGCTGCCGTCTTTTCGCAGTCGACAGCTCGATGAAAAGCTAGCGCTCTACCGCCGCCGCGTCGAACAGTCTGGCCCCCCTGATGTACTTGTAATCGGTAGCTCTAGGGCCCTGCGTGGGGTAGATCCGGCTGCACTACAAAAAGCTTTGGCTGAGGTCGGACATGAAGATCTGAGCGTTTTTAATTTCGGGATTAATGGCGCGACTGCACAGGTAGTCGATCTGGTTGTGCAGCGTTTGATTGCGCCCAATCAACTGCCTCAGGTGATTATCTGGGCCGATGGGGCGCGGGCGTTCAATAGCGGTCGGACTGATGTGACTTTTAACGGGATTGCTGCCTCAGAAGGCTATCGGCAGCTCGAAGCAAGCGATCCAGCTGATGGTGTGGAAACTTTGGCGTTAGGCAGCATTGCCGACCAGCTTACCGTGCGTGCAACCGAGACCGACCAAGAGCTTAGCGAAACGCTAGGTCAGGTATCCTCGGCCTATGTCAACCGTGACAAAGTGCGATCGGCCATCGGACAGGGCCTTGGCGCTATCTTTCCTAGAAGAGGATTTGTGGTGACAGAGCCCTCTCAACTGGACGGTTCACTAGAGTCTCCGGACTTCCTTAACGAAGCTGATGAAGCCAATCAAGCCGGACTCACCAGAAAAACCAGCCTGATTGACTACGATGGCTTTTTGCCCCTCCCCAACCGTTTCAATCCGGCCACCTACTATCAGGATCATCCTCGCGTGGCTGGCAACTATGACGGTGACTACAAAGCCTTTCGTATGGATGGCGAGCAGTCGGACGCCCTTAGAAGCCTGCTGCGCTTCACTACCGAGAAAGAGATTCCTGTAGTCTTTGTCAATACGCCCCTAACCGACGAATATCTAGACAGCTACCGCACCCGCGCCGAGGATACCTTTACCCAGTACATGCTACAGGTCGCGGAGCGCTACCCTGACTTTACTTTTCGCGACCTCGGTCAGATCTGGCCACAGCAGTACGACTACTTTTCTGACCCTAGCCACCTCAATCGTTATGGCGCATATCAGGTTTCCAAGCGCCTGTCCCAAGATCCGCTTATTCCCTGGCCTTAGTCTGTGACTTTACCGCTTTGCCTCCTCTTCTTATCTTCTTATCCTCTGCTTCCCAACTCCTACTTTTCCACACCCTGCTTCTCCAGTAGAGACGTCTCTCCATGACCCAGCCGTCTATCCTATACGGTCTATTTCTAGCTGGTCTGTTTCTGGTCTACTGGCTGCTGCCTATCCAAAAGTCTGATCGGCAGCCCTCTGGTCAATCTGATCAGTCCCCTAATCAGAAGTCTGATCATTCTGACCAATCGCCTAGTCAGACTATTCGGCTTTGGCTGATTTTGTTGGCCAGTCTGTTCTTCTATTCTTCTTTGCCTACAGCGGAGTACATTCCGCTACTGCTAGTCCTGATTGCCCTAAACTTCTTCCTCGGCAAGATGCTAGCTGCTCCGCTAGACTGGCGTATCCCAAACGAAGCGTGGCAGCATGCGCAGGTAGACTGGGCAAAGCACAAAGCGCAGATACTAGGAATGGGAATCGCTCTGAATGTACTGCTGTTGCTGGGTTTCAAGTATATCTCACCAGGCTTGTCGATACTGGGGTTCGAGCAGCTAGCAACAGGTCCGGTTGCTTTAGTCGCGATGCCACTGGGGCTAAGCTTCTTTACCTTCGAGTGTATTGCCTACCTAGTCGATGTCTACCGAGGCTCGCCTGCTTGCAAAAGCTGGCTAGAGTTTTCGGCCTACAAACTCTTCTTTCCAAAGCTGATCTCGGGTCCGATTACCCGCTTTCATAGCTTTTCGAGCCAGCTCAAGAACCTTTCTGCGCCGTCTTTGAGCCGTAACGTAG
>JBCCOH010000179.1:0-7336 GCA_039111275.1 Cyanobacteria bacterium P01_D01_bin.1 | reverse complement strand
TGGCTTCCGGGCGATACTGATTGGTAGAGAGTGACGCGTTTCTCAATGAACGAGGACTATGAATCGGTAGACTTCTACCTTAAGCTCTCTTTTTCATAACGGGTTTACTGCTAACCGTATAGGGACGCTAAACACGTACCTTTCTGAAGAAAGAGTATGTTCGTTCTCCGAATGACGGTAACCAAGATAGTTAAGCGTGAAAGCAGACCGTAGAGAACGGCTGTTCTCCTCTCTCGAGATAGATGTTTCATTTCGTACTGGTCGACAGTATTGAGTTAGTCGCTACGAACCTGCTTAGCTAAATTTCTACTCCCTTAAGAACGCTAGTTTTGTAGAACGGAAGATTTTATCAAGAGCAGACCAAAATGAATTGGTCGAAGACTATCTTCAAGATAATTCTAGCTATTTTCTTGGCTTCAGTTTATTTTCAATCGACGCACTTTTGTTTGGAGAAAACACCATGAATACTTCTAACGTAACTAGGAACAAAGCAAATAGAAGAAAGGAACATAAGCCAATGAGTAAGTACGGTAAATTTGCCGCTATGGTAGCAACCTCTACAGTTGTGATGTTTGGGCTAATGTATCTCAACACCTATCAGCTAGACCATATTTACTTTAGCGAGACGAGAGTATATATGGCCGTCTTGATGGGCGCGACGATGGCTGGCATTATGCTTGGGTTTATGCTGAATATGTATAGCAGTCCAAAGACAAATGCTGGCATCTTCATTGGTAGCGTTCTAGTCTTTTTTCTATCGCTATGGCTCGTTCGTTCTCAGGTTACTATCGGCGATGTTGCCTGGATGAAAGCCATGATTCCGCATCACTCCATTGCGATCCTCACAAGTGAGCGAGCGAATATCTCAGACCCGCGCGTTCGACAGCTTGCCGACAGCATTATTGAAACACAGGTAAAAGAGATTGCCGAAATAAAGACGTTAATTGCTGACTTAGAAGGTGGATAGAGGGCTACGCTTAGCTGGTTAGTAACGCGATTTTTCAAACATCTCAAAGCGATCGCCTTTCAACAACTGAAAAATTACAACCTTGTAATATGCTCTTCTTCCTAAAGAGAGACATGAAGCTTGTTATCAAATCACTACTTTAAAAGTCAATTCATTTAAGGAAATAAGACATGATTAATGCCTTTAATAGAGCGCTCCGTCATCGCGCGACAGCGACAGGGATATTGCTAGCCGCTTCACTCATGGTTTTATCTGCCTGCAATAACACGCTGACGCCAGAGCAAGAAGCTAATGTAACGACCGAAGAACTGGCAGAGGGTACAGAAGGTTTGGTAGGTCAAGAGGTTTCAGTTCGTTCTGAGGTAGAACAAATCGTTGGTGACGATGCCTTTCTAATAGATGACGATCGGCTATTGGGCGGCGACGATATTTTAGTCATTAACGCAACTGGCGAACCGTTTACGTTGATAGACGGCGATGATACAGACGTACAGGTTACTGGCACTGTGCAAAACTTTGATACGGCTGCGCTTAGCGAGGAGTACAATCTTGTTTTAGAATCTGACGTGTTTGCCGACTATGAAGGCCGTCCTGCTGTAATTGCAGAATCTCTCGCTCTCTCGCCCGATCCTGGCGATGTGACGAGCGATCCGGATAAGTATTACAACAAGCAAATTGCTATTCAAGGAGAAATTAACGAAGAGCTATCGCCAACTAGCTTTACGCTCGCTGAGCATCAGCTATTTAATAACGAAGATTTGCTGGTGATCACGCCTGCCGCTGCGCCCATCACGCAGACAAATGAGGAGGTTGTGGTTACGGGTGTACTGCGTCCTTACATAGAAGCGGACTTCGAGCGAGACTACGATTTGAACTGGGATCTGTCTACGCAAGAACAGATAGAAGCAGAATACTCTGAAAAACCTGTGTTCGTTGCAGATAGCGTGTATACCTCGGCGATCGCGCCAGGAAACAAGTAAGCTGACAGAGTAAAAAGCAGACAATGGATAGATGTTCAAAGCCGACTTAATACCGGTAGAAATCTACCCATTGAATTTGAATACTAGCTATCTCTCCAGCGAATAGTGACTGAGGAAGACGAACTTCATAGTAGCCTGCCTCAGTCATAAGATACCCTTCGCTAGAGGGCTTGGCGTTTTGGTCATAAGCTTGAACATCAAGCTGGTGTTTGTCTAGCATTGTTGTTCCATTAGTGACCGTAAGGCCCTCTAGCCCGTGCAGGTGCAGTCGAACCGTTATGGATTCTGGCCAGCGTTCGGCAGCGGGTGCTATGGTCGCGCTGCCGATTCCGAATTCGCTTGAGATATGGATTAGCGTGTCAGAGCCGTTGGCGCAAAGGGCAATTGTCTCTGTTTGTCGGTTCAGCGCAGTGACGGTGAGGTTTTGCGCTAAGAAATCAGCGCGATCACAGTCTTCTACACCTTGCGCCCCTTTGATCGCCAACGCAGAGATCAGCCACGGCAAAAGCGTTAGCGATCGAACACCTTGTTTGAGGTGCTTACAAGAGACGTTCATGCTATCTACTGCCCATTAGAAAATCGCATCGTGCCCGTATCTGCCTGAAGGTCGATGTATAAATCGCCCTCTTCAAAGAAATAGCTGCTAACGCTTTGCAGCGCTTGGAGGTACTCACTATCTACCGACTCTGGGCCGCAGGCAGCTAGCGTAGCAGGGCCTAATGCAACCGATAAGCTGCGATCACCATCTGTTGTGAATTCCCCTAATACCTGATTGCAGTCTGCGCGGATAGAAAGCTGTCCGTCGGGCATAAATTCGATGGTGTAGTCGCCTTCAGTCGGTGCTATCTGTTCGTCGTTGTTGTACTGAATTTGTTCTAGCTGCCAGAGCGTGCCTGTGAGCTGCGAGTCGCTTACCATGTCCTGGTCGGTAGGCGAATTGTCTGACTGATTGACTGGATCGACCTGCAGTTCGACGCCGTCAGTTGGGTTACCGTTGGTAATCACCGGGGTCTGAGTAGTGCTAGTAAACTGCAATTCGCCATTCTCCATAATTTGTGATCGCACCGCGTAGGTACGCCGCGAGTCAATCTGTCCGGCATCGTAAAGCAGCTCGAAGGGGAAAGGCACTTGCCTGCCGTTAGCGGTCATTTTGGCAGAGGCTAGCACGGTAGCAGGCGCATCTGCTCGGCTGACATCCAGCAGGCTCACCTCGATGGTGGCGTTGGGAGCGAGGGCAATTCTAGGCAGATAGAAGACTTGGCCAGATACTGTGCTGGTGGACTGCTGCGGCACGCCATTGAGGGTGATGGTTTGCTCGCCAGCGCTAGAGACGGCAACTTCCACAGTTTGCTCGCCTGTATAGCGGTAAGTCACGCCCGTTTCAGTGGGCGTGACGGTAGCTGAGCCGCCCAGTACCTCTGTCACGCCGGTTTGCTTATTAAACAGGTTGAGCAGAAGCGCTTCGCCATCGCTGTATACGCGCACCGCTATCCGATCGGTTTGAGAAAAAACCAGCGTGCGCTCCTGTATCGTCATGGCACGCTCTCTAGCAGTGGGTGTCTGTGCAAGTTCTGTTGTAGATGCGCTCGATAGACGCACCTGAGACGCGGTTGGGTCTGCGCTTGCTGCAAGCGGCACGAGGCTACTGAGGGTGATCGCCATCGCCCCTGCACCTACCACTTGAGAAAACACTTTCTTGTTCATTATTAATCCTTGTATTTTGAGTATCCTTCGCGGATTGAATAGACCTATGAAGAGCCGTACCTTTCAACCCATCAACAATCTATCATCGCTTTTTGTCGCACCCGCAACAGTTACTAAAACGGTAACCAAAATAACCCACTGCTAACAACTCACTTTTGGTCGATTAGGTACTCAGCAACGGCTGCATAAGCCGGTAGCGAAGTGGGATCGTTAGCCGCATTCGCTGCGATGGGATAGGACGCAAACCGAACTAGAACCATCTCAGCAGTTGGGTCTATATAGATGGTCTGACCGTACACGCCTCGTGCGGCAAATGCGCCATGCGGATTCTCCAAAATCCACCACAAATTCTTATACGACCATCCCGGTAGTTCGGAATGAGTGGACTTGGCGAAAGCAGTCTGACTCCCACCGCGCATAATCTCTTCTATCGCCGCTGCGGGAAAAAGCTGTTCCCCGTGCCAGTTCCCCTGATTGCGCACCAGCTCGCCAAACCGCGCCATATCGCGCAGCCCTGCACTGAGCCCGCCACCGGCAAAGGGCGTCCCTAGCGCATCAACCTGATAGTAGCCGTCCTGCTCCATCCCGATTCGGCTCCAAATCCTCTCAGAAAGCAGATTTGCTACCGACTTACCAGATACCCTAGAGACAATCCAGCCCAGCACGTCAGCGTTGGGCGTTTTATAGCTAAACGCTTCGCCGTGCTCGCCCTGCTTTTCAATCTCTTTTAGGGCGTTGAGATAGCCAACTGGCCCATCGTCGCTTTTAGCCGTCACGATAGGATTTCCTGCGGCTGAGTAGCTCCAAACTTCTGCGCTTTTATCGGCGTAGTTTTCGCTATACTTCAGCGCAGTAGTCATGTCCATCACCTGCCGCACAGTCGCATCGCCAAAGGCAGAGTCTTCTAGCTCCGGTACGTAGTCGGCAACCATACGCTCCGGCTGCAAGCTACCTTCTGCCGCCAAAATAGACGCTAGCACTCCGGTAAATGATTTAGAAACAGACATTGCCATATGCTTGCCATACTCTGTAAGCGCACCCAAGTAACGCTCGTAAACAACAGTGCCTCTGTGCAGTATGAGAATGCCATCGGTGTAGTTAGCTGCTAGCGATTCTTCCCAGGTGAGGGTAACGTTTGTCTTTGACTGCGGATGTCCTGGGTAAAAGGTTAGCCCATCGATGTTGTCGTCTAGGTCATAAGGTAGTGGACTAGGCGCTTTTAGCTGGCGCGAAACTTCCACAACGGGGAGAAATTGCTGTACGTGAGAAGCGCTGTAGCGAATAGCAGGAAAGCTTAAAAACGAGCCGTCTTTGACGCCCAACGTTTTATCTTTTAGGGGCGGGAAACCCTTCATCCAGCCTAGTTTGTCAGGATCGCTCTCTGCGGCAGTGAGAAACTCTTTTCCGTTAATGGTGCGGGTTTTAGAAACTGTCATAGTAGGTTCTTGATGGCTTTAAGGTTTTGTTTTTAGGATTTTGTTTTAGAGATCTAGGGTTGTTGCGATCACCAAGGTAAACGAACCGGTAGTTCAGCGACAGGTTTCATCTCGCGCATGGGCTTCCTATCAGCCTGCTTCGACATGTTGTTGCCATACCAGTTTGCGCCTGGGAAAGCAGTAACCCCATGAGCAAAGATGCTAAGTAAAACGGTAACGGCCATCGTGTTAAAGATTAGATCGCCACCCGCTAAATCATCTTCGTCTATGATAGTAAGACCATAGACAACAGAGGCAATCCCTCTAGGCCCAAACCAGCCTACAAACAGTACGCTAAGGGGCTGTAGCTTGGCGCTTGCTGTCGAGATAGCAACGCCAACAATGCGGATGACGGTTAAGCTGATAATCGCATACACCCACATGTGCCAATTCGCCTCACCCAACGCAGGCGTTACCATCACTGCGCCATACAACAAAAACGTTAGCAGCGTTAAGAGCTGTCCTTCCGCCTCACCGAAGTCATATAGCGTCTGTTTCACAGCATCGGTAGTCACATTCCCAGACACTAACCCCGCGCAAAAAGCGGCAATAAAACCATTACCGCCAATCATATCCGCGCCGGTATAGGCTAAAAACGCCAGCCCTAGAACAGACAAGTCTTCAAAAGACTCTTTCATCCATTTGCGCCCTATGCTTCGACCAATTAGCTTACTGCCTAGATAGCCAACCGCAACGCCAACCAACGCACCAAAACCAACTTGCTTGGCGCTAAACGTTAGCCAGTAAGTCAGGTCTGTTGCCGTCTCACTTTCTTCTGCCAAGGCTAAAAAAAAAAACAAAAATGGCAAGCAAATTCCGTCATTGAGTCCGCTTTCCACGTTGATTGCCTGACGAATGAACGAGGGCACCTTTTGACTATTCACTACCGCTTGCCCTAACGCTGCATCCGTAGGAGCCAGAATGGTAGAGAGCACCGCTGCCTCCCAAATGCCTAGCGAGGGGAACAGCCAGAAGGCGATCGCCGTCCCAACAGCAATCGTAATCGGTAAGCCAAGTCCGAGCAGCCGCAGCGGTAGCTTATAGCCTGCTTCTAGGCGACCAAACTGAATGCGCGATGCGTCGGTAAACAGCACGACTGCTAGCGCGGACTCTGCTAAAACCCGGATGGTTTCATTGGAAAGGCTAATTCCGCTGGTAAGTCCTAGCGCAACTGGACCAATGAGAAGGCCATATATAACATAGGCCATCGGTGGTGTGATGATGCTTCGTTCTAATCGACGAGAGAGTGATCCGAAGGCTAAAACAAAGATAGCAACCGCTGCTAAGAATTCAGAACTCATACTCTCTTCTAATTGAAGAACAACCATATCTCAAGCCCTTGTTACGAATCATTTTGACAGGCTTAGTTGCTACTACCATGATTCGTGCGTAAACAAATCTAGAATGGGCATAGTGCTATTTCCTACATAGCTTCTATTTTCTTATAGCCTTGTTAACGCTTGCTGATGTAATCTGAGATGAATTGCTTTATGTGAGGGTGATCGCGATAGTGCAGGCCCGCTGCCTCTCCTTTTGCAAGCGCTTCCTCTGCGCTCAAACAGCACGCTCTAGCATCGTAAGTCAACACTACAAATCCAGCACAGAATCCGCTTTTGCAGTGACACAAAACTGGTTTTGGCAGTATCTTCAACATCTTCAGCACGCTGTCCATAGCCGCGTTGCTGGGGCTCTCAGCTTCCAATAAAACGTTTGAGTAGTGAAGGCCAGCCCTCCTTACCTGTTGAGACTCATTCTCAAGCGAACCGGGTTCTCCAGCAGCGCGTAGATTGAGTACAGAGCTAAAACCAGCTTCTGCAAAACGTTGAAATTCCTCAAAAGAGGGTTGTTTACAAGTGATCGCTACGTCGTCACTCAGCCACTTAATATTTTCCATTCGCTACGATTTTTATGCAGAGACTACACAGACAAGTAACGATTTCTTGAAGCAAACAATATCAAATCCTTGAGCTTTGTCTGTCTACACTGAACTGTACGCAAACATTTTCAATCTCTACAGGCTACTAAACCTATGGGCAAGAAATCAAGCCCTTAAGAGATTTTTTGGTAGCATAGTACGTGTTTAGCGTCCCTATACGGTTAGCAGTAAACCCGTTATGAAAAAGAGAGCTTAAGGTAGAAGTCTACCGATTCATAGTCCTCGTTCATTGAGAAACGCGTCACTCTCTACCAATCAGTATCGCCCGGAAGCC
>JBCCOH010000178.1:0-7384 GCA_039111275.1 Cyanobacteria bacterium P01_D01_bin.1 | reverse complement strand
GCAACTGTTGCCGTCTGTTCTCTGGGCACAACTGCTTAAACAAATTAGACAAAAAGCAGATGTGGCTGCTCATTTCGGGTTCGACATTGTTCTAAAATCACGACTCAGCTCTGCTTGATAGAATTGGTGCAAGATCTCAGTTTAAGTAAACAACTTCTTTCCAAAGACAATTATGCCGAAACATGTTCTAATCACTGGCGGAGCTGGATTTATTGGCTCTAACTTTGTCCATCACTGGTTCAAACAACATCATGGGCGAGTAATCGTCCTCGATATCCTAGGTTATGCGGGCAATCGAACTAATCTCGCTGATCTAGAAGGTCGTGATGAGTTCCAATTAGTAGAAGGAGATATTTGTGACCGACATCTAGTCGATAGTGTACTCGAGAAAGAAGATATTGATGCAGTTATCCACTTCGCTGCTGAGTCTCATGTAGATAGGTCCATTCTGGGACCTGCTGCCTTCGTGCAAACCAATGTAGTAGGAACGTTTACATTACTAGAGGCATTCCGCGCACATTGGCAAGCTCACCGAAAGCCAGACAGCTATCGCTTTCTCCATGTCTCTACTGATGAAGTATACGGCACTCTAGAACCAAACGATCCAGCATTTATGGAAACGACTCCATATGCTCCCAATAGCCCCTATTCAGCTTCAAAAGCAGGCAGTGACCATTTAGTTAGAGCCTATTACCACACCTACGGAATGCCGACTCTAATTACAAACTGCTCTAACAACTACGGTCCCTATCAGTTCCCTGAAAAACTGATTCCACTGATGTGTCTAAACATACTATTGGGCAAACCGCTGCCGATATATGGCGATGGGCAAAATGTTCGCGATTGGTTACATGTGAGTGACCACTGTGCTGCTATCGACCGAGTGCTACATCAGGCGACACCGGGCGAGGTGTACAACATTGGCGGTAACAATCAAGTAAAAAACCTCGATATTGTTCATCAACTGTGCGACTTGATGTCCGAACTTGCAGAGGAACTTCCTGCAAATCCACGTGAGCTGATTACGTTTGTAACAGACCGCCCTGGCCACGACCGTCGCTATGCCATGAATATCTCCAAAATTGAGAAATCATTAGGGTGGACACCGTTCTATAGCTTTGAAGCCGGACTAAGACAGACTGTCGAATGGTATTTGAATCGTTCTGATTGGTGGCAGCCCTTGTTATCAGAAGATTATCAGAGATACTATGAGAGTCTATACAACAAACGATGATAGCGTCAAAGCCGTAGTCCGATACTACAGTTCTATCTGATTGATACTGCCAAGCTGACCCACGACATATACATCGATTCTAGACACTAACAGCCAGCCTGTATCCGAAAGCGGTGTAACCCGCGACCATCCAATCCACGCTGTTGAATTCCTCCGCCTCTACTTCCAAAGCCGCCGTCGAGTCTGTGTGTTCGGCAATCTACTTATTTAGTACGAACAAGCCAACCCAGAGGCAGTAGTATCAACAGGTATGTTCGTTGTATTTGACGTCAGCGATCGCCAGCAAATCCGTTTTGACCCATGCCCGAGCCAGAAACCCTACCTCCACAACAACTACGTCAGCAGCGCGGCTGGCAAACAGCTCAGCAGGCAGCGCAACTGCTCAAAAAAGAATTCGCCGCCACGAAAGTTGTTCTCTTTGGCTCCATGCTTCGTGCACAATACATACAACCTAGCTCCGATATAGACCTGGCTGTTTGGGGCCTGCCTAATCACACCTACTGCAAAGCCATTTCTCAATTATTCAAACTAGATTCAGCGTTTTCTATTGATTTAGTCCTGTTTGAACAGGCACCGCTCTCACTTCGTCAATCTATTGTACGAACAGGCATCGAGCTATTCGATACATCAAAATCTGCCATACCGCTCTCTGCCGAACCATTTCTCGCCACTCACTTTCCGCACAGCATCAGCACCCACCACTCCCCCCTCATCGGACTCATCCATCAAAACCTAGACGAATTTGCTCAGCTAACAGAACACACACAGCAGCTACTGATCAAATATCAGCAAACCCAAGACGAAGATTATCTCGGTACCCTCGCCCTAAATCTCCACAGCTTCTATTCTGGAGCCGAGCGAATCTTTAGAGAAATCGCTCGCGACATAGACGGCAGCCTCCCAATTACCCCCGCCACTCGCATCCTGCTCGAAGACTACTGCGCCTTCAGGCACGTCGTCAGAAACATCTATACAATGCAGCTAAAAGGTGAACGCATTCAACCGCTCGTCGTCGCCTTACCTACGGCTTTCGCCGCCCTTAAACAAGACTGCGAAGCCTTCTCTGATAGCCTGAGCGCCGAGCCCAACCTTTAAGTTGAACTCATCGTCCAGCTTACCGCTTAGTACTCAGACTACAGAGACTGAAGATATTGACGTCTGATACGGCACGCTACGCCCGAATCACCTGAACCGTGCGATCGCCCTCCGTCTTCATCACCTCCACACTCGTCCGCTCCGCAATCGGCGGTAGCCCTAAGCGCCGATCAAAAATCACCAGCCACCCCGACGCTAACCCCAACCCCGCCAGATAGCCATCTAGCTGAGCCAACCCCCGCACCAATGGGTCCTTCTCCCCCTGCCGCCACACCTTCAGCTCCATCCCCATCGTCACCGCCCCATAGCGCAGACAAATATCCATCCGCCCCATCCCAATCGCGTATTCCCGCTCTAGCGTACCGCCTCCATCTACCACCCGATGCAAAACCGCCATCATCACAATATGAGGCGCGACCTCCCGGGTACGACGCACTCTTCAGCAGCGGCTGACCATGCTGCCGCCAAAACTCCAAAAAAGCAGCCAACAGCCTATCCGGCACCAGCCGCCCCGCCTCATCTAACCAAATCGGCTGAATTAACGGCAGCGTGTCCTGAATCGCCCCCGTCAGCACCCGAGGAATCACCTCCTTGTAGATAGGATTGGCAACCACAAAGCCACCCGCCGAACGACAACGCACCAAGCCTAGATCCACCACAAACTGTCTGTCTTCATCAGAGACATTGCCCATCGAATCATCCGCTAACATCGGCTCGATGATGGCGCTTATCCGAGGCTCCCGTAGCCGCTCTGCCAAGCTGTCCAGATGCGTATCTCGTCGCTGAATCAAGATTTCTTTGGCCGCATCAATCGTTGATACTGTGATTGGCTGCGTGTGATTGCCACCAGCTTTTCCACCGCCTGCCGCGCCAGTGCGTTCACCAGCCAAGGTTAACCCTGCGTCAGATCAAATGCTCTAGCCACCGCCTTCGGCAAAAACACTTGCCCCGTATCATCAGTGTGCTGCTGATAGAGTTCAGCTACCTCTTCAGCATTAAAATTTTGCAGCGTCAGAAACTCGACCTTGATATTAAATGGGCTTGAAGTGTTCAAGCGATCGCTGCCACCCGAGGCCACCTTGTAGTCTCGAACATCCCGTAGACCCACGAGGCCCACCGACTGCGGAAACCCCCTCGGACGATCGAGATAGCCATCTCGTAACTGCCTCAGCACAGAAATCAGCGCCTGATCTTGCAAAGCGTCAATCTCATTGATGAACACCACCAGCGGCAGAGATAGTGCCTCTGTCCACGCCTGCAAAGCCGCACCCATCGCCGACCCGTCTCTACCTGCGGCCATTCAGGCGGATTTAGCTCTAGCGGCAGTCGATACTTAGCCGCCCCTCGCCAGGCATCTAGAATCTCCGTTTCAGCTCTACCGGGCTTTGTCGAAAAGACAGCCCGCACCTCAACAGAGAGCATCACGGCTGCATACTTCCCACTAGCCGTCAGCGCTTGACCGAGGGATAGCATCAGCGTTGTCTTCCCCGTTTGACGAGGCGCATGCATCGCAAAATAGCCCTGTTGGGCAACTAACTGCTCTAGCTCGCCCATGCGAGTAAGTCGTACCGTCAAACACTTTGACTCGGCGATCGTACCAGTAGTGAGCTTTAGCTACCTGTTGGTCTATGGCGTCGGTCGTTTCTGGCGCTAGCGGTCTAGCACTCTCTACAGGCGGACATCGTTAAAGTCTAGGGTCCTACCTCTATCAACTCGTTCGTTCCCTAGTAGATGCGCCGTCGCCATTCCTCACGCTATCCATTGATATTATCCCTATTTCTACTTCTCGCTTTCTTTCAGCGAACCATGAGTATGGTGCTCAACCAAGCGGTCATACTCATCTTTCATACACCTGTTTGAAAGACACCTACCCCAGAAGCTCTCTAGATAAAGGATTGGATCTCGCTGCTGCTAAGCGCGTCGTTGAATATCATTACCTCATCTATTGCGCCAGCAAAGCCGCTACCCTTGCTAGGTGTAATCCCGTCGTGAAAGCGCGTCCCGCCATTAATACTGCCAAGCCCAATATCGCCGCTATGACTCCAAAGCTGAGAACCACTGCCGCTGCCAAACTTCTGACCGTCTATATATCCATGAATGGCGTTTTGACTCACTCGGCTGCCGCCATCTAGCACCAGATCAACACGGTGCCATTCACCAGCAGAGATATTGTCTGTGCTAAGCCAAGTCCCCGACCAGTTGCTTTGCTTTTTGTCCCTATTCCATCCCCCTACATGCAAATTCCCTCGATCGAGGTAGATATTCAGTCCGCGATAGCCTGCCCCTTCTTCGTAGATCACCTGCTTCTTATTGCCAGTGTTGATACTGTCCGCCTTGAACTGTAGAGAGATTGTCCTTTCTCTATGGGTTCCTTTGTTGATATCCCTAGAGTCTTGGAGCTTGACGAGATCGCCTGTGCCATCGAAGGCGATCGCCCCACCCCTTGGGCTATCCGTCCAGCTAGCATTACCCACCAGCCGCCCAGAATTATTGCGGCCTGCATTGGAGCTATCCCTAGCAAGCTTGCCCTTACCATCATCCAAGCTGAGATAAGCCACTCGTCGCTTTTCAGAAAACGAAGGCGCAGGTGTATCCTCAACTGGAGAGCCCGTCGTAGCAGCCGTAAATTCAAAAGCTCCGATATCGGTTCGACTATTTCGCTGAACGCCCCTTTGATCTCTCGAAGGCGCACCAGATCTAACACCAGCATCCACAGCTGGACTGTCAGCGCTCAAAGGATGCACTAGCGTCCCATCGACTGACTGCAAAGCCTGAAGCTGAGGATCAGCAACCGTGCTGCCATCGACCACTCGCATTGCCCGAGAAGAAAGTGCAAATTCTAGATTGCCGCCACCGTCATTAGCCTGATAACCAACCTGATCTTGACGGCGATCGCGCTCCGCCCGGTTAAATGCAACAATTGAGTTCTTTAGCGTCACGTTGTGGCTGCCGTTATACCACAGCGCACCATTAGCTCTGCCAGCCTGGTTGTAGGCAATGGTCGAATTAGTAATGTTGACAGGTGTAGAGCGATTGTTCAAAAACATCGCACCGCCCGCATCCTGAAGCGCCCTGTTACCAGAAAAAGTACTGTTGGAAATACTGATCGGTAGTCCCGTCTCCGTCCATAGCGCCCCGCCCTGCTGAGCCGCGACATTATTCGCAAAAGTCGTATTGCGAATGTCCGTACCCATCTTCACCCAGACGGCACCGCCCTTCCCCTTTCCTTGACTGTTCGCATTCGCGACGTTATCAACAAATACACTATCTTCTATAATTGCCTGATCATTCTTGTAACCACGCTGCTGAGTGTATCCCCACAGATACAGCGCGCCACCCGCCGCCTTAGACTGATTTCCCTCAAAGCGACTACGGCGAATAATGATCTTGCCATCATCTTCAAACCCAGAAGAGTAGCCTCTAGAACTAACTCCGTCTGTGAAAATAGCGCCGCCCTCCGCGCGAATTGCTGTATTACCTCGAAAGACAGAATCTTCAACCTTTAGCGTCACACTGCTGAAGCTATAGATTGCCCCTCCAAGGAACCCCTTATTGTTCTCGAAGGACGTATTTTTAACGATAAGCTGTCCGCGTGATTCATTATGAACAACGGCACCAGAGCTAAATCCCTTGTGCTTGTCAGTAAGTGTGCCATCATTCCCTTTAAAGCTACTGTTGATGATAGTAGCCTTGGCTAAGTGGCCGACTCGCATACCACCGCCTAGCTCTGAGGTATTGTTATGCACTTTCACGTTGTTGAGTGTGATCGTGCTTTCATGACGGGTGTCGATTCCGCCACCAGCACCCTTGGTTTTTCCGTTGGCGATGGTGAGGTTCTTGAGGGTTGCTTTCTTCTTTTTATCTAGATAGAAGACTCTGCTGGCATTATTTCCACTGATAGTCAGACCCGGTGCCTTTCCACCATCGATTATCAAGTCTTTGTTGAGAAGCAGCTGTCCACTCTTCAGTTTGATGGTTTTCCTGGCTAGTCTGTTTGAGAATTGGATTGTGTCGCCAGATTTGGCAGAGGCGATCGCACCCCGCAAAGATCCACTGCCGCTATCTGCGGTAGTCGTCACTGTGATAATGCTCATAGTTAGCTATGTAGAGATGGTAATTTGTAGAAAAAATGTCAGCAACCACAACCGCCAAAACACTACAGCGGCGGAAGCGGTATCGGTAGCATGCTGATAGTTACTAAGGGTACGTGTGGTCGATGCAAGGTAGAGATGATACTGCAGAAGCGATTGATAGATGTGATCGCGCTTCCCTTATCTACCCTTCACACACAATTCAAACTAGTCTCAATTCACACAGCTCACCTCAGTAGTTCTGTGGAGATTCCTGCTCAGAGGTAGCATAGGGAATATGAAAGCTTCATATTTACACCAGCCATATACTACCGTTAAATTTCAGCCAAGGCTCCACTCAGAGGCATCCCTCATAGTCAGCCGCAAAGCAATCAGAGATAGTAATCTCTCTGCAAATCTTCCGGACAACGTACAACCAGACATTCCTATCGTGTTCTATCCCAAGTCCACATCAAACACCCCCAGCCACACCACCAAAAATTCCCTTTCGGGGGGTTTGGGAGAGGCAGTGCGGACCCCAAGCAGGATTTTAAGACTCCAGCAAAGGAGGGATCTAGGGGAAAACACAATAGAAGCACCGGGCCAGGCATCATAATGTGTTTCCCCTATTCTTACCGCCTTGTCTCTTATCGCTTTGCCTCTTGCTGGCTTGCCTCGTTTATCACCTCACTAACAACCCCAGCTAAAATAAAACAACCCCAGATCCAAGGAGTCCTACCCGGTGGATACTGCTAAATTAATCCGCGACACCGCCTTCTACCCCGACACTGACGGCCAGCCCATGTCCGAAAGCGATGCCACCCGCGACTACCTTATCTATTCGGTCGAAGTCCTCCGCCTCTACTTCCAGAGCCGCCGCCAAATCTACGTCTCCGGTAACCTATTCATCTATTACGAACAAGGCAACCCAAAGGCAGTCGTCTCCCCAGACGTATTCGTCATCTTCGGCGTCAGCCCCCGTCAG
>JBCCOH010000177.1:0-7476 GCA_039111275.1 Cyanobacteria bacterium P01_D01_bin.1 | reverse complement strand
TACAAAACGTTGGATGAGGCCATCACACAAGCTTTCGACGCGGTCTCGTTGACTGATATCGAGCACTGGTTTGCTCATTGTTGCTACTGTACCTCACTCAACTGAGAATCGCTATAGTCCGCTATTTGACGATACGCCCGAGCCTGACTGGATTGACAGCTTGGGCAAAGAGTACGAGATTGTGAATCTCTATTTCAAGCCCTATGCTGCCTGCCGATGGGCACAGCCTGCTGTCGAGGCGGCGTTGCAGGTGATTCGAGCGCATAAACTATCCATAGAGAACCTCGCAGATATCACCATTCGTACTTTTCGTGAGGCAGCTGCCCTCGACTGTGGCTATCCTCAGACCACAGAAGCCGCCCAATACAACTTGTCGTTTCCTCTGGCGATGGCGATTCTAGATGGGGAAGTAGGCCCTAGACAAGTACTTCCGCCTCGCATGCTGGCTCCTGATGTGCGTGAGATGATGGACAAGATACAGGTCGCTGTAAACCCTCAGCTACAACACAAGTTCCCAGCAGAAACGCTAGCCGAGGCGGTAATTACTACAACAGATGGAAAAACCTTGGAGTCGGGTATCACTTCCGCTCGATGGGAGCCGCCCAATATACCGTCCGATGACGAGCTTGTGGAAAAATTTCACACGCTGGTAGATCCGGTTATTGGCAGCGAGACAGCTCGAACTATTGAATCGATGATATGGGAATTCGAGAGGTGTGATAGTGTGCGATCGCTCATCCGACAGAGAATAGCCCCACGATTAAAACCGGGGCTAACCGATTGAAGTCCGCTAAAGGGACTTAGGCAGGACTCTCTAAAAGGACTAGCACTAGCGAACGTCATTCCTAGCACCTTCAGTGGGCTTGATTTCGATAGCCCTGATTTCAATCGCGGGGCGGATTGCAGATGTAACCGATTCTCTGAATTCAAACCTGAGTAGCTACAGACTCTCTATCTAAAGACTCTTTATCTCAGAACAGTCAGAGCGGGGACTCTTCTAGACGGTCTACCCGAATTTCTTCTAGACGCTCTTCTAGCGTCTCTTCTCTCTCTAAAGGCATCGACCGTCTTCGGGGCAAGAACTTCTCCAGGTAGTGGCGGCGTGTTTCTCGCAGAGCGTCTTACCTGAGTCGCCTGTTCAAAGGCATAGGCTAGTCCTAGTAGCGTCGGCTCGCTGTAGGCAGGGGCAAAGAAAGAGAGTCCGATCGGGAGTCCGGCTTTGGTGAATCCGGCGGGGACGGTGATATCTGGAAATCCAGTTAGATTGGCCAGATAGCCTGCCCGGTAAGGGTCGCCTTTGATCATATCCCAATCACAGGAAAATGTTGAATCTTTGATCGGATTGCCGTTTTCATCTGTGATGGGTGTGGGCGGACAGCCGACCGTGGGATAAACAATTGCGTCTAGATTGTTTTTGTTGAACAGTGCTGTGATCTGTTCTCTTAGTTTAGGCAGCTGAGCGATCGCAGCCAAGTAGCCAAAATTAGACAGTCCTCCCTGCTCCAAAGAATCTCGATAGGCTGCAATTCTATTGGGATTGACTGGCGTCTTCGTTTTCAGTAATGCTGAGGGTGGACTGGCGTCGATCAGGCTTTCTAGCGTCTTGGGATACTCATCCGATAGGGTGCCAAGATAGGCTTCGATCTGGGGATAGAATTCTGCTTGCACGATGGGAGAGAGTAGGCGCTTGTAGTCTGTAGCGCTCAAGACGCTCTGTGGCAGTTCCGCATCAGCAACAGCTGCGCCTAGTCTTGTCATGGTTGCTAGGGATTGTTCAACGATTTGATCAATTTCTGGGTTAGCGCCCAAGAAGTCGCGGGCGATCACAACCCTAGCCCCCCGCAGCGCATCCGCATCCAAAAACTGCGTGTAATCCCTAAAAGACTTGCCTTTAGCCGCCAGCGTTGCCGGGTCATTAGCATCAGAGCCTACCATTACGCTTAGCCCGATCGCCGCATCAGTCACGGTCTTGGCGATTGGCCCGCTCACGTCTACCGTCAGCGCCAGTGGAATCGTGCCGTCTCGACTGATCAGACCCAAAGTAGGCTTGATACCGACTAGGCCGTTGAAGGAAGCCGGGCCGCGAATCGAACCCGCCGTGTCGGTGCCCGTCGCAAGGACGGCGAAGTTAGCGGCGATCGCAGCCGCCGACCCGCTGCTAGACCCCGAAGCATCCCGGTTCAAATTATGCGGATTCAGCGTTAGCCCTCCCAAAGAACTATAGCCTGGACGCCCAGAAGAAAGTGCAAACTCACTCATATTTGCCTTACCCAGGATAATCGCGCCCGCATCCCGAAGCTGTTGTATCGTGAACGCATCATCCGGTGGGAAAGAGTCAGCCAATACGCCAGAGCCACCTGTTGTCGGCATATCTACCGTATCAAAGTTGTCTTTTACAATAATCGGAATGCCATACAGCGGACTTGCTGGATTATTCGGACGGTTGCGATCTAACGCTCTCGCTATTGCCAGAGCGTTTGGATTAATCGTAATTAGAGAGCTGATTGCCGGACCCGTTTTATCGTAGGTAGCAATCCGATTAAGATAGAGTTGAACAAGTCGCTCAGAAGTGAGTATCTTTGCTTTAAAGGCTTTGTTGATATCTAAGATTGTTGCATCTTCAAGATTAAACGCGGCTCTCTGGTAGCGAGGACCGTAGCGAGGCGCATGATAACGTGGATAGCCAAAATCCACGCTGCCTGTACGACTAACCAAGCAGTTGTCTGTTTGAAGCAATTTTTTATATTGGTGTAAAGGCGACACCACCAAACTACTGGAACCTTCTTAAGACATTCTGTATTTTTGGTTACTGAGCTAGCTAAAAGTACAAGAAGATCCCTACAAGGTAGTAGCTTGGACAGCTTGCTTGTCTTACTTTCTACTGCTGATGAATCAACTGACGGCTACTCTTGTACTTGCGAGTTGTCTACTTCCCTCAGTGAAAGCATGGGGTAGCACGGAAGAGACTTGGGCCCACAGATTCCTTCGACGCTACCAGTGGCAATAATGCTCTGACCGACATAGCTCTGTAGCGGCATGCCAGTCAGGTAGATGCGATCGACACCAGTGCCTTCTATGTAGTAACCGTTGGGGGCAGGGCGAACGGCAGAGTCTTCGTAGCTGTATTGCGCTCTAAGCGTACCTTCTACGGAAACGGGTGGGGCGACAGTGGCTTTGTAGAGTTTGTGGAGCTGCCAGATGGTGAAGGTGCTGGCGGCTGCGCCTAGGATGAAAGAGACAGTAGCGATCGCCCAGAGGGTGGGTTGCGATCGCTCCCTTCTACGAAGACCGCTGCGGGGCTGCTCTTGAGGCTCTGTGGATACGGTCGAAATGGTCATGCTTCACCCTCCCCTTTGTGATCAATATCTACAATTTACCGGTAGGTGCGATCGCCTGTCAGTAGTGATCACCCGCTTTTTTGACTGGTTCTTTTATACGCGCTGCCTTCCTTCTTTCTCCATATCTTCGATCATAGTCCTTCTTTTTAATGTTCTCACCAACTGCAAGTGGCGGGAATGTTATTTGCACGCGGCTCCCTTATCAATGGCCTCATTCTCTCGCAGCCAGGATGAATCTGGCAAAATTGCATCGAAATCTTTTGCCATTTCATTATTCTGGAGCTGGCTCTGTGTAGTCGCAGAATGTGCGTAGGCCTAGCTTTAGTACCCACAGAACGGCAATGGTGGCGATCGCAGGATTAATTGGCAAAGTGACAATATCAATCACATAAACGATCAGCCCAGTTAGCAGGGCGGCTTTGCCTGGACTCTTGTTGTAGTTTTCTACTTTTTCGCGAAAGCTGTCGTTGCCGCAAATCTCTTTTCGTAGGTTTTGAAGAAAGACTTTTTGTAGCTTGTCGCGGTCTATGCCGTATAGGGCAGTGCCTGCTTCGGCGGCGATCAGTTCTGTGAGGCTGGTTTCTATATCGCCATTGTGTTGGTCTAGGAGCGTGAGGGCGGGCTGGGCGGCGGCATAGTCTTGGAGTAGAAACTGGGCGGTTTGTCGTTCGGCGGTGGAGAGTTGCGTGGACATGATTGTGGAGGGGCGGTGGATTTGCGTGCGTGGGATGCGTCGGCTGTTGGCGTGAGTTGTCGGACCCACCTCCCCCTTCGGGGACTCCTCCCAAGAGGAGAGCGACTTCAGGCTATGAAGATCAAGGTACTAGACTCCCTCGATCTCCATAGCCTGAAGCAAATCCCCTCCGGGGAGGGGTGGCCGGAGCGGAGCGGAGGTCGGGGTGGGTCGGCAACTTGTATAGCTAACCTGAAGGATTCACTCGGAATCTCGGAAGGTTTAGCTGAATTGGCTAGTATGTAGAAAATTTGATATTCGCTCTACTATCTTTAACTTCCTATGCCAAAGATTACTATCTGCGAGCGTCCGTCTGCTAGCTCATCGGCGAGTGAGGGCTTTGCGGCAGCGGTCCGGATTAGTGGAGCGGAATATCCAATTGTGGTGCGCGACCCGTTTGATGAGCAGCAGGAGCAACTGCTGGAGTGGTATTTTGAGCGCTGGCTAGAGCGGCCATACGTGAAGGCATACGGGCTAAGGGCAGAGACAGCACGGCAGAGCATTCGCGACTATGGCGAGGCGTTATTTGATCAGGTTTTTGCTGATCGTCGTGCCTACAAGGGCTATGCGGATTTGCGAGAGAATCTGGAGCAGGTGCAGATAGAGATAGAAGGGTCGCCTGCGTTTCAGGCGCTGCACTGGGAGGCGCTGCGAGAGCCATTAGATGAGCCAACAGACGGCAGCAGACCGAATCTGCCGCTATCGGTGGACTGCATGATGTTGCGAAAGCTGGGCAAGGCTGGCAGCGTGCGCGTAGATGAGTCGCCTGTGGTGAACCTGTTGGTGGTGGTGGCTAGGCCGGGAGAAGAAAACGATGTTGGCTATCGGACCATCGCGCGACCGCTAATAGAGACGATTGGCAAAAGCCAACTGCGAGTGAATGTAGATATTTTGCGGCCTGGAACGTATGAGGCGTTTGTCAAGCAGCTAGATCAAAAAGGGGCGGGCTACTATCACATCGTGCATTTTGATATGCATGGCAGCCTGACGAGCTACGCGGATTTGATGGCTATTAATGATAGGGACGACGAGGAAAGCTCGCTGACCTATCGACGGGTGATCGATCAGCGGCGGTTTGGACGAGACGATTTGCAGCCGTTTGAAGGAAAGCGGGCCTTTTTGATCTTTGAGGGGGAGGTCCGGGGCGAGCTGGACTGCGTAGAGGCGAGCGAGCTGGTGCAGCGGCTAAAGAATAAGCGAATTCCGGTCTGTTTGCTCAACGCCTGCCAGTCGGCGAAGCAGGTGGGTGGAGTTTCTAGCAAGGCTGAGGAAGCGCTGCTAGATGTGCAGGAAACGAGCCTGGGCGCTCAGATGATGGCGGCGGGTATGCAAGTGGTGGTGGCGATGGGCTATAGCGTCACGGTCAGCGCAGCGAAGATATTAATGGAGACGCTGTATAGCAGTCTGCTGGCTCAGGCTGCTCAGGACGCAGATGTGGTTAGGGCGATTTGGACAGGGCGGCGCGAACTGCATGATCGCAAGCGGCGGCGAGCGAACTGGAATATGGAAATATTGCTAGAGGATTGGCTGCTGCCCGTGGTGTATGCCAGCGGCGAGGTCGACCTGAATCTGCGGAAGTTTCAGCCAGAGGAGGAAGAGGCGTATTACAACGCGGAGGATGGGCGCTATCGGTTTGACGCGGATGCGCAGAGGCCAACGTTTGGCTTTGTGGGGCGCGATCTGGAGATATTGAAAATAGAGAAGGCGCTGCTGCGGCATAATGTGCTGCTGTTGCAGGGGATGGGCGGCACGGGGAAGACGACGCTGCTGAACTATCTGCGGGACTGGTGGCAGCGGACGAACTTTGCGGTAGATATCTTCTATTTTGGCTATGACCAGAAGGCGTATACGCTGCAACAGACTTTACAAGCGATTGGCCAGCGCGTGTTCAAGAAGTTTGAATTTGCGAGCTTTCAGGCGATGGGGCTGGGGGCGCAGCGGCGGAAACTGGCGGAGGCGCTGAAGGCGGAGCGCTATGTGATTGTGTTGGATAATTTGGAGTCGGTGACGGGGGAGCCGCTGGCGATTCAGAATACGCTCCCTGAGGCGGAGCAGGGAGAGGTTAGGAAGTTTTTGCTGGCGCTGAAGGGTGGGCAGACGAAGGTAGTGCTGGGCTCGCGAAGCGATGAGGCTTGGCTGCAAGAGACTTTTGAGCAGAATCGGTATCGTCTGCGGGGGCTGGATAGGGAAGCGCGAACGGTGCTAGCAGAGAAGATCCTGGATGCTACTTCGCTCGGCCCCCAGGAGATAGAGACAATTCGACAGGACGATGAATTCGAGCGGTTGCTGGGATTGCTGGAGGGGTACCCGCTGGCGATGGAAGTGGTGCTGCCGAATCTGGCACGGCAAAGTGTTGCGGAAGTGTTGTCTGCGATGGATGCGGCAGATGTGGATCTCGATAGTGGGACGGAGGATAAGACGAAGAGTATTTTGAAATGTGTGGAGTATTCGCACAGTAATTTATCTGGGAATGCGCAGAAGCTGTTGCTGTGTTTGGCTCCGTTTAAGGGAGTTATTCACCGTGATAAGTTGCCAAACTATGTGGCGAAGTTGAAGAAGCTAAAGCCGTTTGCGGAGTGGGAGTTTGACCAGTTTGAGTCGGCGGTGGATGAGGCGCTGCGGTGGGGGCTGCTGTCGCCGTATCTTGATGGAGAGGATGGGCGACTGCTGAAGATACAGCCTGTGTTTCCGTATTTTTTGAAGGCGAAGCTGGCGGATATGGATGAGGCGGTGGCTGAGGGGCTAGCGACCGGGTTTAAGGAACACTATCGGGAGTTGGCGGCGCAGTATCAGCAGATGATGGGCTCGAAGGAGCCGGAGCAGCGAAAGCTGGGATTGTTCTTTTGCGGGTTGGAGTATGAGAATTTGTTTAATGCGTTACAGATTTGTTTACGAAGAAAAGAAGCATTTAGCATATTCTTCTGCTTAAACAAGTATCTTGATCTCTCTCAATCTCTTAAAGAAGGACTGAAATTAGCAGAGTATACTAACCAAATTTTACAGACCTATCCAACAGAAACCTTGCACGGAAATATCGGATTAGATCGTGTGGGTGCTTCTGACATATTAGCGTACTACCAATTCCAAACGAAGCAATATAAATCAGCACGCACAACATACCAGAACGAACTATCTCTCCTAGAGAAGATCACGTCTGTAGATGCAGTACGAAAGCAAACTCAGGTAGCAGTCACATACCATCAGTTGGGCTACGTGGCACAGGAACAACGAGACTACGAGCAGGCCAGGGCGCACTACCAACAAGCCCTGGCTATCAAGATCGAGTATGGCGATCGCTACAGCCAAGCGCGCACCTACCATCACTTGGGCATCGTGGCACAGGAACAACGAGACTACGAGCAGGCCAGGGCGCACTACCAACAAGCCCTGGCTATCAAGATCGAG
>JBCCOH010000176.1:0-7760 GCA_039111275.1 Cyanobacteria bacterium P01_D01_bin.1 | reverse complement strand
GCTAAACGACCCACAAGAAACATGCTGAGCAATAGTCCTAGCCCGCCAGCTGCGAGCAAAAGATAAGATTTGGACTTGGAGCCTGGTACAGATAAAGGTATGCGGGCAGGCTTTGGCTTTTGGGTCGGCTTTTGCACGATAGCAACAGGCCGAGTAATGCCAGGCAGGTGACGCTCAATCCAGCTCTCGTCAAAAACCTGGGCATAGATAGCGTTGCTGACACTAAGCTGACCGCCAGATAGCTTAATCAACCCAACGCCTAGCAACAGAGCTTGCTCTGGGCTGCCATTTTGAGGTAGATAGCCTCTTTGTAAAATCTGTAGATAGAGAATTAGCAGCGAATCTCTAGGCTCATAGCGCAGCAGCTTCTCCTCAATCCGCTTGAGATGATTGGCGGCTCTACCGTCACGCCATCCTTGAATAATTTTGGACTCGACAATAGTATCGACAGCTTTTGCGCCCTCTGCCTTCGCAACGTCCGAAGACTGCGAAAGCACTTGGTTACACAGCAGCTGAGTCAGGAACAGCTGTCCGCCTGTCCACCGCTGAACTTTCTCATGTATGGCAGAAACTGTCTCTAGATCACCAATCTTTGATAGCAGCGTCTCGTCAAAACTTTTCAGATCGTTCACTGGCTGTCTCTATATGGTCTGTTTGGATAGGAACCTTGCTCAGATATATCCTTAGAGCTACTTATGGCTCCAGCACATCTCAGCAAAGATACTTAGAAACTGTCTACATATACAGGTCGCTTTCTAAGTATCCTGACGTTTTCAAACAGAATTGATTAATCGCGTAAACTACGATTGACAAAATGGCAACAACGCAGATCACAACTATCGAAAAATATCCTGATCCCTATTCCCCACTCCCCATCTTCTACACTGCACCTCACCTTCTACGCCGCGCTCCACTAAGCCACGCTCCACTAAGCCACGCTCCACTAAGCCGCGATCGCCCCTGACCCAGCGCTCAGCACCTCAACATAGAATCGCTCTAGCTGGCGAGTAGCCCCCTCCCAGCCCCAGCGCTCTGCCTCCACCCGCGCATTCTGTCGCAGCAGTTCTCTCTCCGCCTTCATCCCCAGCAGCTTTCGAGTAGCGGTAATCGCACCCTGCTCGTCGGTCGGGTCAAACATAAAGCCGTTCACCCCGTTCGTCACGATATCTGGGATGCCACCGGCATTTGCAGCGATTACCGGACAGCCTGCCGCCATCGCCTCTAGCAGCACCAGACCTAGCGTCTCTGTGCGCGAAGGAAATATAAAGGCATCCGCAGAGGCATAGGCCGCACCTAACTCTTCACCTGCTAGGTACCCCACAAAGTTAGTTGCTGTGCCTTCAAAATGCTGTTCTAGCTCTTCGCGATAGGGACCATCGCCGACCAGTGCTAGCCTAGCGTCTGGAATGGATTCGAGTACGGGTTTAATTCGATCGATCTCTTTTTCGGCAGAGAGGCGACCGATATAGATCAAAATAGGCGAGTCCGGGTGGCCTTGAGTAAGACGCGATCGCATCTCCTCACTCCTCAGCTCAGGCCGAAATAGCTCCGTATCTACCCCTCTTTGCCAAACTTCCACCCGCTCAATCGCATGCTCAGTCAGCTCCTGCTGCATCGCCGTAGACGTACATAGATTGATTGCCGCCTGGTTTTGCATCGCCTTTAGCAACTCCCACAGCACCCCTTCGAGCATGCCTAGATTGTAGTGTTCTAGATACTTTGGCAGGTGCGTGTGGTACGAGGCCACCAGTGGAATATCCAATGACTTGCTGTAGTAAATTCCGCCCAGTCCCAACACCGCCGGATTTACCACATGAATCAAATCCGGATTGAACGCTTCGATCGCTTCACGCATCGAAGGTCGCGGCAGCGCTAATTTTAGCTCAGGATACAGCGGCAGCGGAAATCCAGAGACACCTTGTACCTTTGCGCCTTTGTACTCTGTCAGCCCCCCTTCTGGGCAAAAAACACAGACCTCATTGCCGAAGCTTTGTAGATACTCGACAGTGTGCTTCAGCCGGGTGACAATGCCGTCGACTTTGGGTAGAAAGGTTTCGGTAAAGATGGCAATACGCATGGAAGAGAAGTAGAAAGTAGGAAGGCGGAACGATGAAGTGGGGATTTATGCAAAAGGTCAGCTTGTAATGATTACAAACCGACCTTTTTTTGAGTTTATGTATTCATGGGTTATAGATCTATCGACGCCAGCTGACGGTCGGTAGAATCTGATTTTTGTCGACGCGGTGCTTGTATTTGATGGCGGTGTTTAGGACCGAATCTAGCAGTGAGTCGGAGAGCATGTGGGGTTCTAGGCCCAAGTCAATCAGCTTGGTGTTCTTTGCATTGAAGTAGTGCTCTTCTGCTTCGACGCGGGGGTTGTCTAGATTGGTGACCTCCACATCCAAGCCCAAAGTATTTCCAGCTTTCTTCACCATCATCGCCAGATCGTTGATGCTAAACATCTCTGTGAACTGGTTGAAGACTCTAAATTCGCCTGAGTTTGCCGGATTTTCGCAGGCAATCTCGACGCAGCGAACGGTGTCGCGAATGTCTAGCAGCGCTCTGGTCTGACTGCCTTTGCCGTAGACGGTCAGAGGATGGTCAATCGCCGCTTGAATACAGAAGCGATTGAGGGCGGTGCCAAAGACACCGTCGTAGTCGAGGCGGTTAATCAGCAACTCGTCCATGCCCGTTTCTTCGGTTAGCACACCGTAAACGATGCCCTGATTTAGATCAGTTGCACGCAGGCCCCAAATTTTGCAGGCAAAGTGGATATTGTGCGTATCGTGAACCTTGCTGAGGTGATAGAAGGAGCCAGGATTCTTGGGGAAGGGAAGGGTGTCTTCTCGTCCGTTGTGCTTGATAGTGATGTAGCCTTCTTCGATATCGATATTGGGCGTACCGTATTCACCCATGGTACCGAGCTTAATTAGGTGGCACTCAGGAAAGTGATCGCGCAGTACGTAGAGCAAATTGAGGTTGCCCAAGACGTTGTTTGACTGGGTCATGACTGCGTGCTCGCGGTCAATCATCGAGAAAGGAGCCGAGCGCTGTTCGCCGAAGTGAACCACAGCATCCGGCTGAAAGTCGAGCATAGAGCGCTCTAGGAAAGGATAGTTATTGACATCGCCGATGAAGAGTTCGATGTCTTTGCCTGTGAGATCTTTCCAGCGCTGCAGCCGAGTTTGAATAGGCGCGATTGGAGTCAGAGTTTCAGACTGAAGCTCCATATCCCAGAGCCTGCGCACAAGGTTATCTAGAATCGCTACATCATGACCTTTATTGGAGAGATAGAGCGCTGTTGCCCAGCCACAGTATCCATCGCCGCCGATTACTAAGACTCGCATGTTGCTTCTTTATGAAACCTTCAATTAGTGTTCTTTGCTGATGCTCAATTTATCAGGTTTAGGGCGCCCGATGAGTAATTTCTTGCAAACGGGAGGTTTGTAAAAGTGATACATGGATACAAAAGGACTGTGATACCAAGCACAATCAGTTGCCAAGACATAATCGCCATCGGATTCTCAGCGATTTTTCATACAAAGATGGACAGGTGGGGTAGTTTTTCTATACCAGCATAAAAGTCCGCCAGCAGATGCATCGCTCTGTTTAAGAGAAGCTTAAAACCAAAGAGAGATTAGATTATCTTCGCTGCGGGTGCTTCTATTTATCTTCTGTGTAGCCGGACCTGCTGGCGTCTGATCAAGACTGCCGTAGCCGAAAAATCAGTAAGTTCGTGGTCTGATCGTCTGAGAAATTGTCGTCACTCATCACAAATAGGCTGCGGCTATTTTGGGCGGTGGTGCGATCGCGCAGCGTCGGACCAAAGGCCATCGCCTCATAATTCTGTAGCGGCAGGTTCTGTAGCGGCAGGTTCTGTAGCGGCAGGTCTAGATCGGCAAAATCTAGCATCAGTTGCTTACGAATAGGACTAATCCCGGTAATATCTCCTTTTAGTGATTCGATAGCACTGATATCCGTAGCGCCGCCTGAGGCCAACTGAAACAACTTCAACGTGAAGCCTTGAAATCCGAAGGACCGCTCTAAGCTAAGGAAGTGCCCCCCTTGGTCAAGCACGGCAATTTCTGGTAGCCCGTGAATCACTGCGCCCGTAGGTGCTAGGTCCATTTCGTACAAGTGTTCTGAGATCAGCGTAGTCTGGTAGGGGCTAATTGTGTAGTGCAGCAGCCGATTCTTATAAGGAATGTCTGGCTCGAAGTCCAAGTCTTGAAGCAGCGGACCTTCGGTCGCGACGAATAGGCGATATGGTTCGTAAACGCCGCCTGTGCCGGAGGAAACGTTGATAGCGAGCGCCTCGAAGCTGAGATTCTCTTGAACACCGAGGGTCTGTCCTTCTGCGTCGTCAGGAATGTATCGGGTCGGAACGGGTATAGCTGTTTTGAGCTGACCTGTAGCGATGTCGTATTCGCCGACGGTAGGCGGCACTTGTCGGCGAGGCGAGCCTTCGGTGGAGATCAGCAAAGTGCCGGTGGGCGTGAGGGCCATACCTTCGGGGTCTAGGGTGCCGGGAGGGAAGGGGGTGCCATTGGAGTCGGAGAGGTAGGTGACGCCTTCGATGGTGAGACTTCGACTCCGCTCAGCCTCCGTGGATGTGAGTCCGTCGATTTTTAGGGTGTAGAAGCGGGGGCGATCGCGATTGTCAGAGAGGGCATAGAGGCGATCGCTGGGCACGTCGTAGGCGATCGCCGAGATTCCGCCTACGGGTTCACCGTCGAATGTTTGCTTTTCTAGGGTCGCCGTGCCGACGAGCTCAACAGAGAGATCGATAAACAGCCGATCTTCGGCGCTGACCTGAGGGATAGCGCAGCCGCCAAGCAGCGAGAGTATTAGCAGTCCGCAAAAGCCGCGCTTGATCAAGGAACGCAGCCAGCTAGGAAAAAAAGTAAACGCCATTAAATCTCTAGAATCTTGGGTCTCGCTGTGTATCCACACGATAGATTATTTGAGGAATAAGCAGTACAAGATCTTGCTAAATAAAGGATGGACCTATCTAGATAGGGTGCAAGCCAAAGCCGTCAGTCAGACCGTACTGGACTATTACACCCAGCGCTATCGACATTCTGAACGGGCAGTTTGGCGGGAGCGAATTGAGACGGGTCAGGTGCTGTTGGATGGCGATCGCACTTGCTCAAACACCAGGCTAAAGCAAGGACAGAGGCTGAGCTACGCGCGATCGCCCTGGCAAGAACCCACCGCACCGCTAAACTTCAACGTACTCTACGAAGACAAAGACCTCTGGGTAATCGATAAACCTTCCGGCCTACCCGTCTTACCTGGCGGCGGATTCTTAGAGCACACCCTGCTTCACCAGCTCCGGCTACGCTACCCCAACCATCAGCCCGTCCCCGTTCATCGCCTCGGTCGCGGCACCTCTGGAGCAATGCTAATCGCTAAGTCACAAATAGCTAGAGAACACCTCTCTCGCCAATTCAGACAACGCACCGCCGATCCCAGCGGCAGCGCCAACAGCACCCTCAGCAAAACCTACCGCGCTCTAGTCGGTCCAACCACGCCAGCGCAGCTAGGCGATCGCTTCATCTGCCCCTATCCCATCGGCAAACTACCCCACCATCGCCTGGGCTATATCTACGGTCACCTCACCAGCATCCACACCGCCGACACGACACATCGCCCAATCAATAGTATGGTTTCCCGTAGCGAAGGCACCGTCCTCCAGCGAAATCCTGACTCCACCCTAGTCTCTATCACCATCCAAACCGGCAGACCCCACCAAATTCGCATCCACCTCGCCGCCGCCGGACATCCCCTCCTGGGCGATCCTCTCTATCCCATCGGTGGCATCCCCGACCCAAACAGTCCCGCTCGCCCCGGTGACTGCGGCTACCACCTCCACGCTCACACCCTCCGCTTCACCCACCCCAGCACCCACCAACCCATCACCGTTACTGCCCCACCCCCCAAACACCTTCAGTCAAGCCTTTCCTCTACCCTATAATCTTGTCCCTTTACACCCCACCCCCGGTGGCTGAGCGGAGCCGAAGCCATGTCTCCTGACTACATCCTCTACGCTCAACACGGCTGGGCCGATATCAACCTAGGTATCGGCCAGCTTGCTAAGACGGTCGCTAGTCCTACAGCAAGAGTGGTCGTGCCAAATTTGGGCTTTGTCAATACCTGGATTCGGATTGATCCGCTGGTGGATCGAGTGGATGCGATCGCCCAGCAAACTCAGGCAGAACATCCCGACACGCCGCTCAGAATTGTCGGCCACTCAATGGGTGGACTGATCTGGCTAGAAGTCCTGGCTCGTCACCCCGAATGGTGGCCACTGGTCGAATCTTTAGTCCTTGTCGCCTCGCCTGTAGGCGGCGCGGATCTAAGCAGGCTAGTCGATCCTTTTGCACTAGGCATCGGCATTGCCAAGGACCTAGGCCGCAATCGCAGGGCGCTAGCAGAGCGCATCGCAGCCGAAGTGCCCACGTTAATCATCGCCGGTGACTACATAGAAGGTAGCGATGGCATTGTGCCTTTAGAATGCACAAAATTTAACCGGGCCAGCTACGTCAGCGTGTCCGACATCAACCACGACCGAATGAAAAAGCATCCCGTCGTTGCCCAGATTATTCAAGAGTTCTGGCAGAGCCCAGACCACCTATGCTTGCCGCAACCAGTAGAGAGCTATTGCGACCAGGTCATCCGCCAGCTCCAAGCCATTCCCGGTATCACCGACGCCCGCTACAAAGGGTTCGAAAAGTCCCAGCTTTGGTCGCTACTTCCTCACGGTCTGGTCCTACGCACCTGGCAAAATCGTGTGGGCATTCACCACGTCTTCCTTGCCAACTACGCAGGCGACTGTCTCTTTGCAGGCTTTGTCGGGTGGCCACACACCGCAGATCTATACAACAGGCTGCTCAATCTAAAGCAAGACCGTTCGCTTATTTCCACCGCCTCTAACTCGTCAATAGAAAGCATGCAGAATACTTAGCTAGAGGACTGAATATGTTATTAGTGCTGAACACAGCATTGACTACATCACATTGACTACTTAAGGCGAGAAAGACTATGCGAAACGTTACTCTTCACACCTTTAACTGGCGATATGCAGACATTATCAACAGCCTTGGCGACATCAGCAATGCTGGCTATGGCGCTATTCTGATTCCGCCTTTGCTCTACTCCGATCCCAAAGGAGACCAGTGGTGGCAGCGATATCAGCCCAAAGATTACCGAGTACTACTCTCATATCTAGGTGGCAAAAAAGATTTAGAAGCTCTAATTGCGGCCTGCCACAATAGTGAGCCATACATTCAGGTCTACGCCGATTTGGTAATCAACCATATGGCCAATGAAGCCAGAGAAGATCGCTTTGACTTTCCAGGAAAAGAAGAATTAGAGCGCTATCAGAAAGAACCTGCTCTCTATGAAGAAAATCGGCTATACGGAAATCTAGATGAAGGATTATTTTCGGCCTACGACTTTAACCACGGTAGCGATATTGCCGGACATGAGTGGTCGGATCGAAACTCTGTTCAATTCAAGAACTTGTCAGGGCTACCCGATCTAAAGGACTCTGACTGGGTGCTAAAGCAACAAACTCTAATGGTAGAGTCCTTAGCCGATATGGGCTTTGATGGCTTTCGCGTAGATGCCATCAAACATATCACCGAACGGATGATTGACAACGTTGCTGACAATCCAAAAGTACGAGATAAATTCTGGTTTGGCGAAGTTCTCACTGGCAGTGACCATGATGAGCATGTCTTTCTCCAACCCTTCTT
>JBCCOH010000175.1:0-7794 GCA_039111275.1 Cyanobacteria bacterium P01_D01_bin.1 | reverse complement strand
TCACAAGCTAGATGAGGTGATGTCAGTTTGCGAGGAGGTGACGGTGCTACGGCGTGGCTGCGTAGTAGCGTCTTTGCACACTGCCCAGACGGACCGGGCCGAACTAGCGCGGCTGATGATCGATAGAGACGTTGAAATTAACGTGCGATCACCTGAATGCATCACCGGCAACGTCATGCTAGAGGTGAAAGACGTGTGGGCAAAGGCAGCGCATAAGCTAGCGGTGCTTCGAGGTCTTTCCTTTCAGGTGCGAGCGGGAGAGATTCTGGGAATTGCGGGCGTTGATGGGAATGGACAGCGCGAGCTAGCAGATGCCGTAGCCGGTCTTTTGCCTGCTCAAAAAGGATCGGTCAAGATTCTCTCTTCTAATCATGGACAAGAACAGATTGCCTATATTCCTGAAGACCGTCAGCAGCAGGGACTGGTGCTGAGCTTTTCGATTGCGCGTAATTTGATTCTAAAAAGATTTAGTCAGCTGCCATTTTGCCGACGGTGGGTATTACAAAAAGAGGCGATCACCTCTAACGCCAGACACGCCATCCAGTCATTCGACATCCGTGCCACCGATAGCAGGACCCAGGTAGCAGCGCTTTCCGGCGGCAATCAGCAAAAGGTAATTTTAGCGAGAGAGCTAGCAGGCGAGCCGGATGTGATTGTGGCGATGCAGCCGACTCGGGGCCTCGATATCGGGGCGACAGCGGCGGTACAGCAAAGCCTGCTGGCACAGCGATCGCGCGGCGCGGCGATTTTGTACATCTCTACTGAGCTAGAAGAGGTGATGGCTATGAGCGATCGCATTGCGGTCATCTATCGCGGCCAGCTAGTCGATGTGCTGACGGCTAAAGAGGCCACCGTTGAGAAAGTAGGCGCATTGATGTTGGGCAATGGCCTGGTCGGCGATGATCTGGCAGGCGATGGTGTGGTAGGCAATGGTTAAGTCACCGCGAGCGAGCTGGCAGGCCGCCCTTTCACCGATACTAGCAGTCACCGCAGCGCTGGTCGTCGGCGCATTTCTGATGCTGTTAGCAGGGGCCAGCCCTGTCTTGGCCTATAGCGCTCTTTTTCGGCAGGCACTGACCACCTACTTTGGCTTTGCCGATACGCTCACCAAAATGACGCCCCTGCTGCTTGCTAGCCTGGGTGTCCTGGTTGCCCTTCGAGCTGGCCAGTTCAATCTGGGCGCCGAGGGCCAGATCTACATGGGAGGGTTGGGCAGCTTGCTATTTGGGCTGATTCCCGGTCTGCCGATGGTGATTCATCTGCCGCTGGCGCTGCTGGGCGGCTTCGTTTTTGGCGCGGTCTGGGGTGCGATCGCAGGCTATCTAAAGGCGGCACGCGGCCTCAATGAAGTGCTGACGACGCTGCTATTGAACTATGTTGCCCAGTCTTTTATCAGCTATCTGGTAAATGGGCCGTTAAAAGCAGACAACGCACCGAGCCCGTTTTCTGATCTGGTGGCTGATTCTGCCTATCTTCCGACTATCCTAGCCAAGACGCAGACTCACGCTGGCATCTTTTTAGCATTGGCGCTGGCGTTCTTGCTCACGGTTGCTTTTGCTATGACCGACTGGGGTTATCGGGTGGATGCGGTCGGCCAAAATCCGGTAGCCGCCAACTACGCAGGTATCCCAGTCAATCGGACTATTTTGAGCGTCATGGCACTCTCGGGGGGACTCGCAGGGCTAGCTGGCAGCAGTGAAGTCTTGGGGCTCAAACGCCGATTGTTTGAAGACTTTTCGCCGGGATATGGATTCGATGCGCTGGCGATCGCCCTGCTTAGTAGAGGTAATCCAGCGGTTGTTGTTCTCACCTCATTTTTCTTTGGCATTCTACGTAGCGGTGCGAACGTTATGCAGCGCAGCGCTTCCGTTCCCGTTTCAATCGTTTACGCCATCCAGGGACTAACCGTATTGTTTGTTGCCATCAGCCTTGCTATAGAATCTCGCCATCAGTCGTGATTCTCTTCTTTATTCAGTCACTTCGCTGTTTAGGTCCTTTTATTTAGAGCATTTTTTGATCACATTGTTTAAGCCCATCTGTCTATGCCACCCATCGACTTCCTATCCGATTTCCTATCCGCCTCTGTACGTCTGAGCGTTCCTTTAACCTTTGCAGCCCTAGGCGGTCTCCTTTCTGAACGCTCAGGCATTTTGAACATTGGCTTAGAAGGCATGATTTTGACCGGGGCGTTTGCGAGTGCGGCGACTGTCATGAGCTTAGGGCAAGTTTGGGCTGGGGTGGTCATTGCCTGCGTGGCAGGTGCTCTGGTGGGACTACTTCATGCCTATCTTTGTGTGAATCTAAGCGTCAATCAGCTGGTTTCAGGGCTGGCAATTAACCTAGCCGCCGCCGGACTGACTACCTACGGCGCTCGGCTGATTTTTGCAACGGGCACGATCGCATTACCAGGTATTGAATCTATCGCTATTCCTGGGTTAGAAGATCTGCCAATTCTCGGCGTCTTGTTTCAACAAGATTTGCTTTTCTACCTACTGATAGTGCTGATTGTTGGCAGTACCTATAGTTTGTTTTGTACTCGCTGGGGTCTCTCGCTTCGCGCGGTAGGCAACGCACCCCAAGCCGCTGATTCAGCTGGCATCTCTGTGGTTCGAGTGCGCTATCTTAGCGTAGTCATCTGCGGTGCGCTGTGCGGCCTGGCGGGGGCTTATCTCGCGCTGGTACAGGTTGGCTTTTTTACTGAAAATATGAGCGCAGGCAAAGGATTTATTGCCCTAGCGGCTCTGATTTTTGGGCGCTGGCATCCGGTGGCGACTGCCGCAGCCTGCCTACTGTTCGGCACCACAGAGGCTTTACAGCTTCGCATCCAGGCATTCGGATTAGATATTCCTTATCAGCTGCTGGCAATGCTGCCTTATCTGACAGCCTTGCTTGCGCTAGTAGGCATTGCTGGCAAGGCGACACCGCCTGCTGCGCTGGGTCTCCCGTACGACTCAGGCAAACACTAGCTATTCTCAAAGAGAGTACGGGTCTCTCTTATTGCTTGGCTTGCGTTTTCAGCTCCAAGGGCGACTAGTTATTCAGCATTTCTCACAGAATGCACAACACGATTAGTCTATTGCCTCTACGGATGCTCAGATCGAAAAGGGCCTCAATAATTCTTTTGATTGCTAGAGTGAAATCGGCCAACGTCAAATTCTCTTTTCTCGGCGTGTTTGGTCTTGCGATCGGTGACTCTTTTTCGCCACATCTTAAAGCTTGAGCGCTTCATATAGCGGCGCATCACTGCAATCACATCTTTCTCTTTGAGACCAAACTGGGTTTCAATCGCGCCAAACGGCGTACGGTCCTCCCAAGCCATTTCAATGACTCGATCAATCGTCGCTGCATCTAGCTCCTTTATATTCGGACTCTCGTAGTTCGAGCTGTCTGCTGTGTCATCCTCGTTAGCGGCTATCTCTTCATCAGAGGCTCGCCGCCGCAGGTCGAATTCTTCTACCTTGAATTCTTCTAGCGTTGGCTGTCTGTTTTCTAGCTGTCTATATGGCTGTGCTGGCTGCTCTGAGGTCATAGCTATTCCAAGTCTTTTACAAAAAATACAACGCGCTCCACTGCCTAGAAACCTTGCTTGGGTATGAAACTGGCAGTAATCTTCACAAGAGGATCTGCTGCCATCGCAGTCGCTATCTAGACCCGATCTCAGACCAGATCTCCAGGGCGAGCCGCTATGTAACCGTCATCTTTCAGCTGTATTACCATTAGCTTTGCGGGTTCGTCGCCAACGCAGCCAGAGACATGTCCCATTCGCCCGTGCGCATCTGCTATCGTATTTTGATCCGCCCCAAAAGAAACTTCGCCCGGTCCCATTTCTACTCGCATACCGTCCATCGTTTCGACGTACCAAGTTCCAGATATTGGCACAATCCACTGAGGTCTAGGATTTTCGTGCCAGTCGCCAGTCCAGCCAACGGGCAGCGTAGCAAACAGCACTTCAGCCTCACCACTCATCAATCTGTTGTTCCACTGTGGATCGGCATCGCCTCCCATACTTTCCCTAGAAAAGTCTGTGAGTTCGCACTGCGTCTGGTGGCTGATACCGTCATCGTCGGTCCAGACGTGCCAGTAGGAAAGGGTGGGTTTGCCCGAAGGCTGATTGCTCATAGCAGTCAATACTCGCTGAAGTTCCGGATCTGGGAAAAGATTACTCTGCCGTTTTTTTCTGGCCGAATAGTCCTTTGATACCGTTGACTAGACCCATCAGCCCGCGCTCTGAGCGATCGCGTTGCTTCACTGCTAGTTCGATATCGTCCTCGGTCTGACCTTTTAGACGATAGCCGTACTCTAGATTGTCCCGACTCTTTTTCAGTACAGGAAAGGCTCTGAACGCACCCTGTAGCAAATCTTGCTCGCTGTGGTAGATAGCGCGGCTGATCTGGCTAGATCGACGCACGGCGATCGCCCCAATCGGATACCACTGCTTTGACCCTGCGCCTCGCACATACACCTCGTACTCAGGCAGGCCATCAGTCTTCATTTTGTCGTACTGCTTCGAAGCTTTCTCTCGCTTCTTTGTCCGCTCAGACTTAGGCTTCTTGGGCGTCTTTTTTCCAAATCCAACTGGCTCTGCCATGATTTTTTTGCGTACCTTGGTCTACATCATTCATAAAAGTTTACATCGTTTTAAGGAACATCTAGCTAAGGAATATTCAGGCGAAGATACATTGCCCGATATACGTCTAGGCCCTTCTCTTCGCCCACTTGCTCCCGGTCTGTCTTCGCTGGAAAGGGGCTTTTCGCTAGCCAGTCAGGAGCTGTTCTCTCAAAAGCTGGATGCTCATCAAAGTGATCGCACATTTCCACACAAACCTCCTCAATATCCGACTGTAGCCAAACACTTCCACCGCTCGGCATCAATTGCGCTAGGGTCTCCACCAGTGCTGGCTGTACGACTCGCCGTTTCTGATGTCGCTTTTTGAACCACGGATCGGGAAACTGAATGCTGACGCACTGAAGATCCTGGGGATAGTCTTCTAGCAGCGGCAGTAGAGAGTTATTCGCATTGCAAAAAACAAAGTGCAGATTGCGCTGGTTGTCCAAATCACGCCGCATTAGCGCTCTTTCTACTAGAGGTTCTCTAATCTCTAACCCTAAGAAATTCCAGTCTGTGACTTGCTGAGCCATCGCTCGAACAAAGTCCCCTTTCGCACAGCCGATGTCTAGATGCAGCGGTAGCTGAGGGTTGGAGAACACCTCGGACCAGTCTGGTGGGACGGCAGGAGTGGCATATTTGTTGCTCAACGGGTTAACGTGCTGGCGAACTCGGCGGATAGGAGGCATTGGGGAGAGGATGTAGGGCTTTGCTCTTCTCGAAGAGTGGGCAGAAGGCGGAATGGAGGACTTCGGCTACGCTCAGTCGCCGGGGAGTCGAAGCTACTCTGTTGTGTGTTGGGGGAGCTGGGTGTTGACTAGGTAGGGGATAGGGTCTTGGGCTTTTGGCCAGCTGCGTTTGATGAATTGCCAGAGGAGAGGGGCTGAAATAGCGATCAAGATAAGTCCTGTCCACCAGGTTTGCTGAATGCTCTCGACGGTGATGGCTTCGGCTGGTTCGCTGCTAACCCAGCTAGAGAGGCGATCGATGCCGACAGCGGCTAGGTTGTTGAGGCTGTGGCAAACGATTGGAATCCACAAGCTACGCGATCGCACATACAGCAGACCCATAACGAAGCCAAATAGCGTTAGACCCACTGGATTATTGATATGCAGCACGCCAAAAAGCAAAGAGGATGCTATTAGCCCTTTTCTGATCCCCCACTTGGTAGCCCAGCGCTGTAGCAAGAAACCACGAAATATCAGCTCTTCGACCAGTGGCGCGTATATAACTAGCAAGAACAGCATCAAAGCGCTGTACAGCTGCGGATACTGACTATCGGCTCCGCCTGATAACAGGTCAGACTCTAGTATCTGAGCCGCATAGTCAGGAAAGCCTAGCGATAGGAAATAAAAAACGACTGAAAAACTGCCCAAAGAGAAAATTAGAGCGCTAGCGACTAGCATCACGGCATAGGACAAAGAAAATCGAGGCGTGCGATCGCCGAACAGCGCCTGGATATCAAGATTTTTGCGATAGCTTTCTCGCCCCACTATTGCCAACAGCACCGTCCAGATCGCAATTGACAGTACAGGAACCGAGAGCGGGTCGTCCTCGTTCCACGGCAACAGCTGGAAAGCACCCAGATAGGCATACCCCAATCCAATTACAAAGCTTGCCACTATGTACGCACACAGCACCAAGTAGCGGCTTTTAAGCATCAAAAATGGATTAGTCAATACCTCAAACCTGCCCAAGCGCTTCCAAGAACTCAACTATTATAGAAACCTTTCGCCCAGTCTCACTTATCTACCCCCCCGGTGGCTGGGCGTAGCCGTAGAGGTTTACTCTTCTCGTTCACCCTTGGCGTTCCCGAAGGGTAGAGTAGCCACTCCCCCAAACAGAGACCGACAGCCAAACTGACACATCTTAATAAAATCACTGACCAAAGTTGCTAAAGTATCTGGGTAATCCGGTTTTGAGCGATTGCAGTGCCCCCTACCGACCCTTCTGGTCCTAAGCTAGATCAGCAGTCAGATCAGCCTGAACTTTCACCAGAAGGCCGTCCGCCCCGTCGGTTCTCTTGGTTTTGGCTGGGTGCTTTTGTAGGAACTGTTCTGGGTTCAGTTGGGCTAGCCGCAGCTATATGGGGTTGGCTATATGTTCAAAGAGATCTTTCGCCGTTGGTCTCAAAGATCTTGACTAACTATCTAGAGCGTCCGGTAGAGCTCGGTGAGGTCGAACAGGTAGGACTTGGTAGCCTGCGCGTTGGCCCTTCTACGGTTGGCGCTTCAGCCCTAGATCCAACGACGCTAGATGCTGAGAATGTAATTGTCAAATTTGATCTCCTCAAGACAATACTCACTTTTGAGCTGGGCCTCGATTTGATAGTGGTAGAGGCTGACGGCTACCTGGCTCAAGACCCTGAGCGCGGCTGGCTGAACTACGTCTTTCCTGAACAGGAAGAACGCGATCAAGAAAGTCGGTTCAAAATTCGACTAGACGAGGTTTACCTACAATCGTCTGAGCTAACTTTAGTGCCACTGCCAGTCCTAGGTGAAGAGCCTGAGTCAATTCTCTTGGAGAACGTCGCCGGACAGCTAGCGCTCGACGAAATGACAGTGGTCGAAAAGAATGTCTTTGCCGTTCGATTCGAGGTGGCAGGCGATCCGATCAAAGGCGGCAACATCGGCCTGAAAGGGGAGGTGCTGCCGGTGGCTGCTCCTCCTGAGAGTACGGAAGAGTCCGATCTGGCATTTGCGACCAATTTGATAGTGCAGGCCGATGCAGCCCCGCTCTCAGATGTGCTTAGCTTTACGCTGTCTACGCTAGAGCTACAGACTAACGATATCGGGATCAATTCTGGGGACGTGAGCGGCCTACTTGATTTAGATTTTCGGCCAGAAGAGGATGTGAAATACTCGGGTGCGCTGAGTGTGGATGAGGGCGAGCTGACGGCAGACATCCTGCCGCTGCCAGTAAAGGAGATCGCCGGACAGACCCAGTTCAAGGACAATCTGTGGACAGTTGACCAGATTGCGGCTGACTATGGCTCGATTGATGCGATCGCCAAAGGAATAATCGACTTCAATGAAGGCTACTACGATCTCTCTGCCGAGACAGAAGATGTGACGGTAGCAGAGTTTGTAGAAACTATTGACCTAGAGCTGCCAGTGCCAGCCTCGGGCGTATTCGATGCGGTCGCTAGGGTAGACGGTCCGCTAGATAAACCGATCTTTACTGGGCTG
>JBCCOH010000174.1:0-8066 GCA_039111275.1 Cyanobacteria bacterium P01_D01_bin.1 | reverse complement strand
GCTTCCGGGCGATACTGATTGGTAGAGAGTGACGCGTTTCTCAATGAACGAGGACTATGAATCGGTAGACTTCTACCTTAAGCTCTCTTTTTCATAACGGGTTTACTGCTAACCGTATAGGGACGCTAAACACGTACTAATATCGGCCCAACTGATACTGACCCAACTCAGCTAGGAATCCAGCAAGCATATTAATTAAGATTTGTCAAGTAGGCTTAGACACCGACACTGAGCCACTCGGTCTCAGAAAAAATCAGTTCTCTAAAATCTTTACTGAAAAGTGTGATACAAAACACTGACAAAGCATCTTTCAACAGACCGATGACAACAACAATAACTGCATAAGTCGTACACTCAACAATTCCATCTTGGGTAGTTGTCCGAAAGGTGACTGCATTTTGGGAAATCACCTTTCGAATACTCGTATCTTAGATTCGTGCTTTTTTAGGTTATTTCTGGCGAACTCACAAAGGCTGTAAACAATGATACGAGAGGCTTTGGTTGCTCTTGGCATGCGTTTGCAACAGTCTAGACGCAATTCCTTTTCATGCTTCTGCTTCTCCTATCTCCAACCTAAAAATAGCTCGTTAATAAGCGCACATCGAGCCGCTAAGCTACGGCATTGCTGGTTAAGTGACGTTAATCACCCCACTTGAAAAGTGTGAAGCTTTTGAATATTAGACGCAAAAAAGATCTGTCCCTCTTGCTAGCAAGTAAGTAATTCTGACTGGAACAATTTAAGTGAAATCCCTGAATGTTCGAGATAGATGGTCTCGTTCAAACGCCCTTTAACGCATAGACGGGGGGTTTCCTCAGAAAATTGCTCCTACCTCTGGTGTCTTCATGATCCTCCAATCGTCTTTATTAAACGTTTACTTCAAATCTGTTGGTTCTGCTGTTTCTATCAAATCCATGCTGCTGCTTTTAGCAATACTTGGCATGGGTGTAGGACCGCGCCCTGCTGCTGCACAAACCACCGCGCAAACCACCACGCCCAATAGACCTGTTCGTAGCGAAGACGGATCGGTCCGCGTCAACAACAATGCCAACGAAATTCGTACGGGCCCTCTACGGAATGCCTCTAATATTCCCTTGCCAGCAGCGCTGCCAGAAAGTACTAGCGAAGGGGTTGCCATCGATGTCGATCCTACTAGACAGGCTCCTAACAGCATCGAGATTAGACCGGATGTGTCCTACATTGAAGAAACCTTTAATCAAGTTGTCGACGACGCACTCGGCCCGAATACGCGCTACGACATCCAGCGGAATTCGCTTCAGGTATCTACGACCTTTGGTCTAAGTCGGGTCGCTGGTCAGCATGGCTACGCAGAGGGTATTCAGGTGACGGTAATCAACGCCGATGGAACTAGAGGTGAGCCGCAAACGGTTTTTGTTCGTGGAGGCAAGGTAACCCAAGGCCCAAACGGCAACGCTTTGCCAGAAAGCGGGTCGATAGAGGTGACCTATGGTGCAGATGATGTCGTCGAGCTACGGGTGCTCAATATCAGACGTAACCGCGCTGAACCAACAGAATCAGCTATCTACTTTACGAGAGATTTTTCTGATGATGGTCGAATTGGCGAATTCATTGTTGAAGATTTGCAAAACGGTGGCGATCTAGACTTTGCGGACGGCGAGTATGTCCAAGCGCCGACCGGTCTAGGCAGTGCGGTGGCGATCGCAACTAGAGAAATCGAAAATCGTACCGAGACTACTGAAGCTGAGACAGTCACCCTCCCGCCTTTTATCAACCAAGTGACCAGCGTCAATGAGGTGGTTGTCGCAGGCGAGGAACAAACATTAGTTGAAGAAACAGAGCTATCTAGAGAAAGAGGCCAAGTCGAAATTGATAGTGGAGGAACCCCTTCAAATCTTTCTGGTCACGCTAGAGGCGTTCGGACACAGGACGACGAACAGCTCGTCTATAGCCGCTACGCCAATGCTGTAGAAGCGCGTTTGGGTAGTGATGGTGTGAGTGTAGCTGGGCAACTGCGGCCACTGATCAATAATCCCAACGTACCGCCGACGCTACTGAACGGTAATGTGCGCTTCGATCCCTTTGCCGACGATAATCAGGCCGGATTGACCTCGACCCTGGGCTTTACTCAGTATCTGACTCGGACTCACCAGGTCGCCGAAGATATCTTTGGTAACCCGGTCGTCCGCGCAGAAGATGAGGATTCCAACCTGCTAGTGCCGATGGGACTCTTTAGAAATCGTCAGATTGTGGGCTACGTTCCGCCTACGGCACAGGGCGGACCGCTGGTTTCGGTAAATGGCGTGTTTGAGCTGCCAGCTGACCAGGGGATCGAGATCGCTATGCCCGATCCGCAGCGGATTGGTCGCGGGCAATCTGCCTACACCGACAATGTCGGCGGCCTGCTGATTGAACAAACCGATGGCCAGATGAGCTTTGTGCCGCAGTGGACCAAAGATGGCTATGCCCAATCCTCCGTCGATCTAAGCCCAGGCGAGGCGACTCGAATTATCCACGCGCTAGTGCCTCAACAGCCCGGCCAGGACCTACAGCTAGACCAGCGCTACGCAGTGACTACAGGCGCTGGCGGAGGATATGCGATCGCCGATGGCGGCTTTAGAATTATCTCGGCCGACTTACAGCCTCAAAATTTCCTTCTAGAGACAGCAGGTGGCTCAGAGACCGCAGAAATCTACGCTGTAGAAGATACGGTAGCAGCAGGAAACGCCGCTACCGGCGAATTCAACGGCATTCAGGGCATCTATACCGAGGTTCTAGGCGGTGAGCCCGTTGCGACTGTAGATCTGTCGGTAGCAGATGAAGCCGATGCTAGGGTGGGCAGCCTGCTGTCTTCGGTTAGCGCCCTCTGGGCTGCCGGACAGCCAGGCTACATGAAGACCACTAGAGCTGGTGGCGTTTATCTAGGCGGCTCGCTAACAGGTGGCTTGGGCAATCAGGAAGATACCGTTCGACTATCCCGAGTGACCACGACTAGTGCTATTGATGAAGTCTTTGAGCGGCGGACAATCGAGACCTTTTCTTCAGCGCGATCGCGCCAGGAAATCACCAGAACAGAGTCTGGAACAATCGATAGAAACACAGGAATGGCTGATTTTCAGATCAACGAAGCAGGAGAGCTAGCCAGTGCGACCTTCACCCCAGGCCCTGAGACGGTAACTATCACGATAGATGAGCAGGTGACTCGTGAGCTAGGCGATATTGACTTAGGTCCTCGGGTGCTCGTAGAGACTGAGACCACCACTGACGAAGTGCCATCTTCTCAGGTGGTGAGAGAAATTTCGCGAGAGCAAGAATCGATTACTACGCGCGAGAGCTCCCCCAACTTTTCGGCTGTGCTTGGAGAGGTTGCGGTCGGCGGTGTCTACAACTTTGGCAATACGCCTTGGACGGCAGCAGCAAATACGGCACGAGCTGAGGTGTTTTACAGAGACACTGTGTTTGGCAGAGATGCAGGCGACTCTGATGTAGGTATCAGAGGTGAGGTCGTCTTCCATCCGTTTGGTGAGGTGGAGCGCGATGCCTATCAGGTGGATGCAGCGGGTGAGGTGGTGCCTGTCTATCAGACTGAGCCAGTACTAGATGCCAATGGTGACCAAGTCACTGAACGCATGACTGGTGATAACGGTGAGTCGGTAGAGGTTCCAGTCAACCGGTTTGTGCTAGATGAAGCTGGCGATCGCATTGCTCAGCGTGTCGGCACTGGCAAAGCAAAAGGCCCAGGCGCATATTTACGAGTCGAAAATGTGTTTGGGAACGACAGTGGCGTCGAGGTAGCCGGTGGTATTCAGCTAACTTTCTAATCAGCTAATTGTTTTATGTGAGCCTTTGTGTGAACCAAAATAGCAACCACGTAAAGATCTGGCACTGTTTGTGGACGATAGGTGACCGAATCTAGAACAATCTAAGTAGAATCGCTGAGCAATAAGTGAGTTCTCTAGTTGTGAGACTTCAGTTTATATGGATTTTCACTGAGAAGATTTCGTACCTACCTTACCAAACGCAATGACTTCTTTTGCCCTATCAAATCTCTGCTTTAGATCGGCTGCTTCGACTGTCTCGGTCGGGTCTATGGCGCTGCTTCTGTCTGCACTTAGCATCGGTACTGGTGTAACCCCGGCTATCGCCCAGACCACAGACCCCAACAGACCTGTTCGTAGCGAAGACGGCTCGGTTCGCGTTAATAACAACGCCCGTGAGATTCGTACGGGACCATTGCGGAACGGCTCGAATACCCCGCTACCGACTTCTTTGCCTGCCGATACTACCGAAGGCGATGCGCTCGATGTCGATCCCACCAGACAAGCGCCTAACAACATCGAGATTAGACCTGATGTGTCATACATCGAAGACAACTTCAGCCGAATTGTAAATGAGCAAGCAGGCGCGGATGCACGCTACGACATTGAGCGAGGTTCACTCCAAATTACGACAACCTTTGAGCTGAACCGGGTAGTCGGACAGCACGGCTTTGCAGAGGGCATTGAGGTGACAGTAATTGGCCCTGATGGCAGCAGGGGCGAGCCTCAGACTGTCTTTGTTCGAGGTGGTAGAGTAACTAGAGGACCGGGTGGTGAACGTCTAGATAGCAGTGGGTCTATAGAGGTGACCTATGGCGCAGATGACGTAGTCGAACTACGGGTGCTAAACATCAGGCGTAACCGCGCTGAACCTACCGAATCTGCAATTTACTTTACAAGAGACTTTTCTGATAACAACAGGATTGGCGAGTTTATTGTTGAGGATTTGGAGGACGGCGGCGATTTAGACTTCAACGATGGCGAGTATGTCCAAGCGCCAACCGGGTCGGGTAGTGCGATTACGGTAAGAGAAGATCCAAACCTACAGGTAGAGACCGATGTTGAGACCATAGAGCTTCCTCCTTTTATCGATCAAGTGACTAGTACTACAGAGATTGTGGTAGAAGGCGAGGCGCAAACATCAGTAGAAGAAACAGAGATCAGTAGAGAGCGAGGACAGATCGAGGTAGCGGACGAAACGCCCTCGAATTTGCTGGGCCATGCTAGAGGCATTCGTACAGAAGATGATGAACAGCTCGTCTACAGCCGCTATGCCAACGCGCTCGAGGCACGGTTGGGTAGCGATGGATTAGGCGCTACTGGGCAGCTTCGGCCACTGATCAATAATCCTAGCGCGCCACCAACGTTGCTAACTGGTAACGTACGATTTGATCCATTTGCTGACGATAATCAGGCCGGACTCACCTCAACGCTAGGATTCACTCAGTACCTAACGAGAACCCACCGCACGGCGGCAGATGTCTTTGGCAATCAGCTTGTGTTGGCAGGGGCCGAAGAGTCTAATTTGCTAGTACCGACTGGACTGTTTAGCAATCGTCGAATGGTGGGCTATGTTCCGGCGGTAGAGAGTGCACAGGCAGAACCGCTGACTTCTGTAGGGGGTATTTTTGATCTACCCACCGACCAGACGATTGTGATCGCCCCACCTGATCCTCAAAGAGTCGGACGCGGCCAGTCCGCCTACACCGATAATGTTGGCGGTCTAATCATTGAGCAGGCCGATGGCCAGCTTCGTTTTGTACCCCAGTGGACAAAGGACGGCTACGCCCAGTCGCCAATCGCTCTAAGCGCAGGCGAAGCGTCTCGCATTATCTATGCGCTAGTGCCTCAGCAGCCTGGGCAAGACCTTCAGCTCGGCCAGTCCTACGCTGTCGTCGCCGGGACAGATGAATATGCGATCGCCGATGGCGGTTTCAGAATTATTTCAGCCGACCTACAGCCGCAGAACTTCGTGCTAGAGACCGCAGAAGTCTACGCTGTAGAAGATACTTTCGCTGCGGCGAACGCCATTACAAACGAATTCAACGGCGTTCGGGGCACCTATATCGAGGCGCCTGGCGGCACGCCTACCTCCACGGTAGACGTTGCGATCGCATCAGAAGCCGATGCTAGGGTAGGTGCTACGCTGCTATCTACCAACGAGGTTGCCGGGGCAGGGCTAGCGAGCGCTGCCGGACAGCCCGGCTACATGAGGGTAACTAGAGCTGGTGGCCTCTATCTAGGAGGAGCACTCACGGCTGGCCTGGGTAACCAAGAAGACACGCTGGTCGTATCTAGAGTGACGACTACTAGCGCAACCAATGAGACCTTCTTGCAGCGGACTATCGAGACCTTTTCCTCGACGCGATCGCGTCAGGACACCACCAGGACAGAAACTGGAACAATCGAGCAAAATACAGGAACGGCTAACTTTGAGATTAACGGAGCGGGCGAGCTAACCAATGTTGCTTTTACACCCGGCCCCGATACGACAACTATCGAGCTAGATGAGCGAGTGACTACCGAAGTAGGAGACGTCGTGGTTGGGCCTAGGGTACTAACAAGCACCGAGACCACCACTGACGAGACCCCGATTGCTCAGGAGGAAAGAGAAATCTCACAAGAGCAAGAGACAGTTACCACTACAGATAGCTCTGCCAATTTCTCCGCTGTGCTAGGCGAGCTAACTTTTGGTGGCGTTTATAACTTTGGCAACACGCCTTGGACAGCCGCTGCAAATACGGTGCGAGTCGAGGTGTTCTACAGAGATACTGTGTTCGGCCGCGGCTCAGACTCTGATATTGGCATCAGGGGTGAGGTCGTCTTTCATCCGTTCGGCGAAGTAAAGCGCGACGCCTTTCAGGTGAATGCAGCGGGCGAAGTGGTCCCGGTCTATCAGACTGAGCCGGTGCTAGATGCCAGTGGAAATCAGGTGGTAGAGACAGTGATTAATAACAATGGTGAAACGGGTGCGGTCGCAGTCAATCAGTTCGCGCTTGATGAAACACTGACGCCAGTTAATCCCGAAGAGATTCTTCTAGAAGAGTTTGAGGTCTCAGTCAATCAGTTCGTGCTTGATGAAGCTGGCGACCTCGTTCCTCAGCGTGTCGGCACCGGTAGAGCCAGAGGCCCTGGTGCCTACCTACGCATCGAAAATGACTTCGATGGTGATACCGAAGTCGCTGGCGGTCTCCGACTAGCGTTCTGAAGATATAGGGGTTGAGCGGAGTCGAAACCATATCTACTCCATACGGCAGCGACCCTGACCTGTCGCCTCAATCTTCGCCTGCCGCTCGGCAATGACCTGTTCTAGGGAAGGTCGCCCTGTCATCTTCAATCGCCAATCGGCCCATAGGTCGTATATCTTATCGACTAACGGGCCGATGACTGGCCATTTAGTTGGCGCATAGAGCCAGCCAATCCCTAGCGCGTCATACACCTCTCTAAAAACCGCCACATTCTTGACCACGCTGCCATCGGCTCTGAGCGCATGGATCCGACCCATCGCCGTCTCAAAGTCAATGCCGCCATTCTCCTCGGGGCTGTAGTTTAGATCGGCAATGTCTGTGAATTTGACAATGCCGCGTCCGGCATCCTTCTTTTGCAGGAAGTTGACTTCTCGAACGCACAGCGGGCAGTCGCCGTCATAGAGAAGATTTATCTTCCAGCTATTGGTATCACAGCTATTGGTATCAGTAGTGGTGACGTTGCGGGATTTTGCCTCAGGAAGGGTCATGTGAATAATTCTGATAAGTACTCTTCTCAGTTTAAACCCGTATAGATTTCGTTGTGTCGAGTAGCAGATACTGCTTGATTAGCAGTTGCGATGTTCTAATACTAGAAAACGCTACGCTTGAAGCTTATGGCATCTATCAGCAGATAGCTTTCTAGTAGAACACTCACTCAAGCATGGTTGATTCATTACCTCATCAGATTCAGCGGCGGGCGGCATCTGACCGAATACCATCTCGCAGCTGAGATCTTCAAAATTTGGGGTCATAGTCAGGGGAATGCCAAACTTTTCGGTAAAAAAAGTTTGGGTAGGCAGCTTGCACATGTTGACGCACATGCCGACGCACTGACTTTCTTCTAGATAGCGGCATTTCTTGATATGGACGGCACTGGGTTGCGATGTACGTGTTTAGCGTAATCCTAAGCAGCTCTATCATTGAGCACCATAGCGTGAGCGACTTGTTCAATGAACGAATCGCCGCGCTGCTGTGCAGTGGCTGCTAACGAAGCAAGGATAGTCCAAGTGTTTGCGCCCTTCG
>JBCCOH010000173.1:0-8160 GCA_039111275.1 Cyanobacteria bacterium P01_D01_bin.1 | reverse complement strand
GACGTAGAAGTCGGAACCTCCCCGCGGGCGACAGTGCAGTGGCTACAGGCAAGCAAAGCCTATGCCTGGATGCATGGACATGACTATGTTTCACCAGATGCGGTGAAGGCGATCGCACTGCCTCTACTCAGGCATCGACTAATCTTAGGCGCAGAAGCTCAGCTCGACGGCTCTACGACAGACGATGTGATTCGAGGACTGCTAGAAAGTGTGCCAGTGCCGAGGTAAAAAGTAGATGGTACCGACAAGGAGAACGTACGGACTGCTAGTGGTAGGTGGCGCGGTGGCAGTGCTGCTAGCGGGCTTTGAAGGCGGGGTGGGAAGTGGCGATCGCCCGCTCTTCTCACTTTTAATTCTGCTCTGCTTCGATGGCGCCATTCTGCTGGCCATGCTGTGGGACAGCTTCAGCGTCAGGCAGCAGCGAGTCGAAATCAACCGCCTGCCCTTGCAGCGCCTGTCCATCGGTCGCGACAATCCAATTGAGCTTCAGATTACCTCTCGCGTAGCGACCAGTCTGCTGATCTATGATTGCTATCCGGCTGCTTTTGACGGCCCAGAGATGCCGCTACAGGCCATTCTCACTAAAAACTATTCGAAAAAACATTCAGATAAAAACAAACCCAGCTTAGAGCACACACTAGAATACAGCGTCAATCCTAAACAGCGAGGCGACTACACCTGGGGCAGTATCGAGGTTCGCCAGCGTGGGCCGCTTGGTTTAGCTTGGTCCGACTGGCGCATTCCGGCCACAGAATCAGCTAGCGTATACCCCGACCTAATCGGCTTACGCCAGCTCACAGTCCGCCTAGCCTTACAGTCTACTGGCACCCTAAAGCAAAAGCGCAGACTAGGCGTAGGCACTGAGTTTGCTGAGCTAAGAGAATACGACATTGGCGACGATCCGCGCTTTATTGACTGGAAAGCGACCGCTCGGCGCAGCCAGCCCCTGGTTCGGGTGCTAGAACCCGAGCGCGAGCAGACGCTGATTATTCTGCTAGATCGCGGACGGCTGATGACTGCTCAGGCCCAGGGACTCGCTCGATTCGACTGGGGACTGAATGCGACCTTGGCTTTGGCGCTAGCTGGAATTCAAAGGGGCGATCGCGTGGGCATTGGCATCTTTGATCGCACCCTTCATACCTGGATGCCGCCCAAACGTGGCCAGCCCTACCTGCGCCAGATGATCGAACAGCTCACCCCGATTCAGCCCGAACTTGTAGAATCCGACTATTTCGGCGCAGTCACCCAGGTCGTACGTGCCCAAAACCGCCGTGCGCTGGTCGTAGCCATTACCGACATTGTCGACCAAACTGCCTCCGCCGAGCTGCTGGGTGCCCTGACTCGTCTGCGTCCGCGCTATCTACCCTTCTGCGTCACCCTACGCGATTCGCAAATGGATCAGCAGGCTCAGTCCATTCAATCCGATATCGCAGGCGCGTACGAAAAAGCCGTTGCCATCGACCTGATTGCGCAGCGGCAGGCAGCGCTAAGCCGTCTCAAAAAGAGCGGTGTTATGGTGCTAGACGCACCTGCCGACGCCATCGCAGAACCGCTGATAGACAGCTATCTGCGCATTAAAGCCCGCGCTCAGCTGTAGTCCTATCTACAGGCTCAGGCCGCTGCCGCCGACAGTACTGCACCAGCACGATAAAGATCGCTGTGCCCACCACATACTTCAGATCGTTAGGAATCCAAGTTTGCGGCGAGAAAAAACCCTCAATCACACCGGCGATTACCAGCAGCGGCACAATTCCGTACACCAGCTTTGCTGCCTGTAGTCCGTATACCTTGAGTGCATCAATTCGCCGATAGCGCCCTGGCAGCAAGATTCCTTTGGCTAGCAGCAGTCCCGCCCCGCCCGCAAAGAAAATTGCAGGTAGCTCTAACGACCCATGCGGAAATACAAACGCCCATAGGTCATAGGCTAAGTTTGTCTGAGCCACTAGCGCTGCAACGCAGCCAATCATCACCCCATTGAACACCAATAGATAAACTGTGAAAATGCCGGGTGGTGTGATCATCGGAATCTGTTGAAGGTACGTCGTCACGCCGCCGATGATGGCATAGAAGGATACGACGATGTTGTTGATCATGATGCCGCTAGAGGCAATCGGCTCGACACCCATGATCGAAACCGTCCACAGCTCTTTGCTAGAGCGCACCTCCTCTACGAAGCTGCTGCCTAGCACCAGGGTCATAAAGCTATCGTCTTGCCAGGCATACCACCAGCCGACTAGCCCCCCCAGCAAAAATAGCAAAGTCGCCACTGCAATATAGGCCCAGCACTGCTGCACAACTGCTGGAAAGCCGTAGCGGTAAAAGTCCACTATCTCCTGCCAATCCTGCCGCCGCGACCCTTGATAGATTTGGCTATATCCGCGCGACGTTAGCTCTCTCAAATCTCTAATCAGAGCAGGGCTAATCTGATAGCTTTGAGCTCTAGCGAGATCGGCCGATACTGATCGATACAGGCTCGCCATCTGCCGGACCTGCTCACTGCCGAGTGTTTTGAGTCCTTTTTTTTCAGCCTGAGTTAGCAATTTCTCAAGCTGTCGCCAGCTAGTTTCGCGCCGGGCTATCCATCGCTGCACGTTCATAAATCGACCCAATAGACCCAATAAATATTGGGAGCGCTGTAGTAATGTAATCGCAAACACTATAATTTGGCATCTTAATATCTAGCACTTTTTAGGACTAAGGAAACTTACTATGGCTTCGGTTTCACCTTCCCCAGGGCCGCTGAGTCCCGGCAATGTGGTTAGCGCTGCGATCAGGCTTTATCGCGATCGCTTCAAAACCTACTTTGGCCTATCTGCTAGAGCCTTTCTCTGGCTAATTGTACCGGTCTACGGCTGGGCCAAATACGGCATGCACACCGGGCTGATGGCTCGCTTAGCCTATCAGGAGTTAGTCAATCAGCCCGAAACCCCAGGACAGGCTTATCAGCAGCTACAGCCTAAAATGTGGTCTTTTTTGATTGTCGGAATACTGTTCATCCTAATTTTCATAGCAGTCTATATAGGACTGGTGATCGCTAGCTTCGTAATTGGATTCGTGGTGGTAGGAGTAGTCGGCGGCTTGCTTTCGACTATTTTTGGTCCTGCTGGCGTTGTGGTCGGCTCTATTCTCAGCGGAATTCTCATCTTTATTTTGTTCTTTTTTAGTGTGCTTTGGATGGCTACCCGGTTGTTCTTAGTAGAGGTGCCACTGGCGATGGAGCAAAGTGTTGATGCGGGCGAAAGTATCGGTCGTAGTTGGAGCCTGACCAAACGCTCAATTGGGCGGATTCAGCTTGTAGTGCTCGCGACCTATCTAGTAACATTGCCGCTACTGTTCGTGACCAACTTTTTACCACAGATTATTGCGCTACAGCTAGAACCCGGTTCAGCAGCCGCTTCAGCGGTCTCTCTGGTAATATTTATCGTCAGCATCGCTGCCAACATCCTCATACTACCTTTCTGGCAGGCTGCCAAAGGCGTACTCTACTATGACCTGCGCAGCCGCCGCGAGGGACTAGATCTGACCCTATAATCCACTAGACACTAATTAACAGCTATCTAGAATGAGCTGCAAAGAAACCGCTAGGGCTAGCAATGAGCTTGTTTAACCATATCAAGATCCGAACGCCAGAAAGTGTAGAACTAGAATTCTCTCTGGCAGGTATAGGCAGCCGGGCGGTTGCTCTGATGATTGACTATCTAGTGCTGGGCCTCGGTTTGGCACTACTGCTGTGGCTAGGCGTGTTTGTGATGTATCAGCTCGGCCAGCAAGATGCGCTGCTAGCGATTGATGTAGAGACGCTACAGCTGTGGGTAATCGCCATTTTTTCTCTATTGTTGTTTGGCCTGTACGTGGGCTATTTTGTTGGGTTCGAGACACTATGGTACGGGCAGACACCAGGCAAGCGATATGCCAAGATTCGAGTCATTCGCGACGACGCCCAGCCAGTGCGGTTATTTCAAACGACTTTGCGGGCGATCGCCCGCCCTGTAGACGATATTTTGTTTGTTGGATTCTTCTTTATCCTATTCGGTAAGCAAGAAAAGAGAATCGGCGATTGGCTAGCCGGTACGCTAGTCGTACAAATGGACTCACGCAGTGCCACCAAAGGCATTCAAATTTCAGAACAAGCCAAAGCCATCAGCCCCAGTCTGCTCAATACAATAAACTTTGATCGCATTAGTCCTGACAACTTTGCCACCATCCGCGAATACCTCCGGCGTCGCGGCATGATGACCCCAAAAGCTCGCATAGATATCAGTACTCAGCTTGCCCACGGCCTCAAAGACAGAGTAGAACTAGAACAACTCCCCACTGAGGTAGCACCAGAAACATTTCTAGAATCTATTTACTGGAGCTACCAGCAGCGCGGCTGATTGGATCCAATAGTGTGTTGTGTCATTTCTATGACAGACAGTTGAGACCAAGCACAATTCCAAAAACATAAAACACGTTGATAAACCCAAAGAAACCTTCCGTTGCTGTAATTCGCATCTTTCCAGCATTAGGATAATCTGGTGGCTCGGGAATAACTAACGCAAAACCATATACCAAGACGAAAGACAAAACGAACGCGGTCATTTGACCTGTAAATAAGGATGAGATCTGACCCAGTGCTTTCTTATAACGGATCCTACAGGATTCGAACCTGTGACCGATCGCTTAGAAGGCGATTGCTCTATCCAGCTGAGCTAAGGATCCAAAGGAGTGTTTGCCGTACTAGCTTACCTCGATAGAGAACATAGCGCATCGTTGGGCCCGACGAATTGCCTACGGAAAGTTGCACGTGGCAAGTTGTGTCCGACAAATCAAGAAAACGTGATTTTTGGGTAACCTAGCCTGACTGCTGCCTGTCAATGTTGCCAAGAATTATTGCCGAGAATTGTCTGTCACTATGTTTGTATTGCCCGAAGACGTTCAGATCAGCAGCGTTCAGCATCCGAAGCGACCCAAAAGAGTTCCGATTTTGTCCTATCAGGACAGAACGTTCTGCCTGCTAAGCGTTTTCTCGGCCCATCAGCAGACTGAGGCCCAAACCGCCTGGCGAGAGCTAACGGATAATCAGGGCAAAGCCTGTTTGCTGCTAGAAGAGCCTCATCGGTTTAGTCTATGGCGGCTTGTTCGAATTGATAAAGGGCTGCTGAATCCGGTGCTGCCGATCGCCTATGTCAAGTCTTGCCTGTTGATAATCCAGGCGCTGTATGGTGATGTGGAGCAGCTTCTAGGGCGTCGGCAGGCGGAAGCTTTTGGGGCTGCTCTATCTATGAATGCGCAGAAACCGCTACAGATTGTAGGCGGGCTAGAGGCGACACTGAGGATTAATCCACTTACTGAAGGGGTTCCCGCTTGGGGCGAGGACGATCTGTGTACGCTGCTGCTAGAGCTGCATCGATTGGGCAGTCGTTTTTTCGGGCGATCGCACTTCGCCCCGCGCACACTCTCAGCGCTCGATGTCTTGCCGGGTGATGACAAGGCCGTCTTTCTAACTTGGTTACGGCTGTCTCTGCTAAGAAGTCTCTGGCTGGCCTAGCAGTTCTATCCAGCAAAACCCAGTTCCTATGTCGCCAAGACGTTCCTGATCTATCGGTCGAGTCTGGGTAGCTATAGGCTAGGCAAGATGACTGTAAATGTATCAGGTTTAACCTTCCAAAAACTGCCATACTGTAGCTACCTGCACTTGGCTTGGACCCGTTCGAAGGATATTGACCGCATGGCCCCGCGAAAACTGTCCGACTCAGATAAGAGTGACATTGTTGATCTATACAGACAGCCAGATCAGACCAGCTCTACCCTAGCTGAGCAGTTTGGCGTCAGCAACAGCACCATCAGCCGAATTCTAAAAACTGCACTACCTTCAGAAGAGTACAGTGAGCTAATTGCTCAAAAGCGGATGTCTTCTGGAACTGCTACCAAGTCGGAGACCAAGCCAGAATCGACCCGGAAGCGCCGCTCGTCAAAGCGGTCAGCGACCTCAAAGGCAGCTACAACAGCCGGTGACTCTGCCGATACTGATACGGAGGCTTCTACCGATACTTCAGTAGAACCGCCAAAGCTCAAAAAGTCCACAAGTAAACGCAGTAAAGAGACCGCCTCAAAAAACTCTCGTCGCCGCAGTCGCAAAAAAGACAGCGACAACGGCCAGCTACCATTGCTAGATCAAGAGGCGGAAGCAGATCAAAGCGAGACGGACCTACCTACAGAAGCAGAGACATCGACAGCAGAATCGGCGTCAGAAGTCGCTTCACCAACTCCATCGCCAGTGCCTGCACCTGTCCTACTGAAGAAGGATGAGGACGACGACGATGATGAGGATGACGATGACCTAGAAGGTCTAGACGACACGCTAGGTGATGACTTTGGTGAGGATGATGAGGATCTCGATGAGGATGACGAGGATCTTGATGAGGATGATGAGGACGACTTTGCAGTACCCAAACCAAAGCTTCAGACCGAAGAATCGGTAGAGATTATGCCGCTAGGTGCTGCGGTGATGCCAAAGCCTTGCTATCTGGTGGTAGATATGCGCGCTGAGCTAATCACCCGGCCGCTGAGCGAATTTGGCCACTTGGGACGGATTCCCAGTGATGAAGAGAAATCGAATACGCTACCTGTATTCGACAATCATCGGGTAGCGCGGCGGTTTTCTCGCAATAAGCAGCGGGTAATCAAGGTACCCGATGGCAGTTTGATCGCGCGGACGAGTCCCTATTTGCAAGCGAAGGGAATTACCCGGCTGCTGGTGGATGGGCAGGTCTTTGATCTAATAAGCGCTGACTAGAAAGGAGTTTCTATGCTGCTGCATTTGTCTACCTGGCCTGAGGTGGAGGAGTATTTAACGCGATCGCGCGGCATCATTTTCCCCATCGGCTCTACCGAACAGCACGGCCCGACTGGCCTAATCGGCACCGATGCGATCTGCGCTGAAGCAGTTGCCCACGGGGTAGGAGAGGCCGCAGACGCACTAGTCGGCCCGACTATCAACGTTGGTATGGCGCTGCATCATCTAGCCTTTCCCGGCAGCGTTAGCCTGCGCCCAAGCACCCTAATCGCCCTGATTCAGGACTACATAAAGCCGCTGGCACGACACGGGTTTGAGCGGTTTTACTTCATCAATGGGCACGGTGGTAACGTGGCTTCTATGAAGGCTGCTTTTTCCGAGACGTACGCTGTGATCGCCGATGCCAACCTACCCAACGCTAGCCGCATTCGCTGCAAGCTAGCTAACTGGTACAAAAGTGACGCAGTCAGCCAGCTAGCCGAGCAGCTATACGGCAGTCAGGAAGGCTCTCATGCCACACCAAGCGAAGTTGCCCTCACCCAGTTCGTATATCCAGAAGCGATCAAGCAAGCGCAGCTATCGCCAGAGGCGGCACCAAAAGGACGCTCTATCTACAATGCAGCGGATTTTCGAGCATTCTATGCGGATGGACGGATGGGATCTAATCCAGGGTTAGCCAAGCCAGAACACGGCCAGCAGTTTTATGCGATCGCAGTAAAGGATTTGACGAACGATTATCTCAGCTTCTTGCAAGAGGCATAGAAGATGCGAAGACAGCCATTCGTTCCCATCAATTTTTCAGTGCCCGCTGGCCTAGCCACTGAAGCGTTTCGACTGCGAATGCTGAGTATCAACGACGTTGTCAAAGACTACGACGCGGTAATGAGCAGCTACGAACACTTGCAAGGTGTATTTGGACCGTACAGCAACTGGCCTGCAGACAACTTAAGCTTAGAGCAGAATCTAATTGATCTAGGCTGGCATCAGAAAGAATTTCAAAACCGGACGTCCTTTGCATATACAGTCGTGAGTCTAGACGAAAAGCGCTGCCTGGGCTGTGTGTATATCGATCCAACAGAGATCGAGAACTATGATGCGCAGGTGATTCTGTGGACGAGGCAGAGTGAGCTAAAGAGTGGGCTAGAAGATCGGTTACTGGCAGCCGTGAAGGATTGGATAAATAAGTCATGGCCGTTTGAGCGCGTAGCCTTTCCAGGCAGAGAGATCAGTTGGGCTAATATCGGTACGTGTTTAGCGTAATCCTAAGCAGCTCTATCATTGAGCACCATAGCGTGAGCGACTTGTTCAATGAACGAATCGCCGCGCTGCTGTGCAGTGGCTGCTAACGAAGCAAGGATAGTCCAAGTGTTTGCGCCCTTCGG
>JBCCOH010000172.1:0-8523 GCA_039111275.1 Cyanobacteria bacterium P01_D01_bin.1 | reverse complement strand
CTTGGGACAGAGCAAATGACTCATCCAACGCCTGCTGTGCTTTATCGCCTTGCTGGTAGACGAACTTCCGGCTCACTTGATGTGTCGCAGCGATGTGGCTGATCGGTTGTGAGCGCGACAGGACTTGAATGCCAATATCTTGGCGAATGTCGGGCGATAGGCTAGCGGCGATGCAGAAGGCTGAATTCATAAGGGGCGAGGGCGATCCCGCTGGCGGCGATCACACGCTGGAAAGGACAGCCACTCAGCCTACCTGATCGCAGCGAAAGTGTAACCCGCATTTAAACCAGGCCATATCTTCGGCTGAATTTCAAGGTCTTCAAAGAGCTGATTGATGGCTATCTCACTGAGTTCAGCGCCTGCGACTCGGTAGCCTTTGGATAGTAGCCAGGCGATATCTAGCGTCTTGCCACGTAGGGGTAAGAATACGTGATCGCCATCTGCTAGAGAAAGCAGATTAAAGTGCTTGACTAACAGAGGATTGGCTTCACTTTCATGAAAGGCAATGTTGTTGTCTTTCCACTTTTGCAGCCAAAAGTTTGTGTCCATAGGGACCCTCTTAGAACAGTTGCTATGCAGGCGAGTTTATCAGCCCTGGGTGGTCGTCTGGCCTAGGGGCGTCTGCTGGCCAGTGAAAGCGGCGACCGGTTTCTTGGATGCGCATGTCGTTGATACTGGCTTCTCGGCGGGCCATTAGCCCTTCGGCGTCAAATTCCCAATTTTCGTTGCCATAGGCACGGTACCACTGGCCGGAGTCGTCGTGCCATTCGTACTGAAATCGGACAGCAATTCGATTGTCGCCAAAGGCCCAAAGCTCTTTGACCAGGCGATAGTCCAGCTCTTTGTTCCACTTGCGCTCTAGGAAGTCGCGGATGGCTTCTCTGCCTTGGATGATCTCGGCTCGGTTGCGCCAGTGGCTATCGGGCGAGTAGGCCATTGATACGCGCTGCGGGTCTTTGCTATTCCAGGCATTCTCGGCTAGTCGCACTTTTTGCGTAGCAATCTCTAGGGTGAAAGGTGGGACGAGTTTTGGAGGTGTCATAGTAGGCTGTTGCTCAAGCAATGTTTGGTGTTTTCTTCTCTGTAGCTGAACTTATTCTATGGAGATCACTTTACGATATCTATAGGATTATCTTTTGATAAATATGGGACTTTTGTAGGAAGCTTAGTGAGCAGCCTAGCAAGAAGCTGAATGAGTCGAAGCAGATAGCGATAGCGGCAGTCTGATCTGGAAGGTGGTGCCGATACCGGGCTGGCTTTCTACTTTGATATTGCCTTGCTGTAGGGCGACAAACTGCTTGACGATGCTAAGACCTAGTCCAGTGCCTGGGATGTTGCTGACGTTCTTGCCGCGATGAAAGGGTTCGAATAGATGCGGATAGTCTTCTGGTAAGATGCCAAGCCCTTGGTCTTTGATCTGAAAGACCGCTTGACGCTGGCGCTGGCGGACTGAGAGCTGGACTAGACTGTCTACGGCGCTGTAGTGAATTGCGTTCGATAGGATGTTGATTAGGATAGAGCGCAGGAGAGTCTGGTCGATTTCTGCAATCAGAGGCTTGGATCTGCCGACAAATTTGAGCTGTCTATCGTAGGGCTGGAGCTCTTGCAACAGCTTGCGGCAAAACTCGACTAGATCGATTGGCTGCGGACTAAGAGAGAGCTTTTTGGCTTCGAGTTTGCCAAGCACTAGAATATCGTCAATCATATGGGTCATACGCTCGACGTTAGTGGCGATGCCAGAAAGATATTCTCGCTTTTGTGTCTGGGTCATTTTACTGTCGTAGCGACCTAGTGAGGAGACTGAGAGCGCAATGTTGTTAAGGGGATTGCGAAATTCGTGGCAGACCATAGAAACAAAGCGAGATTTTAGGGCGCTGAGTTCTCGCAGGTGGGCGTTAGCAGTGTAGAGTTCGGCGGCGCGTGATCGCACGGTCTCTTCTAACTCTTCATTGGTTTGATGCAAGATGGCTTCGGCCCATTTGCGCTGGGTGATGTCGCGAAAGGTGACCACTGCGCCAATCACCTGCTTTTGTTCGTCGCGCATGGGGGTACTGATATATTCGACTGGAAAGCTAGTGCCGTCTTTTCGCCAAAAGACCTCGTCTGTGACGCGGTGAGTGATGCCATCGCGGAGCGCGGCGTAGATGGGACAGGCTTCTTTGTGGTAGTGAGTACCGTCTAGATGCGAATGGTGCAGAACGCGGTGCATTGACTGGCCGATGAGATCTTCCATATCCCAATCGATCATGGCGGCAGCGGCTGGGTTGACGAAGGTGACGTTGCCGTCTAAGTCAAGGCCGTAGACACCTTCGCCGACTGAGTTGAGGATAAGCTGATACTGTCGACGGAGAGTGACTAGCTCGGCTTGTTCTGAGTGATTGGACATAGAAGCGGGGCTGTATGGTTTGGCTGTAGCACTCGATTGTGAGGTCTAGCAGTGGCGCTTAGTCGAGACGGCGGCTTGATACTGTGATGAGTTACACCGCAGACTACGTAAGTAGCGACTTATACATGAACAGAAGTTGCATAGTGTTTTGATTAAACGAGATGTGATCAAATCTACGTGGCTGCGGATAGCGGGGTCAATAGAGAAAGTAGGATGATGGGTGCAAAGATTCTGATAATTGAAGACGAAGATGAAACCAGAGAGATTTTTCTACGCTGTTTAACCTTTGAGAATTTTAATGCGATCGGTGCAAGAGATGGTGAAACTGGAATTGAGCTGGCCAGTATGCACAGCCCCGATTTAATCGTTTGTGACATTATGATGCCGATGATGGACGGCTACGGCGTGCTAACGGCGCTAAGAGAGCAAGATTCGCTGCTGTCGGTTCCGTTTATCTTTTTGACGGCGAAGGTAACAATGGCGGATTTGCGGCGCGGGATGGCGCTAGGAGCAGATGATTATCTAACGAAGCCCTGTACGGTTGAACAGTTTTTGGGGGCGATCACAACTAGACTGAGACGCAGTAAGGAAATCAAGCATGGCCTCCACCGTAGCGGTGCGCTGGCCGCCTCATCTGATTTTTATAGTATCTTTCCTGACTGTCCGAAGCTATCATCTGTTTTTCAGTTTATTGACAGCCACTATCACCGATCCATCAGCCTGAACGATGTGGCGCAGGCGGCTGGCTATACGCCTGCCTATCTCACTAGCTTGGCCCAAAGTCATACGGGAAAGACCGTGAAAAGCTGGATTACCGAGCGGCGAATGGAGCAGGCAAGACAGATGCTGAAAACTACGGCTTATCCTATTAGACAAATTGCGGAGGCGAGCGGATATGCCGATCCTGGATACTTCACTCGGCAGTTTAGAAAGCTGCATGGGATGACACCCAAGGCGTGGCGGCAGCATTCTTGAGATTCGATAGAGGTAGGTTAAATTGCGAACAGTAGCGAGCGTAACAAACGAGTGCGTGACTCTGTAGCAAGCGTAACCAAATGGATTCAGCGATTTTAAGCGCTAGTGATAAAGTCCTATTTTCTTCCCTGTATTGTCCTATTCGACTGCTGCTTTCGAGCTATATATTACTGCTATCAAATAAAAGAGAAACAGAACTTGAAAGGTTACTCTTTCACTCTTTTTAAGTAAATAAATAGCAGTGAATAGGTCTCAGGTGGATAAAACTATGGCTCTATCTCGTACACAACAATCGCGTAGTCTCAGTCGCGGTAGTCTTTTGACACGGCGGGCAAATCATTCAGCCGCAATATGCAGTGATGCGAACTGCAAGATGTGCGCAGGAAACATGTCCGCTAGCCACTGGGAGTTTATACAGACTATGCCTAGCGATCCGCTAGATATGGTGAGCGATTTAGTCAGGATGGGGTTATATAAGGACCAGCAGCTTCAGATAGCGGATAAATTAAACACCTATGAGCTGCGTAAGGCGCTGCTGCTGAAGTCTGCGGGTAAGGGGAATCCGAAGCGAGAGAAGCTCGTACTGGCACTAGCGAAGCAGGCGGGTGGAATCGAGAATGCATTTGCCGCTGCGTTTGGGCCGCAGGCCGGATTGTTCTTTGCAGATAGCGTTCGCACCAGCGGGGCGACTCGACGAGAGTTTTTGCGGAATGTGGCGATCGGTGCGGCGATGGTGACACTGACAAACTGCGCTAGCCCCGAATCTCCTGAGCCGTCGGCTAGCGGTGAGGCGACGCCTGTAGATACCTCTGGTCTAGAGAAGACGGATCTGAAGATTGGCTTTATTCCCATTACCTGCGCGACGCCGATTATTATGTCGGAGCCGCTGGGCTTTTATGAGAAGTATGGGTTCAACGCGGAAGTGGTGAAGATGCCTAGCTGGGGCGCGGTGAGAGACAGCGCGATCGCTGGTGAACTAGATGCCTATCACATGCTAGCGCCGATGCCGATTGCGATGACTTTGGGACTGGGCTCTGGTGCGTTTGGCGTCAAGCTCGCCAGCATCGAGAATATCAACGGTCAGGCTATTACTGTTGCGAATAAGTATCAGGGGCAAGTCAACGGTCCGGCTGATTTCAAAGGCTTCGTTATTGGTGTGCCTTTCCCCTACTCCATGCACAACTTGCTGCTGCGCTATTATCTGGCAACAGGCGACATTGACCCAGATGTAGATGTCCAAATTCGGCCCGTTCCGCCACCGGATAGCATTGCGCAACTGGTCGCTGGAGATATCGACGCCTATCTAATGCCCGATCCATTTAACCAAAGGGCAGTGTACGAAGAGGCTGGCTTTATCTTTAAGCTAACTAAGGACATTTGGCCGGGACATCCTTGCTGTGCCTTTGCCGCTAGCGACCAGTGGATAGACGCTAATCCCAATACTTTTAGAGCGCTAAACAAATCCATTATTGAAGCCGCAGGCTACGCTAGCGATCCGGCCAACCGAGTGGAGATTGCCGAAGCCATTTCTGAGCGGGCCTTTCTCAATCAGCCCGTAGAGGTGGTGGAGGCAGTTTTGACCGGGCAGTTTGAGGATGGCCTGGGCAACACGCTAGATATTCCAGATCGAATTGACTTTGATCCTTACCCGTGGCAGAGCTTTGCTAACTGGATTTCTTCTCAGCTAGTGCGATGGGACTTGCAGGGCGATGGTAAAGCTGCACAAGAGATCACTGACGAGACCTATGACGAGGTTGGCAAAGAAGTCTTCTTAACTGATTTGGCTAGAGAGCTGGCTGAAGAGGTAGGGCTAAATCCACCTTCGGAGATTTATAGAACAGAAGAGTTAGAGTTCGACACTTTTGATCCGGCGAGTCCAAGCGCATACATTAAAGAGCAGATTGACAAGAACGGCGTCTAGACAAATCTGTTGAAGCAATGTGCTGCCTGTGTACTGCCCTCCCGTAAGGGCATAGCATGCTATGCCCTTACGGGAGGGCGAACAACAAGACTGTAGTTACTGAAATGGAGGCTTTAAACTGATGACGGTAGGTGATGCGAGGTCGGATACACTTCGGCCTGTCAAACGCAATTCTCTCTGGCTGAATGAAAATGTTCGAGCGGTTGGATTGTTCTTACTTTCCTTAGGACTGTTTCTACTGTTCTGGGAAGTGGGTGCTAATTTAGAATGGTTTGCAAGAGGAATGCCAACGGCTTCTAAAACGTTAGAAGAGCTTTGGTGGTGGTCGACCCATCCTTTTTTTGACAATGGGCCAAATGATTTGGGCATTGGTTGGAATCTGTTGATTAGCTTACGCCGGGTGGTGATTGGCTATACGCTCGCTTCTTTGATAGCGGTGCCGCTAGGGATCTTGATTGGCATATCGCCAATTGCGTACAAAGCCTTCAATCCGTATGTGCAACTGCTGAAGCCTGTCTCTCCGCTGGCGTGGCTACCGCTGGGTCTCTATATCTTTCGAGATTCTGAGGTTACGGGTGTTTTCATTATCTTGATATCTAGCATTTGGCCAACGCTAACAAATACCGCATTCGGGGTCGCTAATGTAAGCCCTGAGTACCTAGACGTATCGAAGACGCTGGGCGCTTCTAGGCTACGGACAATCTTTAAGGTAATTATTCCAGCGGCGCTGCCCAACATTGTTTCTGGCTTGCGCATCAGTATGGGAATTTCCTGGCTGGTGATTGTAGCGGCTGAGATGCTTTTAGGGACAGGGCTGGGCTACTTTATCTGGAACGAGTGGAACAACCTTTATATCCCCAATATTTTGGTGGCTATTTTTATTATTGGCCTGGTTGGTTTGATTCTAGACAGCATCTTCGCGGCTCTAGAGAAGTTTGTTGAGTTTGGTCGCAAAGCATGAATACTACTTCTATTGGTCCTGCCCGCTTGACTAATTCTTCAGCGTTTGATCTTTCAGCGCCTACTGCCGTGTTTCCTGAACCTGAAATTCCTTCTGCGCAGCTTTCTATCCGACAGGTGACAAAGGTCTTTGAAGGTAAGCGTGGTTTGTTTAACAAGCTCACTCGCAAGACGACGCGAGACTTTACGGCAATCGAAGATATCAGCATTGATATTGAGCCGAATACGTTTGTTTCGATCATTGGACCTTCTGGCTGCGGCAAGTCCACTCTGCTCAACATGATTGCGGGGCTCTCTGATATTACTAGCGGAGAGATCTTGCTGAATAATCAGCCGATTCAAGGACCAGGGCCAAATCGGGGGATGGTGTTTCAAAACTATGCCCTAATGCCGTGGATGAGCGTTGAGGAGAATATTCGCTTTGCGGTAGAAACGGTGTATCCGAAGCTGCCACCAAAGCAGATGACCCGCCGGATTAGGGAGAATGTTCAGCTAGTCGGGCTAGAAGGCGCTGAGAAAAAGCATCCGCACCAGCTCTCGGGTGGAATGCGACAGCGGGTAGGCATTGCGCGGGCGCTGGCGATCGATCCACAGATACTGTTGATGGATGAGCCGTTTGGGGCGTTGGATGCCCTGACTAGAGGCTTTTTGCAGAGTGAGGTGGAGCGCATCTGGGAGCAGCAGCGGAAGACGGTGATTATGATTACGCACAGTATCGAGGAGGCTCTGCTGCTTTCGGATCGAATTGTGATGATGACTAGAGGGCCGGCAGCGCGAGTGGATGAGATTTTGGAGGTGCCGTTTCCACGTCCAAGAGATCGTGAAACGATCGATCAGCATCCTGACTATCACGCGCTGAAGCTAGAGATGGAACGGCATCTGTTTAGAGAGACACAGGCGGTGGAAGCTTCGCGGATCTGACCCACCCCGCCCTATGGGCACTCCGTTTCTAACTATCGATATTAATTTACTAATTTGAGAGGTATCTGATATGACGACTCCAGAAATTACGAAGGCGCTGCTGGCTGCGAAGAAAGAGAAGGGCTTGAGCTTTGCGGATTTGGAGGCGAAGCTGGGTTTTGATGAGGTTTGGATTGCGTCGGTTTTCTATCGGCAGGCGAGTGCTTCTAAGGAGGAGGCTGGCAAGATGGTGGAAATGCTGGGGCTAGGGCCTGAAGTGACAGAAGCGCTAACTGAGTGTCCGGTGAAGGGCGGGCTAGATCCGCTAGTGCCGACTGATCCGCTGATCTATCGCTTTTATGAGATTATGCAAGTTTATGGCATGCCGGTGAAGGCGGTGGTGCATGAAAAGTTTGGCGATGGAATTATGAGTGCGATTGATTTTTCGATCGATGTGGAAAGAGAGGAAGATCCGAAGGGCGATCGCGTAAAAGTAATCATGTGTGGCAAGTTTCTACCTTATAAGAAGTGGTAGATCCGAAGCCTAAAAGCAGTTGGCGAATTAGCATTGTGAGGTTTTGAGTAGCACCCAAATCTTGCCGAGTGTCTCTTGACAGGCCGTTTGACCTTCTTAGGCGTGGTCTAAAGACCGCTGATCTTGGGTAACACTCGCAGCTCAAATTAGACCATCGTCGTCGATGGCCTAACCCGTTGCTCCCATCAATTTCTAAGCTCTTCGGAAGCGGTCGAAGCCAGGCAGTTCGAGCCAATGCGAGTGAGGCTGGCTAGTCAGCAATTCTGTGAGACTTTTTTCCACCCGCTCAGCCAGCCGGGAGCGGATGGACCGTCTGTGGTTGAGAAAAATTGCAAAAGGCTCAGATAAGAATCACCGAGGCTCCGGCGCAGGAAGAGGTAATTGCGTAGCCGCGAGTTGAGATTCTCGACCATTGAGCTGGCTCTCGGTGTTTGTTTGAGCCCCTCCTCCACCGCTGCCATCAACCGAGAGTACCAAAAACCGTGGGAAAGCCCGGAAACTCGTTCGCTCTCAGCCTAAGTTCACTGCTCTCAAGCGCTGAATTTGGCAATCGCAACTCGTGATCGTGGGCAGTGTCTGGCAAGGGCTCCTAGAAAAACCGTTTGTATTCCCAAACGAGTTTTCAACGTTTCCCACGCTTTTTGGTGGTCTCCCAGTTGTGGACGAGCTGATCGCATCAAAGTGTCACCCGCAATTGAACCTTCCCGGATACAGCTTGCCTGCTCGCTGTTTGAGTTCTGCCACGATGAAGTCATACAGTTCCTGCCGTACCGCTAGGTCTGGGCCAGCCAGGGCCAGGACATCGTGAGCAAACCACTGACATAGAATCTTGACGTCTTGGGCACG
>JBCCOH010000171.1:0-8525 GCA_039111275.1 Cyanobacteria bacterium P01_D01_bin.1 | reverse complement strand
TTAGGAAGCTTTTCTCGTGCCAGAACCAGTCGTTGATTGCAGGTTCTGTCGCAGATCCTAAAAGTACGAACTGTGCATTCTGTTCTAGGCAGTAGTAGAGAGCATGATGCACCTGGTGCATTCCTTTTTGCTGGTCAAGGCGACCGATGAAGGCAACGATAGGCTTGTCATAGGCGGCTAGTAGCAGTCTTTCTCTAAGTGCCTTCTTTACCAGCGTCTTGTTTTCAAAGTCATTGACTGAATAGTTGACCGGAATTTTGCTGTCCACTTCCGGGTCCCAAATGGTGTATTCGATACCGTTCAAAATGCCGCCGAACTTGTCTTGATGCTCGGCTAGGGTAGGCTGCAGGCCACAGCCGATATCTGTAAAGCGGGCTTCCCAGGCGTGGTGGGGTGAAACGGTGTTGACATAGTTGGAGTAGACGATGCCGCCCTTCATGAAGTTGATGGCGAAGGGGTTGCCGTTGTCTAGCAGGCGAGCGGCGTTGAAGTAATATTCGGCGTGGTTGAGACCAGTGGCCTTGAGAATTTCTACGCCCCAGGTGCCCTGGTGTTTGAAGTTGTGGATGGTGTAGCAGACGCGCTGCCTTTCCATGCCAGAGTACTGGTACATCTCGTAGAGCATTACGGGGACTAACTCGGTTTGCCAATCGTGGCAGTGAAGTACGTCAGGGCGCTTGTTGCTCTCTAGCAAGAATTCTAGAGCGGCTTTGCTAAAAAAGGCGAAGCGGACCTGATCGTCCCACTCGCCGTAGACCTTACCCCGATCAAAGAAGCTGTCGCCGGAGTGGGGTTCGATGAAAAAGCACAGGCGTCCGTGGACCCAGCCGCACTGGACAGAGCAGTGAATTTCGCCGTTGTACCAGGGTACGTAGAGGTCGCGGTAGGCTTCGTGCATCCCCCAGACCTGGTCGTAGCGCATGCAGTCGTACTTTGGCAGGACAATTTCTACACAGTGTCCCTGGCGCTCTAGCTCACTGCTGAGACCATAGACGACATCACCTAATCCGCCTGCCTTGATGACCGGCGCACATTCGGAGGCAATCTGCACTATGTACATAGGAACTCCTAGAAGTCTTGTTATGAAAGTTTACGTATATGGATATATAAGCAGAAATAGGTATGAATTTCGAGGGGTTCGACCGCGCTCGCCCCTCGGTTACTGTTAGCGGCTGACTAGTTTGCAGAAGCGGCTGCGATCGCCATCGCTAGCTTCTTCCTGGTAGAGAAAAGCCAAATTGCTTTCTTCAAACTTATCGAAAAAGTCTTCCCAGGAAATTTTCTCGAGTCCGTCACTATCGCCTTGGGGAAATTCGATGCGAATCATGCCAGGTTCGCCGTCAGATTTGGTATCAGAGACGGTGGCTGGGTGTCCGCTTCTTTCTTCTACCCAGCTTTTGATTTTGTCGTGATCTGTTGTCTTTTGAGAGCTTGACATAGCGTAGTGGAGATAGGCGTGTGATCACAAGTAGATTAGTACGCCAGTAGTATCCAAGAGATGCGTCGGGAGAGAGAAGTCAAGTGTTTCTGCGGTAGAGATCGGTTTTCTTCTGTATCGAGACTAGGGCTGTAGATGGTCACGTGCCCATAGGGCAGCCTGGGTGCGATCGCGCACATCTAGCTGCGTGAAGATGTTTGTCAGATGATTTTTGATGGTTCCTTCTGTTAGGTGCAGGGCGTTCGCGATTTCTCGGTTGCTGTGGCCTCGTCCTAGTAGCGTCAGAATTTCTATATCGCGCTGATTAAACAAACTCTCGGCGTTGTAGCCATCGCCGCTGCCACTTGATCTGGGTATCTTCACCTGCGAGAAAACTTTTGGGGCGATGGTAGGGCCAAGCTGACTGTAGCCCTGATACAGGTTGCGGATTGCAATCGCCACTTGATTGGCGGGCGTACTTTTTAGTAGATAGCCCAGTGCGCCTACTTCTAGAGACTGGAACACGTATTCATCTTCATCGAATGTGGTTAATACTAGAATACGGATCCAGGGGAACCGCTGATGAATCTCTCGCGTTGCCTCTACCCCATTACATACGGGCATTCTCACATCCATCAAAATCACGTCGGGCTGAAGTTGAGCCGCTAGCGTAATCGACTCCTGTCCGTGATTAGCCTCGCCAATGATTTCAAAATCTTCTTCTAAAGATAATAGAGAAGCTAGTCCCTCGCGAAATATTGGCTGATCGTCCACTAACAATATCTTGATCATGATGAGTCGAGTAATAGAACCTGAGCTAGGATCCAAATTTTTGAGAGACGTTTAGAGGAACGGTTAGTTGAATCAACGTTCCTTTGCCGATAGTGCTGTGTATCGTCATGGTAGCGTTCAAGAGCTGCGATCGCTCCTGCATACTCTTCAAGCCAAATCCTGAATGAGAATCCCTGAGTGAAAACCCAACGCCATCGTCTGAAAGCCCTAAGGAAATGCCTTCTAGGGTAGACTGCGCCCATAGTTTCACAACAGAAGCTTGGGAGTGCTTTTGAATGTTCATCAATCCTTCTTTCACAATCAGGAACAATTGTTGACTGATCTGGAGAGGAAGCTGAGGTAGCTCAATTTGAGTTTCTATTCTAGGTGGTTGCACGTGATGGGTATGGGTTTGTTCTACTTGGGCAACTAGGCTAGCGAGCGCAGAAGCTAGATTAAAGTTGCCGTCGCGCATTGTCGATACGGCTTTGCGGACTTCTTGCAGAGACCGACTAGATAGCTGCTTTGCCTGGTCAAGCGCTAGCAGGCTATGGTCTGGGTCTTTTGCTCGCAGCGTTTGAGCGACTTCTAACTGAACGTCAAGCGCAGTCAAGGTATGGCCCAACGAATCGTGAATGTCTCTAGCAATGCGAGTTCTTTCCAAATCGGCGGCAAGCGTCTCTACTTCTTTGGATAGGCTAGCGGCCTGCTGGCGGCTTTTTCGTTCAGCCAACACAGTCAAACAAAGTAGAATAACCAACAAACTCGCTGCAATATAGACAACGATACTGCTGATAATAGTATCTAAGATGATCAGATGTTTAGGAATTTCTAGTTGAGCTTCAAAGGTCGCCCTTAGCTCTTCTACGGGGGCTGAAGATTCGTGAGCAAGCTGCCAGACATAGGCGGCTTGCCAGGCGATGCCCGCTAAGATTGTGGTAAAGATAACATCTTTGCGAGAGAGTAGAAAGCTACTCTTCACTAGGACAAGGTAGAGAAATAAATTTAACGCCCACACAGAAAAAGCGCGACTGATCAATAGACAGAATATCTCTGTAAAAATGTACGAACGTCTTTGCCACAGAGGGCGCTCAACTGGAAAAGAGAGGCTAAGAACAGCTAATACGCCAGCAACGCTAAACATGACATAATCGCCAGTGCGCATCTCGAATGCTAGAGGCCGATTCAAGAATAGCAGCAGCATCCGCAGGGCAAGCATCGACAGGAATGTCCACTCGACATATCGCAACGCTCTAGGAAGAGTTGGGGATATGGTTGCAATAGAGGTTGGCTTATTCATCCGAGTACGGCGGCTAGAGTACGGCGGCGTGGAGCAAGAGAACTATGCGCCAGTTCTGCTGAGAATACATACAGCAAAGAGCGGATTGCATTCGCTCTTTGCGAGTCGCTTATCCCTGTAATGCTGAGGATCATAGCCCGTACTATGCCATCGGCTAAGTGACCAAAGCTATAGTAGGATACTTTCTTCTATTTTTCCATGACAGAAGTCATTATCCCCGATGACGATTAGCGCTGAAGATGGCCTGTGATCGCGACTATTCTTTTCTCAAAAGGCACTACAAAGCCAAAAGATGAAAGTCTTGTCGCAAAAGTATCAGCACAGAAGTATTGGCGCAAACTATGCCTTTGTAGCGTCTTCAATAAGCCAATTTCAACAAGCTAACACAAGCTAACAAATGACTAAACGACTACAAGCTACAGCTTACTTTAGAAGGTTGCCAACTTCACCCGTAGCCACAGCGCTGACCCTCAGCGTGGTAGTAGGAACAGTGACAGGATGCATAACGCCCGACTATACGGCATTTCCTGACCATGGCACACCTGTAAGCGTTCCACTGCCACCAGAGCCGGTGAGCGATCGCGTTTTGGCCACTGCCGCTCAGGACCTGGGCCTTCCTCAGTCGGAACTTAGCATTCTACGAGTGAATGAAGAAACCTGGACAGATGGATGTCTGGGAATAGGTCTGCCGGATGAAGGCTGTCTACAAACGCTGATTGAAGGATGGCAGCTAGAAGTTTTTCACGACAGCCAGAGCTGGTTCTATCGTACTGATGCCACAGGAGAGAGTGTTCGCCAATCTTATTTGGATAATAATTTGCCGCCCTCGTTGAGCGAGATTGTTCTATCGAAGGCGGCGATGGACAACGATACAGCTAGGGAAAGTCTAGAGGTGTTCAAAGCTGAGCCGCGTACTTGGGACGGCTGCTTAGGAATTGAAGAGCACAATCAAGTCTGTCCGCAAGCTGTGTATTTCGGCTGGCGAGTAACAGTCGTTGGAGAAAATCAACTTCTGGTTTACCACACAGATATGCTTGGCTATCAGGTTCGTCTCAACCTGCAAGAATCAGCTATCCGTACATCGCTAATCGACAACTCACTGCCGCTGCAGGGACATATCATGCCACGTCCCTACGGTGTACTGTTCTAGTTACCACTCTTCTAGTTGATGCTCTTCATAGTTGCCACTCTTCTAGCTGCCACAGTGACAAAAGTCATGCTGATTCATGACTTCTCTCTCTAGAGCCTTCTGAGCCCTATAGATACACTTCAAAGCAAGTAATTAAAGTTTCACAAACAGGAAAGAATTCATATGACTGCAACACTGACCGCTAGTTCAATCACGGCGCTACCCTTTGGTGCCGACACCATTGACGCGATAGATACTTATCTAGAAGCTACGCTGCCAGAAGAGATAAGCGATTTTTCTGGCAGTGTGGTGGTCAGCCGAGGAGCCGGAACTGGCATTACCCGTAGCTATGGCCTAGCAAACCGAGAACACTGGGTGCCTAATACGACCAATACTAAATTTCGGATTGCTTCGATTACCAAACAGTTTACAGCAGCGGCTATATTGCAGCTTCAGCAGCACGGTTTATTGGACTTGCAATTTCCTATTGCCGCGTATCTACCTCATTCTCTACAAAACAAGAATAATAGCGATCACATTACCATCCATCATCTACTCACTCATTCAGCAGGTATCCCTAACTGCATAAATCCTGAACTCTTTCCCGATATTGCAGCCTGGCTCAGATTGCCCGCTACCCTAGAGCAGGCAATAGCTCGGTTCAAAGACTTGCCGCTCGTCTTCGAGCCAGGAGCCGCATTCCTATACAGCAATTCTGGCTATGTGTTGCTGACTCAAATCATCGAAACGGTTTCAGGGCAGTCCTATGCGGACTACATGCAGGTCAATCTTTTTGAGCCCCTTGGCATGAATAATACAGGCTACGAAATGCCCAAAGCGGTGATTCCTAATCTGGCTCAGGGGTATTTCTATTTGGGCGCTCAAAGCTACCTACAGGCAGAACCTATCGACATGAGCTTGCCTCAGGGGGCGGGCGGTCTGTATTCAACGGTCGAAGATCTGGCAACCTGGCATCAATGGCTCTATAGAACACCTGCAAAGCAGTCTCTCTTGAGCTCGAGATCTATCGCACTACTGACAAAACCCATGATAGCGATGGACCTCGATAGACCGAGTCCAGATGCTTTCTATGGCTATGGTTTGGTGCACGATAGCTATTTGGGTCATCAGGTGATGCATCACAGTGGCAGCATCAACGGATTCGCATCTGCCCTAACCTACTGCCCCGAAGAACAGTTGACTGTCGGCGTGCTGACAAACGTTGAAAACGTACCAGTAGAGAAAGTTAGCAAAAATTTAGCCGCCATTGTCTTTGAAAAATCTCGTGAGGTCAATTGACCGAAAAGATATGAACCAGAATATACGTTACTCTTTGCCGTGGCTATTGCTCGGCCTTGTACTTACGTTTGCAGTTCCATCCATAGCTTCACTGCTACCAGAGAAGGATCTATCGAGTTGGAATGTTCTTTATTTGTTGCCTACGTTTGGTTTTGGCCTATGGGGACTGAGCTGGCCCTACCGCAAACAAAAAGCAGGCGCTTTACTATTTGACGCTGGTCGAACCTGGCAAAACAAAATACTGTTCTGGGTTGGGATTGTAGAAAGTGGCGTGGCTACTTTTGTCACTTGGCTGTCGATTGAGAGGATGATTGCAAGTCCTACTACAGTAGAGCGGCTACTACAGATGCCAAGAGTCATCTTTTGGTGGACGATTGCTATCTTGTTGCTCTCTCTTGGATTGAGTAAGCTAGAGCTGAGGAAGAATGGCTTCTGTTTTCTATATACGTTTCTTCCCTGGCGACGAGTAAGCGCCTACAGTTGGGAGCCTTCGCAGCCTGATGTATGGACGGTTCGGGTGAGGCGTCGGTTGCTTCTGTGGTCTAATCTAATCAGCATCAGAGTGCCTAGAGAAGGCCGCGATGAAATTGCTCGAATTGCTGATACCTATGTTTCTAGGCGATAGGCTTTGTTTCATAGACGTGGAAAGGCAGTATGAGATGGTGATAGGAGAGAAACGGTTTAAAGAACTAAAAAGGGAGATTACGGAGCGGGTGCTATGGTATATACTGTATATACATAATAGTTAGGAAGCAGATAGTGCGTACACGGGTTTTTCAAAGTGGTAATTCACAGGCTGTGCGAATTCCTAAAGAGCTTCAGTTTGAACAGTTGGACGTGGAGTATGAAATTGAGCGGCAGGGCGATCGCATTATTATCACACCCGTAGGCACTCACCTGACAGATGTGATGGCTCTGTTCTCCGCTTTTTCTGATGATTTTATGGCTGAAGGGCGCTTAGAGCAGGGCGATCAAAAACGTGAAGCGTTATGAAATACATGCTTGATACGAATATCTGCATCTACATTATGAAACGACAGCCGCCTGCTGTGGCTGGTCGGTTTGCAAAGTGCCGTCAAGGAGATGTGGTGATTTCGGCGATTACGCTTGCTGAGCTAGAGTATGGCGTTTATAGAAGCAGCGAGGCTACGCAACAGCAGAACCGTCGGGCTTTGGAGGCGCTAACTAAGCGAATTTTGCCAGTGCCTTTTGATAGAGGCGCGGCGCGGGCGTATGCGTTGGTGAGGGCTGCGACTCCGGAGCGGAAACGAGATGCTTTGGATAAGCTAATTGCCAGTCACGCTAAAAGTTTAAACTTGACGCTGGTAACGAACAATCTCAGCGATTTTCGTATCTATCCCAATCTTGATTTAGAAAACTGGGTGGAAGAGGCGTCGTTGCACGAATAGGGGTTGAAGCAACGAGGCTCTTTTAACTTTTTGTCTCGAATTGAAGGTGCGATGCCTGGTACTCAACCGTATAATTCAAGTAGCCAAGCCGGATAGCTATGTCTGCTAAGTTCGAGAGACATCTTACGAAATACTCATCGGATGGTGTTTCAACTTCCCTTGATCTGCTTTTCTATGGCGTCACAAGCTTTGGCTACGCCATTTTCAGATTTCATTCTACGTCCGATCTCTGTTGCTTTGATTGCATAGCTGGGAAGCTCGATGAGTGCTTTTAGCTCCTGTGTGAGTCGTGATACTGAAAAGTGCTGGCGACTGAGGGTACGAGAAGTTCCTAGCCGCTGGACTCGTGCTGCGTTATCAGGCTGATCGAGGCTATATGGCACCACCAAGGTTGGGCGACCGGATCTTAATGCCTGAGCCGTTGTGCCGATTCCGCCCTGATGAACAACCGCGCAGGCGCGGGGAAATATCTTTGAGTAGGGGGTATAGTCGCAGGCGAAGATACTATCGGGTAAATCTGGCGGCGGCGGATTGTTGCCAAGTAGCAGCACCGCACGGCGATCCAAGTTGACAGCAGCCTGGGTGCTTTTGGCGTAGAAATCACCAGGCGCATTGACTGCTGCTGAGCCTAGTGTAAACACAAGGGGCGGCTCGCCAGTATTCAAGAAGTCCCATAGTTCTGAATTGATCGATTGCGCTGAAGCTCCATCGTAGAAGATAAAACCAGTCGTTACAGCATTCTGTGGCCAATCGGGCTGGGGCGTTGCTAATAGCGGCGAGAATAACGCTAGTACCAAGTGAGGAGAGTATTTATCGTTGCCAATGATGGGATTCTTGATAGGCCGTAGTCCCAACTCTTCGCGGAGTTTATAAACAGGTGCTCCCCATTGGCGAGTTACCAGCTTTGCTAAGGTTACAGCCAGACGATTGGCCTTTGTTCCTAGCCGATGCAGCTTCGATAAGGCAGGATATCCCGAGATTACAATGGGCTCGTAGGCTGAGAAGAACGCAGCCGGAGCTAGAGTACAGCTAGCCCAGGGTAATTCTAGGACTTCGGCGACTAGTGCTCTGCCACGGTGATTATGACAGGCTAGGCTGAGGATAGAGTCTAGAGAGCTTGGTACGAGCATCTTCGACTGTGAACAACCAGTTGACCGACGCTTTCCTAGCATTGCGCTTCTCTTCCCAAAGGCTAACCAC
>JBCCOH010000170.1:0-8607 GCA_039111275.1 Cyanobacteria bacterium P01_D01_bin.1 | reverse complement strand
GTAAAGCAAGTGAGCGTAGCCGCTAGGCAAGTTAGTCAGGGGTCTACAGAGAATGAGAAGTTTGCCAGATCGCTGTCTGCAGACGCACTTCGGCAGGCTGAAGAGCTAGCCGTCACGCTGAATTCTGTCCAAGTAATGACCGATTCTATTCAGCGCGTGGCCGAAAGTGCTCGCGAGGCTGAAGAGGTGGCTCGTTCCGCTTCCGAGACAGCGCTACGAGGCGGTGAAGCTGTAGAACGGACTGTTGCTGGTATTTTGGATATTCGAGAAACCGTTGCCGACACCACTCGCAAGGTAAAACGCCTAGCTGAATCTTCCCAGGAAATCTCTAAGATTGTCGCTTTGATCTCGCAGATTGCTTCTCGTACTAATTTGCTCGCTCTCAACGCTAGCATTGAGGCGGCTAGAGCAGGAGAAGCGGGCCGTGGATTTGCGATCGTTGCCGACGAAGTCAGGCAGCTAGCCGATCGCGCCGCCAAAGCCTCCAAAGAAATTGAGCAAATCGTTCTGCAGATTCAGGGCGAGACAGGTGGTGTAATGACCGCTATGGAAGAAGGCACACAGCAGGTAATCGAAGGAACTCGCCTAGCGGAACAGGCCAAACAATCGCTAGACGATATTATTCAGGTATCTAATCGAATCGATGTCCTAGTCCGCTCGATCACAGCTGACACCGTCGAGCAGACCGAAACCTCTAGAGCGGTTGCCCAAGTCATGCAATCTGTAGAACTGACTGCTCAAGAAACCTCACAAGAGTCTCAGCGTGTGTCTGGATCATTACAAAATCTAGTAGGCGTCGCCAAAGACCTATTAACCTCAGTTGATAAGTTTAAGGTAAGTACGCTCAAAGATACCTGAGTGGACAAATTAGTGTTAGTTTCCATAACACCTGCACATACACGTCTGATAAAGACATAGATTGGGAGAACGCGGCTATGCTGCCTGAGCAACAACAGCGCATCATGGGATATTTCATTGAGGAGGCCAAGGACCATCTCAATACCATCGAGCAGGGGTTGCTAAACCTTCAGGCGACAATCCAAGACGCTGAGAAGGCAAACGAAATCTTTAGAGCAGCGCACTCCGTCAAAGGGGGTGCAGCCATGCTTGGGCTAGAGAGCATTCAGAAGACAGCCCACCGTATGGAGGACTACTTCAAAGTTCTAAAAGAGTCACCAATCAAAGTAGACCGAGCGCTAGAAACTATGTTTCTGCGGGTTTCTGATGGACTGAAGGATTTAATTGAGCAGCTAGAAGGCCCCTTTGGACTTACCCCTGAGAAAGCGAAAGAAATCATGGCTGGGGTGGAGCCAGTTTTCTTGCAGCTAGAAGCGCACCTGAAGAGCCTAGTAGAAAATGATCTAAGTAGTACCGACATTAACAGCACTGGGACTACCTACTCGAAGAATGCTGATGCTATTCAAGTTGTCTTTAGGCAGGATGTCGCGGCACTGTTGCGGCAGATGCTGGCTGTATTTAAGCAACCAGATACACCAGAGAGTAGAAAAGACCTTCAGACAGTCTGCGTAAAACTAACCGAACTCGGAGAAGGATTTGGACTATTCGACTGGTGCGATCTAACGGAGACTGCTCGGATTGCTGCTGCGAACAGCGATAGAGAATACCGTACTCTAGCTCCAATCTTGATTAGAGAAATCAAGAACGCTCAAGATTTGGTCTTGGCAGGTCGCACTTCTGAAGTTGCGGTTTCTGATGCAATGCAGCTACTGCTACCAGAGGATATCTTGGCAGCTGAGCCATTAGCCGACATCACCGAGTATGTCGCTAACGAGTTTGCCCAATCTCATTTGGATCAGCAGTACACTGCCGACGATCTAAAGTCAGTAGAAGACTCATCAACATCAGAGCCTCTTGCTTTAGAAGTAGCAACAGAGATGCAACAAGATGAGGCGTTTGAGCTCAATTCAGAGTTGTTTTCTGAACTTTCTACTGAGCAATTGTCGGTAGACGATCTATTTGAGGAAGAGAATTCGTCTACTGCGACTGATCTAAATGATGTACATATGAAGGATTTGGAGGAATCTTTCGAGACGGATGATTTGGATGATTTTGATACGCTGTTTTCGGTTAATTCCGATGAAAGTTTTGATAGTGAGAGTTTGGATGATTAACTCGTTTTGGAATCCTTATCAGATTCTGCTTCATCTGATAGCGATCGCAAGATACTTTCAAAAGAGAATAGCAGCGTTGCGGCAGATAGCGAATCGAAAACGTCTGAACCAGAGACATCTGAACTAGAACCACTCAACCGTCTTAGCCTTGACCTTGACTTCAATGAGATTCCCTCGGAGCTTTCTATGCTGAACCGCAGCGCAGAAAGCGAAGAAAAAGCAGATGAGTCACTGAATGCATTGCTCGCTACCGTCAACGTTACCGGGCCAGAGGTCGGCTCTGAGGAGTTGAACAATTTAGCAAGTCTGTTCGATGGCGATTTAGAAGAACTCGACAATACGCTGGGAGGTCATGCCTTTGTCTCCGAAGAGATGCGACTGAACCCCGAAAGTATAGACTCACAAGCACAAGACGATCTGGCAGATCTGTTAGCACAAAGCCCTCCAGATGGTAACTCTAGCCCTCAAACAGAAATCCAGACAGAAGCAGCCGAAGCAGAAGCGGATGAAGATCTGTTTGGAGGCACGCTAACAAACGAAGCCTTTGCAACCGAGAGTACTCTCGAATTTGACGGATTCGTAGAAGAAGATGCGGTGTCATTGACGGAAGACGTCTGGGGAGAAATAGACTCACCACGCAGCGAACTGGATAAAAAGAGCAAGGCTGTGGAGAGTGGAGACACAGGGAATGGCGTTACCAAGGACAGCGCTACCGAGGATAGCATCGCGGAGAATGAGGATGTAGAGAGCGAAGTTGACACTTTATTTGGCACAGGTGCTGAGGATTTGTTTGGGACTGCTGAGCCAGGTAGGGAAAGCGCCCAAAGTAAAGTCATCCCTGTCAATGAGGAGAAGGGAGGTGAGCTAGAGCTTCCCGACGGTTCACCTGAATGGCTATCCAATAGAGAACCGCTGACAGCTGATGAGATAACAGCACAGGGAACTGCTTCTTCAGAGACTCTGTCGGCTGGGCTCTTTTCGAGTCAACCGGTTAGTCCTAGTGAGCTAGAGATAGAATTTCCAACGCTTACAGGGGTCAAGTTGAAAGCAGCAGAGGAAGATATTGATAGTTTCTTCTTTGGTGACGATGCTTCGCAGAGAGACGAGCAGGTAAAGCAGGTGAGCAGTCAGGCTGCTGTAGAAGAAGGTGAAGATTCGCTACTTGAAGAGTTTGGGGTCGATGGCTCTAGCGATAGAAAGGTTGATAGTGCACTTGATGAAGTAGAGCCTGATGATGACTTGGGGCTCTTGGGGTCTGAAGCTGAAGATTCCGCAGATGATATAGCAAATGACTTGTTTGAAGATGACACAGCAGATGATTTGTTTGAAGACAGTGGCGTAGAAGACGTTCAAATTTCGGATGATCCTTGGGACGAGATCTCTTTTGAACCTGATGCTGTCGTGGAGGCTGAGAGCGCTACTAATGGTGAACAGTTAGAGGTTGATTCATTTTTGACAGCCCCGAGCGCTGGTTCTCAGATGATAGAAGATTTTGAAGGGAGCGCTGAGGAAGTCTTTGAGTCAGAAAAGTCTGCGGGTAATTCAGTGCGATCGCTAGATACACTGTCTTTGGGTCTGGAAAAGGTCGATGTAGATCCAGACACAGCGAATGCGGATACAGAAGAGGATGAGCTTGAGAGCCTTTTTTCTGCTGCTGAGACTGCCTCTGTTCCTTCTATCACTTCTGTTCAGAGTGATGACGACTGGAATGCTAACGAGACAGCAAGCGGCGGCGCATTTGACCTTGATTTTGGCATTCTGGACGATACCTCTGATGTTGATGGGCTGCTCCCTGAAGACCTCATAGAGTTTGAGGAAGCTTTTGGGAAGAACTTGGAAAGCCCTGAGGTGATAGACGATTCCATTTTGGCAAACGATTTGTCAGAAGGTGACTTATTAGAGAATAATCTAAGCGAGTTGGACAACTTTTCTACTGACGTGATGCCAGAAGAAAGTCAGGCAATCTCTCCAGTTGCTGACGCAAATGAGGTTGATACAGCATCTGAAGTAGAGAAAAATAGTTCAACAGATGACTTGTCTATTGATGATCTTCTAGGACTGGCTTCTTCTAGCAATACTTCTTCTAGCAATGCTTCTTCTAGCAGCATCTCTTCTAGCAACGTCGCAGAAAGTGAGATACGAGGCGAGGCGACGGCGACCACCGATGGTTTTGATGACCTAGAACTGTTGCTTTCAGAAGGGACTGTGGATGCACCAGTACCCGCAGCAGATAGTGCGTTGGATCTCTTCGAAGCGGATGACGAGGACGATAATTTTGAAGATTTGGAGCGACTCTTAAAAGACGGCGCAGACGAGCATATATCACCAGCACCCAAACATCGTCCTTCTCCAAAGTCTGTTCAAAGAACGCCTGGAATCCGCGAGCAGAATATGCGTGTTCCCGTCAAACACTTAGACAATTTAAGTAATTTGGTTGGGGAACTAGTTGTTAGCCGTAATACCCTTGAGCGTGACCAGGAACGCCTGCGCCAGTTCCTAGACAACTTGCTATTTCAAGTGCAGCAGCTAAATGATGTGGGGCAGCGGATGCGCGACCTATATGAGCGATCGCTGCTAGAAAGTTCTTTGGTTGCTAACCGTAGAACCCATGCTGCTAACAACACTCTGTCCGAAGCAGAAGATCACGCAACAGGTGCCATCTTCGATGCCCTTGAGATGGACCGGTTTACGGGTTTTCATACGCTTTCTCAAGAGATGATTGAGCTGATTGTCAGAGTGCGAGAGTCTGCCTCGGATATTGGCTATACGATCGAATCTTCTGACCAGATTACTCGACAGTTTAGGCAGGTTACCACCCAGCTACAAGAGGGACTAAACACTGCTCGAATGGTGCCATTTTCTCAAGCATCTGCCAGATTACCAAGGGCGATAAGAGATATTTCTCTAAGGTGCGGGAAAGAGGCGGGACTAGTGATAGAGGGTGAAGATACGCTAATTGACAAGATGATTGTAGAGAGTCTGTATGACCCTTTGACGCACCTAGTCAACAATGCAATTACTCATGGAATCGAGACGCCAGAACAAAGAAGGGCAGCAGGCAAGCCACCGGAAGGAAAAATTACAATTAAGGCGTTCTATCAGGGAAACCAAACGGTCATTTATGTTTCGGACGATGGTAGAGGCATTGATCCAGAGCTTATCAAACGTAAAGCGATTGAGAAAAGGCTAATCAGGCAGAGTGAAGCGGACGAGCTAACTGATGTAGAGGCGTACGCGCTGATCTTTCTAGCTGGATTTAGTACCCGAGACCAGGCAGATGACTTTGCGGGCCGGGGAGTGGGCATGGACGTGGTACGGACTGCACTAGAAGAGATTCGCGGTGTGATTACGACCGATTCTGAATTGGGTAGAGGCACGAGCTTTACGATTCGACTGCCGCTGACGCTGAGTATTTCTAAGGCTTTGAGCTGTGTCAGCAATCAGGCGCGGATTGCTTTTCCAATGGATGGGGTCGAAGATATGCTGGATGTGGGACGCGATCGCATACTCAAAAATGACCAAGACCAAGACTGCGTCCTCTGGCGTGAAGTATTGCTACCGATTCGCCCAGTGACCGATTTGCTGAAGTTCAACCGGACGCTAGGGAGAGGTCGTGTCTACGGGGGTAGTCAAGACGACGATATACTATCCATTATTGTGCTCAGAAGCGCAAATACCTTCGTTGCACTCCAGGTAGACCAGGTGATCGGCGAAGAAGAAATTGTGATCAAACAGTTAGAAGGTCCGGTACCGAAGCCGCTGGGCATTGCAGGTGCGACTATCCTAGGCGACGGCAGAGTCATGCCGATTGCCGATGTTCTAGAGCTGATTGATATCGCGACTGGCCGGGTTCGTCGTGAGCCCGTCTCGATGCTATGGTCAGAGGCTGAAGCCACTGTTGCAGAATTACCAGCCAAGAGCGATCCAACTGTGCTGATTGTGGATGATTCGATCACCGTGCGAGAGCTGCTCTCTATGAGCTTCAATAAGGTGGGCTACCGGGTAGAACAAGCTCGCGATGGGCAAGAAGCCTGGGACAAGCTGCGCTCTGGACTGCCCTGCGACCTGGTTTTTTGCGATATAGAAATGCCCCGAATGGACGGTCTAGAGCTACTGTCGCGGATGCAGAAAGATAGCCACCTAAAGCAAATTCCGATTGCGATGCTGACCTCTCGCGGCGCGGATCGCCATCGTCAGATGGCAGTAGATTTAGGGGCTAGTGGCTACTTTACAAAGCCATACCTAGAAGAAGCGCTGTTAGATGCGGCGCAGCGGATGCTGAACGGCGAACTATTGGAAAAAGGTCGAGGTGGCTAGCACTTCTGCGTTAGGATCAATGAAGATTCCTTCCTTGTGATTCGCTATGGTTGCTGCTGTAGATGCGCGTTCTGCTGATAGTACTGCTACTGGTCGGGACTGGCGGCCTGTGGTGCGATCGCTAGAGAAGCTGCTAGGTGCCAACCGGGTAACGCGGCGCAAAGAAGAGCTGCTGGTCTATGAGTGCGACGGGCTGACGAGCTATCGCGAACGGCCAGCGGTAGTGACGCTGCCGAAGACGACCGAAGAAGTCGCAGCGGTAGTGCGGCTGTGCCACGAGCAAGAGATTCCTTTTGTGACGCGCGGAGCTGGCACTGGTTTGTCGGGTGGGGCGCTGCCGATTGAAGAATGCGTGCTGATCGTGACGACCTGTATGCAACAGATATTGGATATTGACTATGACAATCAAAGAGTCGTGGTACAGCCAGGGGTAATCAACAACTGGATTACACAGGCGGTAAGCGGTGCGGGCTTTTACTATGCGCCTGACCCGTCTAGTCAGCTGGCATGTTCTATTGGTGGGAACGTGGCCGAGAATTCTGGAGGCGTTCACTGTTTGAAGTATGGGGTGACGACCAATCACGTACTGGGACTAAAGCTGGTATTGCCAAATGGAGATGTTGTAGATATTGGCGGCACAGTGCCTGAGATGCCTGGGTTCGACCTGACGGGTGTGGTGGTCGGCTCGGAAGGGACGTTAGGAATTGTGACTGAGGTAACGCTGCGGATCTTGAAGTCGGCTGAATCTGTACAGGTGATTTTGGCGGACTTTACTAGCGTAGAGGCGGCAGGTGCAGCAGTGTCGGACATCATTCAGGCGGGAATTATCCCAGCGGGGATGGAGATGATGGATAACTTTAGTCTGAATGCGGTGGAGGATACGGTGGCGACAAACTGCTATCCGAGAGATGCGATCGCCATCCTACTAATAGAGATAGACGGTGCCCCTGCAGAGGTAGCCGCCACCGCACAACAGATAGAAACGTTCTGTCGAAAAAACGGTGCTCGCCAGATTACGCAAGCCACCGACTCAGCAGAGAGAGCTCGCCTATGGAAAGGTAGAAAAGCAGCGTTTGCCGCGATGGGTCAGCTCAGCCCCGATTATTACGTGCAAGATGGGGTGATTCCTAGAACCAAGCTACCAGAAGTACTCAAAGAAATCGAATTGCTAGGTGAAAAGCACGGCTACCGTGTGGCGAACGTGTTCCACGCAGGTGACGGCAATCTGCATCCTTTGATTTTGTACAACAACAGCGTTCCAGGTGAACTAGAAGCTGTAGAGGAGCTAGGTGGCGACATCTTGAAGCTGTGTGTACAAGTGGGCGGCAGTATCTCGGGTGAGCACGGAGTTGGGGCGGACAAGCGCTGCTATATGCCAGATATGTTTAGCGATACGGATCTAGAGACAATGCAGTGGGTGAGAGGGGCGCTAAATACAAAGGGATTAGCAAATCCAACAAAGATATTTCCAACGCCGAAAACCTGTGGAGAGGCGGCACACAGCGCGACCGGGAAGTTTGGGACTATAGAGAACTTTTGATGGGTCGAGCGACAAACGCTACAGTGAAGGTAGCCAACTTGTGAGAGACGAATCCTATGACTTCTGCATATATCCGTCAGTCTCTTCCTAGCTCATTCGACTTACCTTGTTCTGACGATACGCCCGTAAGTTTATCATTTGGTTCGCTGTCGCGAAATGAGGACCAGAATCTATTGCCTAATCTGCTGTTGCTGCTATTGATGAGCACTTGGGCAGAACGGTAAGATACCCGTGGTTCCAGATGCTTTTTTGAGCTTGGGTGTAGCAAGAAGGTGAGCTTAGGTGTAGCAAGAAGGAAGGATGGAGACTCTAAGCGAAGCTATGTAACGTGGGAAGAAGAGGATATCGCTCCGCAGTTTGTCTTAGAAATGGTTTCGCACAAATCGGGTGGAGAATACGATAAGAAACTCTTGATATATGCAAAGTTAGGTGTGTTGTACTACGTGGTGTACAACACAGAGTTTTGGGAGCGCGATAGTATAGCGATTCTCAGTTGAGTGAGGTACAGTAGCAACAATGAGCAAACCAGTGCTCGATATCAGTCAACGAGACCGCGTCGAAAGCTTGTGTGATGGCCTCATCCAACGTTTTGTAGGTCCGTGCTGCGGTTGAGCGAAT